>CAYSUY010000001.1:0-94348 GCA_964434345.1 uncultured Acetobacteraceae bacterium
TCATGATGTTGTCGAGCGTCGACATGCCGCGGAACAGCGCGATGTTCTGGAAGGTACGGGCGATGCCCTGGGACGCGGCATCGTGGGGACGCATCTGTCGGCGCTCGACCCCGCGATAGGCGATGCTGCCCTGCTGCGGCTGATAGAAGCCGTTGATGCAGTTCAGCATCGAGGACTTGCCGGCGCCGTTCGGCCCGATGATCGCGCGGATCTCGCCCTTGCGGATGTCGAACGACACATCGGTCAGCGCCTTGACGCCGCCGAAGGCGAGGGAGATCCCGTCGACGCGCAGCAGCGTCTCGCCGGGAGCTGGATCGCGGGGCAGGTCGCGGGCGCTCATGCGGCGGCTCCGCGCGCGGCGGCGACTGGCGCCGGGGCGATGTCGCGGATCTCGAGATCGGCCTCGATCCTGCCCTTGCGGCCGTCCTCGTAGGTGACGTCGGTCGCGATCCGGCCGCGCGGCGCTCCGGCATAGAGGGCCTCGACGAGGGGGGCGTAGCGTTCACCGATGAAGCCGCGCCGGACCTTGCGCGTGCGGGTCAATTCGCCGTCGTCGGCGTCGAGTTCCTTGTGCAGGACCAGGAACCGCCGGATCTGCGATCCAGCCAGGGCGGGGTCGGACGCGAGGTCGCGATTCACCTTGTCGATGCAGCCTGCGATCAGGTCGTAGACCTCCGGCCGGGCGGCCAGTTCCTGGTAGGAGGCGTAGGCGATGTTGTTGCGCTCGGCCCAGTTGCCGGTCGCTTCCAGGTCGATGTTGACGAACACCGCGACGGCGTCGCGCTCGGCGCCGAAGGCGACCGCTTCCTTGATGAAGGAGAAGAACTTGAGCTTGTTCTCGATGTATTTCGGCGCAAACAGCGTGCCGTCGGCGAGGCGTCCGACATCTTTCGCGCGGTCGATGATGCGCAGATGCCCGTCGGCGTCGAACAATCCGGCGTCACCGGTCCGCAGCCAGCCATCGGCGGTCTTGGCGTCGCGGGTCGCGGCGTCGTTCTTGTAATAGTGGCGGAAGACACCGGGGCTCTTCACCAGCACCTCGCCGGTCTCGGCGAGGCGTATCTGCACGTCGGGCGCGGCAGGACCGACGCTGTCCACCTTGATCTTCCCATCCGGCTGCAGACAGATGAACACGCTCGCCTCGGTCATGCCGTAGAGCTGCTTGAGGTTGAGGCCGAGCGAGCGATAGAACGCGAAGAGATCCGGTCCGATCGCTTCGCCCGCCGTGTAGCCGACGCGCATGCGACTGAGCCCCAGCACGTTCTTCAGCGGCCCGTAGACCAGCGCCTCGCCAAGCCGGTAGAGCACGCGGTCCGCGGCGGCGACCGGCTTGCCGTCGAGGATATCGATCCCGACGCGCCGCGCGTGTTCCATGAAATAGCGGAACATCCAGCGCTTCGGCGCGCTCGCGTCCTCCATGCGGATCGTGACCTGGGTAAGCAGGTTTTCGAAGATCCGCGGTGGCGCGAAGAAGAACGTTGGCCCGATCTCCTTCAGATCGTTCATGACCGTGGCGCCCGACTCGGGGCATGCGACGCAGAAGCCGGCGATCAGGGCCTCGCCGTACGAGAAGATATGGTCGCCCACCCAGGCCATGGGGAGATAGGCGAGGATCTCGTCGTCGGTCGAGAGCCGGTCGAAGGCGACCGCGTTGGCGCAGGTCGTCACGACGTTGTCGTAGGCGAGCATCACGCCCTTGGGCTGGCCGGTCGTGCCCGAGGTGTAGAGCATCACGGCGATGTCGTCGCCCTTGCCGTGGGCGATCTCGCGGATGACGAGCCCGGGATCACGCGCCAGCGCCGCGCGACCGGCCTCCATGACGCTCTCCAGCGAGGCGAGCCGGGCATGGTCGTAGTCGCGCAGGCCACGCGGATCGTCGTAGACGATGCGCGCGAGGTTTGGGGCGCGTGTGCCGATGGCGAAGAGCTTGTCGACCTGCTCCTGGTCCTCGGCGATCGCGATCGCGGCCTCGCCATGCGCCAGGACAAAGGCCATCTCGTCGGCGACCGCGTCCTGGTAGACAGGGACCGGGATCGCCCCGAGGCATTGGGCGGCGCAGATCGCGCCGTAGAGCAGGGGCCGGTTGTCGCCGACGATGGCGAGTGTCTGGCCGCGTGCGAGACCGAGCCCGTGCAGACCGGCTGCGATCGCATGGACGTCGTCGCGCCAGGATTTCCAGGTCCAGCTCTGCCAGATGCCCAGATGCTTCTCGCGGAACGCGGGTCGATCCCCGCGCCGGGCGATGGCGTCCTCGAGCAGCTTCGGCAGCGTGTCGCAACCCGGCGGCAGCAGGGCATGCCCGCCGCCCGCGGCACCGGCGCTCTCGCGCGCCGACCAGGCCTTCGGCGCAGCGCCATCGGTGGCGATACCGGTCGTCACCCGTTCCTCCCTCGGCGCCCCTGCTGATCGGTTCTCGGCTCGGTTTCAAGCTCGGTCAGGCGCGCGGATAATCGCTACAGCCTGGACGCCCGGCGGTCAATCGCCGCGCCGCCGGCCGGGGCGTGCCGCAGGATCGCCGCGCAAGCTGCACAAAGCCCCTTCGCCGTGATAGAGAACCCGCCATCCGACGGGGCAGGCCGATGGTCCGCCCCCGTCGTCCATTCGTCCTCCGACCGGGAGATGACCGTGACTGCCATCGGTTCCGATACGCTCAAGACCCGCCGCACGCTGTCCGTCGACGGCAAGACCTTCGAATATTTCTCGCTCGCCGCCGCCGAGCAGGCTGGCCTCCAGGGCATCGCGCGGCTCCCCTACTCGCTGAAGATCCTGCTCGAGAACCTGCTGCGCCACGAGGATGGCCGGTCGGTCACCGTCGACGACCTCAAGGCGGTCGCGGCCTGGGTCGAGGCCCGGCGTTCGGATCGCGAGATCGGCTATCGTCCCGCCCGCGTCCTGATGCAGGATTTCACCGGCGTTCCGGCGGTGGTCGACCTTGCCGCGATGCGCGATGCCATGTCCGAACTCGGCGGCGACGTGCGCAAGATCAACCCGCTCTCGCCGGTCGATCTCGTCATCGACCATTCGGTCGTCATCGATCACGCCGGTGCCAGCGATTCGCTGGCCAAGAACGTACGGCTCGAATACGAGCGCAACGGCGAGCGCTACAATTTCCTGCGCTGGGGCCAGAGCGCGTTCTCGAATTTCCGCGTCGTTCCGCCGGGCACCGGCATCTGCCACCAGGTCAACCTGGAATACCTCGCCCAGACCGTCTGGGTGTCCGAGAACGGCGGCAAGTCCTTCGCCTATCCGGACACGCTGGTGGGAACCGATTCGCACACCACGATGGTCAACGGCCTCGCCGTCCTGGGCTGGGGCGTCGGTGGCATCGAGGCCGAGGCCGCCATGCTCGGCCAGCCGGTGTCGATGGTGATCCCCGAGGTCGTCGGGTTCAAGCTGACCGGCCAGATGCGCGAGGGTCTGACCGCCACCGACCTCGTCCTGACCGTGACCCAGATGCTGCGCAAGAAGGGCGTGGTGAACAAGTTCGTCGAGTTCTTCGGTCCCGGCCTCGACGCGTTGTCGCTCGCGGACCGCGCGACGATCGCGAACATGGCCCCGGAATACGGTGCGACCTGCGGGTTCTTCCCGATCGACCAGGAGACGCTCAACTATCTCGCGCTCACCGGCCGCGACGCGGCGCGGATCAAGCTGGTCGAGGCCTATGCCAAGGCGCAGGGCATGTGGCGCGAGGCGAACTCGCCCGACCCCGTCTTCACGGACATCCTGGAACTCGACATGAGCTCGGTTGAGCCGTCGCTCGCCGGTCCGAAGCGTCCGCAGGACCGCGTCGCGCTCGGCGCGGTGAAGGCCAATTTCGAGAAGGCGCTGCCGGAATTGCTCGGGCCGAAGGCCTCGAAGGAGCCGGTCAAGGTGTCCAAGGGCGACTACGCGCTGCGCCATGGCGATGTCGTGATCGCGGCGATCACGTCGTGCACGAACACCTCGAACCCGGCGGTCCTCGTGGCGGCGGGGCTGCTCGCCAGGAAGGCGAACGAACTGGGCCTGACGCGCAAGCCCTGGGTGAAGGCCTCTCTGGCGCCCGGATCGCAGGTCGTCACCGACTATCTCGCCAAGGCCGGACTGCAGACGCATCTGGACGCGCTGGGCTTCAACCTGGCCGGTTACGGCTGCACCACCTGCATCGGCAATTCGGGGCCGTTGCCGGACGAGGTCGCCGAGGCCGTCGATGGCGGCGACCTGACCGTCGCGGCGGTCATTTCGGGCAACCGCAACTTCGAGGGCCGGGTGCATCCGCAGGTGAAGGCCAACTACCTGGCCTCGCCGCCGCTCGTCGTGGCCTACGCGCTGGCGGGATCGGTGCTGCGCGATCTCTCCAGCGAACCGCTCGGCATGGGCAAGGACGGCAAGCCCGTGTATCTGCGCGATGTGTGGCCCAGCAACAAGGAGATCGCCGACACGATGCGCAGCACGATCTCGGCGGAGATGTATCGCGCGCGCTATGCCGACGTGTTCCAGGGCGACGCCGACTGGCAGAAGATGGGTGGCGCCGGCGGCATGACCTACGGATGGAACGACGGTTCGACCTACGTCAAGCTGCCACCGTATTTCGAGGGCATGGCGAAGGAGGCCGGCACGTTCGCCGACATCTCGGGTGCGCGCCTGCTCGCGCTGCTCGGCGATTCGATCACGACCGACCACATCTCGCCGGCGGGTTCGATCAAGCGCAACGGTCCGGCGGGCGAATACCTGCTCGAGCGTCAGGTCCGCGAGGCCGATTTCAACCAGTTCGGGACCCGCCGCGGCAACCATGAAATCATGATGCGCGGGACCTTCGCCAATATCCGCCTGAAGAACGAGATGGTGGCGGGTACGTCCGGCGGCGTCACGCGGCACATGCCCTCGGGCGAGCAGATGTCGATCTTCGACGCGGCGATCCGCTACCAGAAGGACGGCGTGCCGCTGGTCGTCGTCGGCGGCAAGGAATACGGCACGGGCTCGAGCCGCGACTGGGCGGCCAAGGGCACGCGCCTGCTCGGCATCCGCGCCGTGCTGGTCGAGAGCTTCGAGCGCATCCATCGCTCGAACCTCGTCGGCATGGGCGTCCTGCCGCTGCAGTTCAAGGACGGCATGACGCGCCAGTCCCTGGGGCTCGACGGCAGCGAGGTGTTCGACATCACGGGCATCGCCGCGGGTATCCGGCCGGGGATGGATGTGCCGGTCGCGATCCGGCGCGCCAGCGGCAAGGTCGACAATGTCGTGGTGCAGTGCCGGATCGATACGCTCGACGAGGTCGAGTACTACCGCCACGGTGGCATCCTGCAATACGTGCTGCGGGGACTGCTCCGCGCGTCTTGACAATCGCGACCCGTCCCCGCGCGGCGATGGCGCGGGGGCGGGTCGGTCTTTCCGTCAGGCCTGGGGCCTGGAGCGCCGGGCGTAGGCGAGGCCCGCCAGCATCAGGCCGAAGGTGGCGATGGTCGCGGGTTCCGGAGCCCGGACCACGACGTCGGCATCGCCAAAGGTGACGTTGTCGATCGCGAAGCCGGCCGGTTCGGATCCGGTGATGTAGAACGACACGCCGGCGATGTTGGAGCCGCTGCTGTCGAACAGGCCGTAGAACTCGACGCCCAGCGTGCTGTTCACGATCGTGCCGAGCGACAGCCCTGCGCTGTCGAAGGCCTCGATCGTCGTCGCACCGACCGTGTCGAAATAGCCGCCGGACAGGCCGACCGCGGCGACGGGCGTGGAGAAGGTGAACGATAGCGGTCCATTGTAGAGTGGCGTGCCCGAGAGCACCGGGCTGGTCGGGTTGGCCCCATCCGTCGTGATGAACGCCTTGCCGTTCTGGACAAGAGAGAGGGGCGAGGTCGGCGTGCCGGTCAAGGTCCGGACGCCGCCCCCGACCACCGTGTGGCCGGTGAAGGACTCGCCGAAGCTCACCGTATTGCCCGCGATCGTGTAGATCGGGTCGGTATCGCCGATGCTGCGCCCCGGTTCGCTGAAGGTGATCACGCTCGCCGCCGGGGTGAAGGATCCGGGGCCCAGATTGATCAGGGTCGCCTGGGCCGTCGCGGCGAGCGTAAGGCCGGCGAGGGCGCCGAGAACGATGGGTGGACTGCGCATGGTGGTTCTCCCTTCGGGGGTTGCAGATCCTGGGAAAGCACGCGCCGTGCCAAGCGGCACGACATGCAAAAAGACCATGCAAATCGGGGGGAGAACGCGCTGCGGCCGGACGGGTCCGAACCGGTCGTCGCCGTCGCCTTTCCTCGCAATGGGAAAACCGGGGCCGCGTTTTCGTGCAGCGGCGTGGCACTGCGCTTGCCCGCGGCCGCGCGGCTTCGTTTAATGCTGCATGGCCAAGCGCTCAGTGACTTCGGCGGATGTCGCGCGTCTCGCGCGCGTCTCTCAATCCGCGGTCAGCCGCAGCTTCTCGCCGGGCGCCAGCGTTTCAGACGACATGCGCCGCAGGGTCCTCGCGGCCGCCGAGCGGCTCGGCTATCGCCCGAACGCGATCGCGCGGGCGATGATCAGCGGCCGCTCGCGTCTCATCGCCCTGCTCGCGGCCTATCTCGACAACCATTTCTACCCGGTCCTGCTCGAGCAACTCGCGCGCGCCCTGCAGGCGCGCGGCTACCAGATGCTGCTGTTCATGACCGATCCCGGCGACCAGGACATCGTGGTGCAGAAGATGCTTCAGTATCAGGTCGACGGCATCGTGATGGCGTCGGCGACTTTGTCTCCCGGCCTCGCCGACGAATGCGCCAAGACCGGCACGCCGGTTGTGCTTCTGAACCGCTACGTCCCGGCGCTCGCCGCGAGCAGCGTCACGTCGGACAACATCGAGGGCGGCCGCCTGCTCGCGCATTTCCTCGTCGATGGCGGGCACCGGCGCATCGCCTTCATCGCCGGCCATGAGGATTCCTCGACCAGTCGCGACCGCGAGGCCGGTTTTTTCAAGGGGCTCGGCGAGCGCGGCATGACCGGAGCCGGTCGCGCGGTCGGCGGCTACAGCGTCGTGGGCGCCGCGGAGTCGGCGCGTCGTCTGCTGTCGCCGCGCAAGCGCCCCGACGCGATCTTCGTGGCCAACGACCACATGGCCTTCGCGGTCATGGATGTCGCGCGGCGCGAGTTCGGTCTGCGCATCCCGGAGGATCTCTCGATCGTCGGCTTCGACGATGTTCCCGAGGCGGCCTGGGACGGGTACGCGCTGACCACCATCGCGCAGCCCGCCAAGGAGATGGTCGAGGCGACGGTGTCCATCCTCACCGAGCAGATGGAGCGCCGCACCGTCGTCCGCCGCGCGGCCGTGCTGCCGGTCCGACTGGTCGTGCGTGGTTCGGCGCGCAAGCCGAAAACCACGGGCTGCTGAGCGCGATCAGCCGCGGCGATCGCGCCGGAAGCAAAGCCGCATCCGGTCGTGACCTCGATATCGATCCGTGGACGCGATGCCTCGCATGGACCCTCGTCCGAAGACCGGTCGCGGCCAGTTGCATACGTAGTCAATCCCTGTCAATCTCGCATCCGCGCGAAAAACGCGCCAGGCAACGGCTTTCGGGGACGGTATGGTCGCGGTCTCGCTGGTGGGGGTGACGAAGCGTTGGGGCGACGTGGTCGGCGTTCGGCGCGTCGACCTCGAGATCGCGGATCGCGAATTCGTCGTTCTCCTCGGCCCGTCCGGATGCGGCAAGACGACGACGATGCGCATGATCGCGGGGCTGGAGGATCCGACCGAGGGGCGGATCCTCATCGATGGCCGCGTGGTCAACGACCTGGAACCCAAGGACCGCGACGTCGCCATGGTGTTCCAGAATTACGGCCTGTACCCGTCGATGAGCGTCTACGAGAACATCCGGTTTCCGCTGAAGGTGCGCCGGATCGACCGTGCGCGACACGACGCCCTCGTGCGTCGCGCGGCGGACATGGTCGAGCTGGGCGACCTGCTCGATCGGCGGCCACGGGAATTGTCGGGCGGGCAGCGGCAGCGTGTCGCCCTCGCGCGGGCCATCGTGCGCGAACCGGCGGTCTTCCTGATGGACGAGCCGCTGTCCAATCTCGACGCGAAGCTCCGCGTTTCGACGCGCGCCCAGATCAAGAACCTGCAGCATCGGCTCGCCGTCACGACGATCTACGTGACCCATGATCAGGTCGAGGCGATGACACTCGCCGACCGCGTGGTCGTCATGGAGCGCGGGGAGATCCAGCAGATCGGTACGCCCGCCGAGATCTACGACCGGCCGGCCAACGTCTTCGTGGCCGGCTTCATCGGTTCGCCCGCGATGAACCTGCTGCGCGGCGAAATCCAGGATGGCGCCTTCGTCGCGCCCTGTACCCGCGTCCCGGGATTCGCCGCCATGCCGGGCGGACCGGCGACGCTCGGCTTCCGCGCCGAGGACGTCGAGGTGGCGTCCGATGGCGCGATCGCCGCGCCGGTCTACAGCATCGAGATGCTCGGCGACGCGACGCTCGTTTCGCTGCGCATCGGCGAGGCGCTCGTGTCGGCCAAGGCGCCCAGGACCTTCCGCGCGCGCATCGGCGATCCCATCGCCCTGCGTGTGCGCCCCGAGACCTGCCACCTGTTCGATGCCCGATCGGGACGACGGGTGGCGGCGTGACGCAGACCCAGAACCGGACAGGGAGACGAGGACCATGATGAAAGCGATCTTCGCGGGCGCCGCGCTTGCGGCGCTGGTCGCCGGCACGGCACAGGCGGCATGCGCCTTTCGCAACGAGGTGCCGCTGCGCTCGTTGACGGCTGCCTTCGACGCCTGGAAGGCGGTGACGTCGGCAATGGCCGAGTGCGGCAATCTCCAGGCCGAACTGGACCAGAATTTCCGTCTCAAGCAGCCGGCTGCCTTCGCGGCGACGCCGTCGCTTTATCAGATCGGCGGCGTGTCCAACGGCACGATGACGCCGCTCGTGAACGCCGGGACCATCCGGCCGCTCGACGATCTGGTGGCGAAATACGGCAGGCACCTGACGCCGAACCAGCTCGTGCGCATCGACGGCAAGGTGATGGCCGTCGCGATGATGGTCAACGCGCAGCACCTGGTCTATCGCGAGGACATCCTGAAGGATCTGGGGATCGCCGTTCCGACCACCTATGACGAGGTGCTCGCGGCCGCCGAGAAGATCAAGGCGTCGGGCAAGGTCCAGTATCCGCTGGGCGCGACCTTCAAGGCGGGCTGGGACCTGGCGCAGGATTTCAACAACATGTTCGCCGGATACGACGGCGTGTTCGTGAAGCCCGACAACACCCCGGGCGTGAATTCGGATGCGGGCGTCAAGGCGCTTGAGACGATGAAGCGTCTTTCCGCGTACATGGACCCCGAGTTCCTCGTCTCGGACTCGACCTTTGTCCAGAAGCAGTTCCAGCAGGGCAAGATCGCGATGGCCAATCTCTGGGCATCGCGCCTGGGCGCCCTCGAGGATTCGAAGGAAAGCCAGGTCGTCGGCAAGATCGGCGTGGCGGCGGCTCCGGCGGCGGTCAAGGGCGGCAGGCCCTCGACCACGCTGTGGTGGGACGGGATCGTGATCGCCCGCAACATTCCCGACGCCGAAGCCGACGCCGCCTTCCGCGTCGCGATGGAGGGCCTCGACGAGGAGATGGTCAAGGCCAACAACGCATCCGCGGTCTGGCTGGTGGCCGGCTATGTCCCGAACAAGCTGGCACAGGGTTCGATCGATTCCGCCCGGGGCGGGGCGCCGAACTATGCGTCGACCACCGCGATGGGCCTGATCCACAACGCCGTCGGCGAGAAACTCGCCGACTTCATGTCCGGCAAGAAGGACGCCCGGACCACCCTCGCGGAGATCGAGGCCGCGTATCTCGTCAAGGCGAAGGAGCAGGGGTTGGTGAAGTAAGGCGCCGGCGTCGGGAGGCACGGGAGGCGCGACGATGCGGACGCGGAGCTTCGTCCTGTTCGTCGCGCCGTCCCTGGTGATGATGGCGCTGTTCATCGCCGCGCCTCTCGTCTCGGTGCTCGTGCAGAGCGTCCATCAGACGCGGACGGTCTTCCAGGACACGATCGTCGAGAGTTGCACGCCCGGCTTCCTCGCCCCGACCTGCGTGCGCGAGACGCGTCGCATCCCCGTTCTCGGCGCCGATGGCCGCCCCGTGACAGAGACCGTGCCGGTCGGCCTCGAGGCGTACCGACGGCTTCTGGAACCGGAACGCGTGATGGCCGCGCTGGCGCCTGGCGGCGGGGGGCTGGAGGCGATCCTGGCGATCGACTTCTACCGGGCGCTGCGCTTCACCCTGGTCTTCACCCTGGCGACGCTGCCGCTGGTGATCGGGCTCGGCCTTGCGATCGCGCTCGCGGTGGATGGTCTGGCGCGCGCATGGCGTGGCCCTGTCATCTTCGCGACCCTGCTTCCCTTCGTCATCACTCCGGTCGTGGGCGCGCTGTCGATACGCTGGCTGTTTCTGGGCGACGGGATCCTGACCCGGCTGATCGAATGGGTCCTCGCGCGCGACATCGCGATCTTCGCGCAGGGCTGGACGATCGAAGTGCTGATGCTGTTCTACCGCGTCTGGCATGTCGCGCCCTTCGCCTTCGTCGTGTTCTACGCCGGGCTGCAGACGGTCGACCGCGACACGCTCGAATCGGCGATCGTCGACGGGGCGTCGCGCTTCGAGCGGCTCACTGCCGTCATCGTGCCGCATCTCGCGCCGCTGATCGTCTTCGTCGCCCTGATCCATCTCATGGACAGCTACCGGGTCTTCGACGAGGTCGTCGGCTTCTCCAGCCAGGCGCATGTGATCTCGCTGCAATGGCTGACCTTCAGCTTCCTGATGCCGGACGAGACGGGGAACCGCGCGATCACCCGCGCGGCGGCCTCGTCGATGCTGACCATGATCGGGATCGTCGTGCTCCTGATCGTGCCGCTGCGCCGCGCGTGGCGCGACCAGCGCGGCCGAAGGTGAGCGCATGAGCACGCCCAGGGCCCTGGCACGTCCGGCCTGGCTGCGCATCGCCGCGGCGGCTTTCCTGGCACTCTGGCTGCTCGTCGCCCTGTTCCCGCTCTGCTGGACGGCTCTGATGTCGTTCCGCAACCCCGTGGATGCGTTGTCCTCGAATCCCCTCGACGTCATCTTCGGCGCGACGACGTTCGCGCATTACCATGCCGTCTGGGTGACGCATGGCTTCTGGCGGAACTTCCTGAACTCCATGATGGTCACCGCGGGCGTCGTGACGGTCTCCCTGTCGGTGGGAACCCTCGCCGGCTACGCCTTCGCGCGCAGCGACGGACGCCTTGCCTTCGGGTTGCTGGTCCTGGCCCTGATCTTCCGCGCGCTGCCGCATTCCGTGCTCGTCACCGGATACCTGCCGGTGTTCCTCGACACGCGCGATATCCTGGCGCCGCTCTGGACCGCCTGGCCCACCGCGTGGCTCTTCGCGTCCCTGTCGCCGGCGCCGCCGACGCTCTACGGCCAGCCCTGGGCCGTCATCGCGGTTCTCGTGGCGATCAACCAGCCCTTCACGATCTGGATGATGCGTTCCTTCTTTCGCAACGTGCCCACCGAGATCGACGAGGCGGCGCGCGTGGATGGATGCACGCATTTCGGCGCGTTTCGCAGGGTCGTCATGCCGGTGATGTGGCCAGGCGTGATCACGACCGGCCTGTTTTCCTTCCTGCTCGCCTACAACGACTATCTCGTGACGGCGCTGCTGCTCGACGCGCAGTCGCAGACCATGGTGCCCGCCATCTCGCAGTTCATGAACCGCGAGACACGGGCGGCCGACCAGATCGAGGCGATCGCGGCGGCGGTGTCGATCACCGCGCCGCTCTTCGTCCTGGTCATGGCGTTCCAGAAGCAGATCGTCTCCGGCCTGACTGCCGGAGCCGTGAAAGGATGAGGACATGAGCGGAGCACGGCCAGAGCAGGCGCATCTGACGCGCGACAACGATCTGACCAGGACGGCGGACACGAAGCGCGTGATCGAGGCCATGATCGATGGCCTCAACGACCATCAGATCAACGGCATGGCCGCATTCTTCCACCCGGCGTTCCGCTGGATGGGCAATGCCGGGTGCGGCACGAAGAACGGTCTGCGGGAGTTCCAGGAAAACTGGCAGCGTCCCTTCCAGGCGGCTTTTTCCGACAAGGTCGCCATCGACGAGGCGCGCATCTTCCAGGGCGAATGGGGCGCGTCCTTCGGGGCGCAGCACGCGATCCATTCGGGACCCTTCATGGGGATCCCGGCCACCGGGAAGCGGGTCGAGATCCGCTACATGGATTTCTGGAAGGTGGTCGACGGCAAGATCGTCGACAATTGGGTGATGGTCGATTTCCCCCATGTTCTCCGCCAGCTCGGCGTCGACGTCTTCGGCGGCGAAGGGTGGGAGGCCTTCGATCGCGGCGAGCGGGTCCCGCCGCGTCCCGACCACGACAAGTGACGCCCCCGAAAGCGAAGGATGCGCCGATGCCGATGACCGGTTTCGACCCGAGATGGAAGGATTTCCCCGACTACATCATCGGGATCACGAAGGAGATCTGGGAGGATCGCGGGATCGCGACCCTTCATCGCTACTATGCCGAGGACATCGTCGTGCGCTCGCCGAGTTCGGTCGTGCGCGGCAATCGCGGCGTGATCGCCGCGACGATGGCGACCCTCGCGGAGTTCCCGGATCGTACGCTGCTCGGAGAGGACGTGATCTGGTCCGATCATCCGGAGCATGGGCTTCTGTCGTCCCATCGGCTGCTGTCCACCGCGACGCATGCGCGCGACGGCGTCTACGGCAAGGCCACCGGGCGAAAGCTGGTCTACAGGATCGTTGCCGACTGCGCCGCCCGCGACAACCAGATCTACGACGAGTGGCTGATACGCGACCAGGGGGCGATCGTGCGGCAGCTCGGCCTCGATCCGCGGGCCTATGCGGCCGCGCGGATCGCCGCGGAAGGCGGAGCGGAGCGCTGCGCGCGGCCGTTCTCGCCCGCGAACGACATTGCGGGCGACTATCGCGGTCGCGGCAACGATCATCCTGTCGGCCAGCGCTATGCGGATCTGCTGGGCCGCCTGATGGATGCGGATTTCGCCGCGATCCCGCAGGTCTACGATCGTGCCGCACAACTGGAGCATCCCGGTGGCGTCACCGGCCATGGCTGGGCGGATGCGGATGCGTTCTGGCTGGGGCTGCGGTCGTCCTTCCCGTCTGCGCGGTTCGAGGTGCACCATGTGATCGGCCGCGACGATCCCGGCTTCTCGCCGCGCGCCGCGCTGCGCTGGTCCCTGACCGGGACCCATGACGGGTGGGGTGCGTTCGGCGCGCCGAGCGGAGCCGATGTCCATGTCATGGGCCTGTCCCATGCGGAATTCGGCCCGTGGGGCCTGCGGCGCGAATATGTGCTTTACGACGAGACCGCGATCTGGAAGCAGATCGTGATGAAGACGGGTTGATGCGGACGACGCGGCCGGTGCATCCGGCCGTCAATGACCATGACCAGGAGGAAACGATGAAATTTCGACGCAGGACTACGATTCTCGGTGCCGCGGCCATGGCCGCGGCGGCGCTCCATCCATCGGCCGGCCAGGCGCAGATCGCGCCGGCGCTGTCGCGGGTCAAGACCGGCCGCCCGCATGCCGGCGAGGAGGTCAAGATCCTCTGCGTCGTCGCGACCCAGTTCACCGCGCATCAGGCGCGCGCGGCCGCGTTCACCGACGCGACCGGGATCAAGGTCAGCTACACCTTCGTGCCCTTCGCCAACATGCGCGAGGCGCTGACCGCCGAGATGGTGGGGGGCGCCGGCGGCTACGACATGGTCACCGCGATGGACCAGTGGATCCCGTCGCTGACCAACCTGCTCGATCCCATCGATGCGCGGCTCGCAGACAAGAAGATCGACACGGGCGCCTATCCGGGCGCGTTCCTTGGCGTCGGCCGGGTGGGCGGCAAGCTCTATGGACTGCCGACCCGCGGCCATGTGCAACTCATGTTCTATCGCAAGGATCTCTTCGCGAAGCATGGTCTGAAGGCGCCGGCGACCTGGGACGACGTCGTTGCCGCGGGCAAGCTTCTCCAGGAGAAGGAAAACATCGCGGGCATCGCGCTGCCCTACGGCAAGAACAACGGCCAGAACCTGATGGTCTGGTACAATTTCCTGTGGGGTCGCGGCGCGGACGTCTTCGACGCGCAGGGCATGCCGGCCTTCGCGTCCGAAGCCGGGCTCAAGGCGACGCAGGACTACATCGACATGCTGCGGACCCACAAGATCACCCCGCCGGCTGCCGTGTCCTTCACGGAACAGGATGCGGTCAACTCCATGCGCGGCGGCAATTCGGCGATGGTGCCGGTGTGGTGGTGGGTGCGCGGTGGTCTGCTCGATCCCAAGGTCTCGAAACTGACCGAGGATCAGGTCGGGGCCGCGCCGCTGCCGAATTTCGGCGCGGGCGCGCGCTCCACCTACATCAACTGCTGGATCTACGGACTGACCGGACGGTCGCGCCGCAAGGACGCCGCGATGGAGTATCTCTCCTACGTCACGCATCCGGCGATCGAGCGCGACATCCTGCTCGATCCGAAGGAAAGCGACGTGGTGGCGGTGCAGACCTCGAACATGCTCGATCCGGACGTGAACCGGCGTTTCGGCGGGATCCACGAGATGGCCGCGCAGGCGTTGCAGAACACCAAGGCCGTGCCCTACTCGGCCGACTGGCCCCAGATGATGGAGGCGATCGAGACCGCCATGTCCGAGGCCGCGTCGGGCGCGAAGTCGGTTCCGGACGCCTTCAAGGGCGCCGAGGCGGCTGTCCGTCGAATCGCGCGTCGCGGGTGACGAGGGTGCGCCGGGACCGGTCATCGCCGGTCCCGGCTGCGCCGGAGCGCGGGGCATGAAGGACCGGGTCGTCAAATATCTGCTGATCCTGCCAGCGGGTTTCGTCGTCGTGGGGACCACGATCTGGCCGCTCGCGTCGGCCCTGATCGCGAGTTTTCGTGACTGGCGTCTGAAGCGCTCGCCATTGCCGGGGCGGTTCGTCGGCCTGGACAACTACGTGTTCGCCTTCGAGGAGCCGGAATTCATCAACGCGCTGAAGGTCACGGCGTGGTTCGTGGCGATCGACGTCGTGCTGACGCTGGCGTTGGCGCTCGGGCTCGCGCTGCTGCTGCGGCGCGCCGGTTTCCTGCAGAGCCTGACCAAGGCGGTGCTGATCATCCCCTTCGCGATGAGTCCCGCCCTCATCGGCGTGTCCTTCCGCTTCATGTTCAACGGCGAGCACGGCGTGATCGCAAAGGGGCTGGGCGCCTTCGTTCCCGGCCTTGCCGACGTGATCTGGCTCGCCCATCCGGTCTTCGCGCTGCTCGCCCTCGTATTCTCCGATGTCTGGCACTGGTTCCCTTACATGACGCTCGTCATTCTCGGGGGACTGGCGGCGATCCCGGGGGAAACCGAGGAGGCGGCGCGCATCGACGGCGCAAGCGAGGGGCAGGTGCTGCGCCATGTCGTCCTGCCGCAACTCTCCGGCGTGCTTGCGGTCGTCGCGGTCCTCAAGACCATCTTCGCGCTCAAGATGTTCGACCAGGTCGTGACCCTCACCGGCGGCGGCCCCGGGATCTCCACCCAGACCCTCGCCCACTACATCTTCACGATCGGGTTCGTGCACTACGACATGGGCCTGGCTTCGGCACTCGCCTGGATGCTGACGATCGTGCTCGGCGTCGTCGGCGCGTTCTATCTGCGCCTCATCCTGCCGGGCGGGCGGGGCGCCCATGGCTGAGCGACGCGCATCCTGGGGCGCGGTGGGGCGTGTCGCCGCCGCGACGGCCTTGCTGCTCGTCTTCGCGCTCATCGTCTTCCCGGTCGCGTGGCTCGTGCTCACGGCCTTCAAGCTTCCGCGCGACGTCTACGAGATCAAATGGCTGTTCGACCCGACCGTCGAGAATTTCCTGATCATCTTCCAGTCGCCCTGGCATCTCGGCAGGCGGATCCTCAACAGCGCGGTCGTCGCGGCGACGACGGTGGGGATCGCCATCCCCGTCGCGGCGCTCGCCGCCTATTCCTTCTCGCGCTTCGACTTCCTCCTCAAACGCGGGTTGTTCTACGCGATCCTCGCCACGCAATTCGTGCCCGCGGTCGTGATCATCCTTCCGTTCTACCTGATGTTCCGTGATCTCGGCCTGCTCGACACGCGGAGCGGACTCGTCATCGTCAACCTCGCGATCGTGACGCCCTTCGCGGTCTGGATGCTCAAGGGATTCTTCGACGCGGTGCCCGTGGAATGCGACGAGGCGGCGCTGATCGACGGCGCCTCCCGGCTCGCGATCATCCGCCTCGTCGTCGTTCCGATGGCGTGGCCCGGCGTGATCGTAGCGGCGGTGTTCTGCTTCATCCTGGCCTGGAACGAGTTCATCTTCGCGTTGATCCTGACCCGCAACGACGCGGTCACGCTCCAGGTCGGACTCGCGAGTTTCCGGACCGAGCGCGGCGACGTCTGGGAACTGATGGCCGCCGCCGGGATCCTCATCACCATTCCCGCGGCCATCGCGGCGACCCTGATCCAGAAGCATTTCGTGAGCGGCCTGACCGGCGGGGCTGTGAAGTGAATTCCCGCGACGCAGGATACGCAGAGAGAGGACGGACCATGTTCGACATCGCCAGCCGCATCGTGCGCTACGGGGATCTCAGGCCTTGCCGTACCGCGTTCATCGATGCGCACACGCCGGGATCGGACCAGAAGGAGAATTTCTCGATCATCGGTGCCGGTGTCTCCGAATCCGCCGACCAGCACGTGCATATCCGGGCCACCCCTGGCTTCAACATCGGTGCGGCGGGGCAACCGCCGAAGTGCCGGAACAGCCTGCATTCGCATCGCACTGCCGAGGTGTTCTTCGTCCTCAAGGGGCGCTGGCGCTTCTTCTGGGGACGCTGGGGACGCGCCGGCGAAGTGGTGCTCGAGGAGGGGGACATCTTCAACATCCCGACGGGGATCTTTCGCGGGTTCGAGAATGTCGGCACCGATTACGGGATGATCATGTCGATCCTCGGCGGCGACGATGCAGGCGGCGGCGTGATCTGGGCGCCGCAGGTGATCGAGGACGCGCGCGCGCACGGGCTGGTTCTCGGGGCGAACGGACAACTCTACGACACCAGGAAGGGCGAGACCCTGCCGCCCGGCATCGCGCCGATGCCCGTTCTGACCGAGGCCGAGCTTGCCGCCTTCCCGGAGACGCCGGTCGATCAGGTCGTGCGGGCCCATGTGGCGCGCTACTGGGATCTGATGGCCCTCGCGGCGCGCCGGCCGGCCAAGGTCATCGCCGCCGACGGTGTGCTGCGCGATCGTCCTGGCTTCGAGGTGGAGCTGATCACCCGCGGATCGCTTGCCGAGACGCCCTACGCGACTTCGCGTCACGAGGTCCTGATGGCCATGCGCGGGCATTGGCGTCTGTCCTGGGAGGGCGGAGAGACGGTGCTGGCTCCCGGCGACATCTGCGCCGTGCCGCCCGACTTCCGCCACGCCCTCGCGCCGTCGATGACAGGCGAGGCCAGCCTCTACCGCGTGACGAATACCGACGATCCCGCCGGCGCGACCGGCCGCCTGCTGGGAGACGCATGACATGACCGAGATCCTCACCACCCATGTCGGATCCCTCCCGCGCGGCGGGCAGGTCGCGGATCTGCTCTTCGGGCGCGAGAAGGGTCTGCCGTTCGACGCCGTCGCGTATGACGGCATCATGGTCGAGGCGACGCGCGAGATCCTGGCGCGGCAACGCGCCGCCGATGTCGACATCCCCTCCGATGGCGAGACGTCGAAGATCTCCTACGCGACCTACATCAAGGATCGGTTGACCGGCTTCGACGGCGATTCTCCCCGCCGGCCACCCCAGGACCTCGACGATTATCCGGTGTTCCGCGACCGTCTCGCGCGCGCCGGCGGCACGCCCAGCTATCGCCGGCCGCGCTGCGTCGGGCCGATCACGGTCAAGACGCTCGAACCGCTCGAGAAGGACATTGCGGCGATGAAGGCCGCGATGGCGGCGGCCGGCTACGAGACCGGCTTCATGAACGCGGCCAGCCCCGGCGTGATCGCGCTGTTCCAACCGTCGGACTACCACGCGAGTCTCGACGCCTATCTTGCCGACCTCGCCGCCGCGATGCGCCGGGAATACGAGGCGATCGTCGCCGCCGGCCTGATCTTGCAGATCGACGCCCCCGATCTCGGCCTCGGGCGCCACATGATGTATCGCGACCTCGACGAGGCGGCCTTCCTGCGCCGCGCCGCGCTGCATGTCGAGGCGATCAACGAGGCGCTGCGCAACGTGCCGCGCGACCGGGTGCGCATGCATGTCTGCTGGGGCAATTACGAAGGACCGCATACGCGGGACATCGCCCTCAAGTCGCTGCTGCCGGTGATCCTGGCGGCGAAGCCCGGCGCGCTGCTGTTCGAAGGTGCCAATCCGCGCCATGCCCATGAATGGAGCGTCTGGCGGGAGGCGCGCATCCCGGATGATCTGGTCCTGATCCCCGGCTGCATCGACTCCACCACCAATTTCGTCGAGCATCCGGAACTCGTGGCGGAGCGGCTCGAACGCTATGCGCAGACGGTGGGCGCCGACCGGGTCGTCGCAGGAACGGATTGCGGATTTTCGACCTTCGCCGGTTACGGTGTCATCGATCCGGACATCTGCTGGACCAAGCTCCGCAGCCTCAAGCAGGGTGCAGCGATCGCCTCCGCGCGTCTGAGATCGAGGCGCTAGCCCAGGCGAGGTCCGGCGACCTCGCCGCGAGCGCCTGCATTGTCGACACAGGCATGTCCGCCGTAAACTCGCACCGGGGATCAGGACGAGGGCGGCCATGATGGGCAGGCGGGTGTTACTTGGCGGAGCGGCTGCGAGCGTCGCTGCTGCGGCGGCGGCGCAGGAGGCATCCTTGCGTCCAGGCTTTGCGGACGCGCTGCTGGTCGTCGACGTGCAGAATTGCTTCATGCCCGGCGGCAGCCTCGCGGTGCCGCGCGGCGACGAGGTCGTGCCGGTGATCAACGCGATCGCCGGCCGCTTCCGCATCGTCGTGCTGACGCAGGACTGGCATACGCCGGGCCATGCCTCCTTCGCATCCGCGCATCCCGGCAAGCAGCCCTTCGACGTCGTCCGGCTGTCCTACGGCAACCAGGTCCTGTGGCCGGATCACTGCATCCAGGGCACGCCCGGTGCCGAGTTCCACAAGGATCTACACGTCCCGCAGGCGCAGCTTGTGTTGCGCAAGGGCTACAACGCGAAGATCGACAGCTACTCCGCCTTCCTCGAGGCCGACCGGCGCACCAAGACGGGCCTCGAGGCCTGGCTGAAGGCCAAGGGCATCAAGCGGGTCTTCTGCTGCGGTCTCGCGACGGATTTCTGCGTCGCCTGGACCGCACTGGATGCGCGCCGACTCGGTTTCGAGGCCGTCGTCATCGAGGATGCCTGCCGCGCCATCGACCTCGATGGCTCGCTCGCCAAGGCCTGGGCGGCCATGGCGAAGGCCGGCGTGGAGCGCGCCCAGTCGGCGCTGCTCGGAACCTGACACGAGATCCCTGGAGGCCCCGATGCAAGATCCCTCGCGATTGCTGCGCCTGGACGGCGAGGTCGCCATCGTGACCGGTGGTGCCCGCGGCATCGGCGCCGCGGCCTCGGCTCTGCTGGCGGCGGCCGGCGCCACGGTCGTCGTCGCGGATCGCGACGAGCCGGCGGCGCGCGCCCATGCCGACGATCTGCGTGGTCAGGGCCTGGCCGCCCATGCCGCGGGCCTCGACGTCACCGACGAGGCGTCGGTTGCCGCCACCTTCGGCGCCGTGCGCGCCACCCATGGTCGCCTCGACATCCTGGTCAACAACGCGGGCATCGCGCTGCGCCGGCCCACGGTCGAACTTGCGCGCGCGGATTGGGACAAGGTGGTCGCAGTGAACCTGACGGGCGTGTTCCTCTGCGCCCAGGCGGCCGCGCGGATCATGCTCGCCGATGCCGCCGCTGGCCGGATCGTGAACACCGCGTCGATCATGGGGCTGTCGGGAGGCGGGCTGTATCCCAACATCTCCTATCAGGCGACAAAGGGCGCGGTCGTCAACCTGACCCGCGCGCTTGCGGTGGAGTGGGCGGCGAACGGCATCCGCGTGAACGCGGTCGCGCCGACCTGGGTGAAAACGGAGCTTACCCGCCCCCTCTTCGAAAGCGCTGACCTGCGCGCACGCATGGAGGCGGTGACGCCGCTGGGCCGTTTCCCGGATCCCGAGGACGTCGCGGCATCGATCCTGTTCCTGGCGAGCCGCGCCTCTTCCCTCGTCACCGGACATGTGCTGGCGGTCGACGGGGGCTTCCTCGCGCAGTGACCGGCCTGGTCCCGGCTTACGCCGGCAGCGGCAGAAGATAATCGGCTTCGGGCGAGTAGATCGCACCGTCCGTGCGCCTGTGGCTCGAGAACAGGGTGAAGCGGTCGACGTCGAACGGACCCGCGCGGAAGAGTGCGTGATGGGCGAAATAGCCCTGGGCGCGCAGGACGGATACGCCGGCGCAGCGGGCAAGCGTCACATGCGGGCGGAAGCGGCGCCCCTCGGGCGGCGACCCGGCGCGGACGAGCGCCGATTCGATGTTGCGTTGGAGGTGCATCAGCGGATCGCTCTTTTCGACGCCGGCCCAGAGCACGCGCAGTTCGTCGCCCGTCGAGAAATGACCGACGCCCGACAGGGTCAGCGCGAAGCCGGGCGCACGAACGCGCATGAGCGCCTCGTGCATGTCTTCCGCGTCGCCCTCGCTGACCTCGCCGATGAAGCGCAGCGTCAGGTGGAGGTTGTCCGGTGGCTCCCAATCCGCTCCCGGAACGCCTCCGAAGATCCCGGTCAGCGCAAGGCGGATATCCTCTGGCAGTTCGAGGCCGACGAACAGGCGGATCATGGCGCACGGAACCTTCGATCTGAGGCGTCGAGGGTCCGGCGATTCGCGATCCGCGGCAAGCCTTGCGCGGCGCGCGGCCGTGGGAGGAACATGCGCAGGTCATGACCGTCCCCGATTTCCGTTCCCCGGCATTCCTGCGCGATCACATCGCGTGGATGATTGGCTTCCTCCATCCGCGTTGCATCGACCCGCGCGGCGGCTTTTTCCACTATTACGCGCTCGATGGCGGGCTGCGCGACCCGGACAAGCGCGCGTTGGTGAGTTCGGCGCGCATGGTGGTCTCCTTCGCGATGGCGGCGCGCGTGCTGGAAACCGATCGTTTCGACGGTGCCATCCGGCATGGCCTGCGATTCCTGCGCGACGTACATCGCGATCCGCGAACCGGCGGATATGCCTGGATGGTCGCCTTCCGCGACGGCGCCTGGCGCGCGAGCGAACCGGAGAACCAATGCTACGGCCTCGTCCACGTGATGCTCGCCTACGCGCATGCCGCGATGGCCGGGGTCGCCGAGGCGCGCGGCTGGCTCGAGGAACTCGACGCCACGTTGGACGCGCGTCTCTGGGAAGAGGCGCATGGACTTTACGCAGATGTCGCAAGCGCTGATTGGTCGGTCACCGATCCCTATCGCGGCCAGAACGCGAACATGCATGGCTGCGAGGCGCTGCTCGCCGCGCATGCCGCCACCGGCGCGGCCCGCTATCTCGACCGCGCGGCGCGGATCGCCGGATCCCTGTGCCTCAGCCTCGCAGATCAGACCGGTGGGCTGGTCTGGGAGCATTACCACCCTGGCTGGATCCCGGACTGGAGCTACGCCAAGGGCGATTTCAGCAACGGATACCGGCCCTGGGGTTTCCAGCCCGGACATCAGACCGAATGGACCAAACTGCTCCTGCAGCTCCATGCCCGGCGTCCAGAGGGCTGGATGCTCGCGCGTGCCCGCGACCTGTTCGACACGGCCATCGCGCGGGCCTGGGACCCCGTCCATGGCGGTCTCGTCTACAGTCTCGAGCCGGATCTCTCGGTCGCCAACGCGGACAAGTATTTCTGGGTCCAGATCGAGTCCGCGGCGGCGGCGGGATTGCTGGCGCGGGCGACCGGCGAGGGCGCCTATTGGGAGCGCCATGACATGCTCTGGCGCTATTGCTGGACCCATCTGGTCGACCACGCGCAGGGCTCGTGGCACAAGCTGCTCGGGCCGGACAACGCTCGCATCGCCACCGACAAGGGCAGCGGCGGCAAGGATTATCACGTCATCGGGGCGTGCTTCGATCTGCTCTCGCCCTGCCCGCCGCAGCGACCGCCGGCCTGAGTTACGGGTTCAGGGGCACGGGTTTGGATTGCCCGCGTGGATCGCCTCGATCCGCGCCAGCACGTCGCTGGAGAGGTCGAGATCGATCGAACGGGCGTTCGTGTCCAGCTGGTCCAGCGTCGTGGCGCCGATGATGGTGGCGGTGACGAAGGCGCGCGAATTGACGAAGGCGAGGGCCATCTGGGCCGGATCGAGACCGGCTTCGCGGGCCAGTGCCACATAGGCCGTGGTCGCCGCCTCCTGGCGCGGCTTGTCGTAGCGTTTGAAGCGCTGGAACAGGGTCAGCCGTGCGCCGGCCGGCCGCGCGCCACCGAGATATTTGCCGGCGAGCAGTCCCATCGCCAGGGGCGAGTAGGCGAGCAGGCCGCAGCGCGCGCGAATGGCCATCTCGGCGAGGCCGATCTCGAAGACGCGGTTGAGAAGGCTGTAGGGGTTCTGGATTGCCTGCACGCGCGGCACACCGGATTGCGCGGCGCAGTTGAGATGCTCGGCGAGGCCCCACGGGGTTTCGTTGGACACGCCCACATGCCGGACCTTGCCGGCGGTCACGAGGTCGGCGAGGACACCGAGTGTCTCCTCGATCGGCACGCCGTCGCGTGCGGGCTCGTGGACGTAGTCCTGACGTCCGAAGACGTTCGTGCCGCGATCCGGAGAATGGGTCTGGTAGAGGTCGATGTAGTCGGTGCGCAGGCGACGCAGCGAGCCGTCGACCGCGGCCATGATCGCGGCGCGGTCGAGCCTGCCTTTGCCGTCGCGCATGTGCGGTGAACTGTTGTTCGCACCGACCACCTTGCTGCCGATGATCACCCGCGCGCGCATGCCCGGACGCTGCGCCAGCCAGGATCCGATATGCCGTTCGGTGTCGCCCTGCGTCTCCGCGGTCGGCGGCACGGGGTACATCTCGGCGGTGTCGATGAAGTTGACGCCGTGCGTCTCGACCGCGCGGTCGAGCTGGGCATGGGCGTCGGCTTCGGAATTCTGCACGCCCCAGGTCATCGTGCCGAGGCAGATGACGGAAACGTCGAGATCGGTCGTGCCGAGGCGGCGGTACTTCATCGGAGGCGTCCTTCGCGGGCGGAGCGTTGCTCAGGCGAGCAACGCGAGGACGCCGGTATAGCCGTAGAGGCGCGCGCCGAAAATCTCTCCGTCGCAGAACAGACCGGCCAGCGGCATGTCGCCGATCCCTGCGCGCAGGATGTCGAGTTCGCCGGCCGGATCGGCAAACAGGTTCGGCCCGCGCGCGATGCAGCTGTAATAGAGCGCGGCGCGCGCAGCGGGTGCCTTGCGCCGCGCGCGCGCCGCCATGGCGCGCAGATCCTGCGCCGCGCCGGCCCGGTCGCGGCGGACGAAGATCAGTTCCCGGCCCGGCTCCGCGGCGTCGCCGATCGCGACGGTGCCGTTCGACGGGTCGATGCCCACGATGTTGCGCACGAGATAGTCTCCGTCGCCGCCACCGGCGATCGGCAGGGCGACATGCAGACGCCGCGCGGCGGCGTCGCGCTCCTCCGCCGGCAGGCGAAGCAGGTCGTCGTGCAACGCCTCGAGGGCGGGCCGATCGTCGAGCGTCTCGATCAGGCCGCCCTCTGCCCGCGTGATGCGATGCCGGCCCGGGCCCAGCGGCGCGCAGCCCTGCGTCACGTCGACAGCGGCGACGATCCCGGGGGCGAACACCGCGCCGGATACCGGCCCCATCCCCGCGGCACCCGCAACCTGGGGCAGAGGGACGCGCGACGATCCCAGGCCACCGATCGTGTTGCATCGGGCGAGGTCGGCGAGATCGTCGAGACGATCGGAGAGGCCGGCGTCCCGCCCGTCCCCATGGACGATGGCGGTGCAGCCGGGGCGCGCGGTGACCCAGGCGGCGAGGCCCGGCTCGAGTCCGCCCCGCGACGTGGGATCGATCAGGCGCACGGAGCCCGCGGGGATCGCCGCGGTCATGACCGAAAGCGCGGGCTCGTCGAAATGGATCTGCCCGTCGCCCATGATCCCGAGGCCGGCCGTGCCGACCCAGGCGGCGATGCCGGTCACGCCGCGCAGATGGGCCACGATCGCGTCGAATTCCCCGGCGAGATGGTCGCTTGCATAGACGAAGCCGAGCGTGGCACCCGCGCGCGGATCGAGCCGCGCGAGGCAGGCATCGGCGAGCTGGTTCCAGTCTTCGGATCCGGATGCGTTGGCGGTCTGGAACATGGGCGCCCCGGTCATGCGCCGAGCAGACGACGTATCGCGGGCAGGATGCGGTCGACCAGGACCGCGACCCCCGCAGGATTGGGGTGTATCCCGTCCTGCTGGTTCAACTCGGGGCGCGCAGCGACGCCGTCGAGGAAGAAGGGATAGAGCGCGACCGCATGCCGGGCGGCGAGGGCCGGGAACACCGCGGCGAAACGCTCCGCGTAGTCGCGGCCGAGATTGGGAGGTGCGGCCATGCCGGCGAGCAGGACCTGCACGTCGCGGGCGCGCAGGCGCGCGACGATCCGATCGAGATTGGCTTCCATGCGCTCGGGCGGCAGGCCGCGCAGCCCGTCATTCGCGCCGAGCGCGACGACGGCGTGGCTGGGGGGCGTGTCGCCGATCATCCAGTCGAGCCGCGCGAGACCGCCGGCGCTGGTGTCGCCCGAGACGCCGCCATTGATCACCTCGACGGCGATCCCGGCCGCGGACAGCGCCTGCTGCAGCCGGGCGGGAAAGGCCTCCGCCTGCGGCAGGCCATAGCCGGCAGTCAGGCTGTCACCGAGCAGGAGCAGGCGCGCCGCGGCGGTGCGTGGCTGCGCCGCGGCGCGCCAACCGGTCGCCAGCGCCGCCGCTGCCAGGACGGCGCGACGCGCATTGACAAGCGCGGCGCGGCGGCCATATCGGGGCGCGGCGTCGCGCCGGTCGGGCGATCCGGGTTGTCTCCAGCGGGCGGTGCGTTCCATGTCCATCCAGCAGCGCGATCCGATCGTCGAACTCGACGGGGTGCGTCTCACACTTGCGTCGCTCGCGGGCGAGGTCAATATCCTGCGCGGCATAGATCTTCGGGTCCTGCGTGGCGAGACGCTGGCCGTCGTCGGTCCATCGGGCTCGGGCAAGTCGACCATGATGATGGTGATGGCGGGCCTGGAGCGCGCATCGTCCGGCAGCGTGCGCATCGCCGGACAGGATCTCGACACGCTCGACGAGGACGGGCTGGCACTGTTCCGCCGCCGGCACGTCGGGATCGTCTTCCAGGGATTTCATCTGATCCCCACCATGACGGCGCGCGAGAACGTCGCGGTGCCGCTCGAATTCGCCGGGCTGCCCGATGCATTCGCCCGCGCCCAGTCCGCGCTGGCGGCGGTCGGCCTCGCGCATCGTCTGGACCATTACCCTGGCCAGCTGTCCGGCGGCGAGCAGCAGCGCGTCGCCCTGGCCCGCGCGCTCGTCGTCGAGCCCGATCTGCTGCTCGCCGACGAACCGACCGGCAATCTCGATCAGGCCACCGGCCAGCAGATCGTCGCGCTGCTCTTCGACCTGGCGCGGGAACGTGGCGCGACGCTGGTCCTGATCACGCACGACGCAGAGCTGGCGCGGCGCTGCGGACGGATGGTCCGCCTGCAGGATGGCCGGGTCCTGGAGGACGCGCGCGCCGACGCCACGCGGGCCGGGTCATGAGCGTGCTGGCGACGTGGCGCCTCGCGCTGACCCTCGCCCGGCGGGAGATGCGTGGCGGCATCAAGGGGTTCCGGGTCTTCATCGCCTGTCTCGCCCTGGGTGTGGGGGCGATCGCGGGCGTGGGGTCGCTGGCCGATGCCGTGACGCGCGGCCTGCGCGATGACGGTCGCCGGCTCCTGGGCGGCGACGTCGAGCTGTCCTTCACCCATCGCGAGGCGACGTCCGAGCAGCGGGCGCATCTCGCGGCCGCAGGGCGCGTCGCCGTCGTGGCCGAGATGCGGGCGATGGCGCGCGCGCCGGACGGGCGGAGCCTGAGCGAACTGAAGGCCGTCGATGGGGCGTATCCCCTGGTCGGCGGGTTGCGTCTTGCGACCGGGGCACCGCTCGCCGAGACGATCGCGGTGCGCGACGGCCTCTGGGGGGCCGTGGTCGAGCCCGCCGTCCTGGCGCGGCTCGCGCTTCAGGTCGGCGACCGGCTGCGGATCGGCGACCAGGATTATGCGATCCGCGGCGTGATCGACAGCGAACCCGATCGCGGGGCCAATGTCTTCACGCTGGGGCCGCGGGTGCTGGTGTCGCTGGACAGTCTCGGCGGGACCGGGCTTGTGCAGCCTGGCAGCCTGATCCGCTGGCAGTATCGCGTCGCTCTCGCCGATCCCTTGGGGGCGGAGCGTTTCCTGGCTGACCTCAAGACCCGGTTTCCGACGGCGGGCTGGCGGATCCGGTCGGTCGCCGACGCGGCGCCCGGCCTGCAGCGCTGGGTCGATCGCATCGCGATGTTTCTCACCCTCGTCGGCCTGACGGCCCTTCTGGTCGGCGGCGTCGGGGTCGCCAACGCCGTGCGCAGCTTCGTCGAAGGCCGGATCGCGACCATCGCGACCCTGAAATGCATCGGCGCGACCGGCGGGCTCGTCCTCGTCACCTATCTGGTCCAGGTGATGGCCATGGCCGTGCTCGGTATCGCCCTTGGGCTTGCGATCGGCGCATCGATCCCGCTGATCGCCGCGCCCTTCGTGGCGGGAGCGCTCGGCGTCGGTGTCGCGGGCGGCGTCTATCCCACGGCCCTCGGCCTCGCGGCGATCTATGGTGTCCTCGTCGCCTTCGCCTTCGCCCTCTGGCCGATCGCGCGGGCGCGGGACGTTCCGGCGGCCGCGCTTTTCCGGTCCCTGATCGCGCCGCCGCAGGCCTGGCCGCGCGCGGATGTCGCGCTCGCCACGCTCGTCGCGGTTGCCGCGCTCGCGGGGCTCGCCGTGGCGACCTCTCTGGACCGCCGGCTCGGGGCCGGTTTCGTTGCCGGTGCCCTGGCGTGCTTCATCCTGTTCCGCCTCGCGGCGGCGGCGATCGGACGCCTCGCGCGCGCCGCCCCGGCACCGCGCAGCCCGATGCTTCGGCTCGCGCTCGCGAATCTCCACCGGCCCGGCGGCAATCTTCCTGGCATCGTGCTCTCCCTCGGCCTCGGACTCACGGTTCTGGCGATCATCTCGCTCGTGCACGGCAATTTTGCGCGCGCCCTGCAGACGCAGCTGCCGGCCATCGCGCCCAGCTTCTTCTTCATCGACATCCAACCCGATCAGGTCGACGAATTCGACGCGGTGCTTCGCGATGCGCCGGGCATCGGGGTTGTCCAGCGGGTGCCGAATCTTCGCGGGCGCATCACGAAGCTCAACGGCGTGCCGGTCGACCAGGCCGTGGTCGCTCCCGAAGCGCAATGGGCAATCGGCTCGGATCGCGGTCTCACCTATGCGCGCACCCTGCCGCCCGACGCGCGACTGGTCGCGGGCGAATGGTGGGCGCCGGATTACAGCGGGCCGCCTCTTGTCTCCTTCGACGCTCAGATCGCCGCCGGCATGGGTCTGCGCCTTGGCGACACGATCACCCTCAACGTGCTGGGGCGCGAACTGACGGCGCGGATCGCCAATCTCCGGGCGATCGACTGGACCACGCTCGGGATCAACTTCACGCTCATCCTGGCGCCGGGAGCGTTGGAGGGGGCGCCGCAGACCTGGATCGCGACCGCCCAGGTGGACCGCGCGCACGAGGATGCGCTCGAGCGCCTGCTGGTGGAACGTCTGCCCAATGTCTCGGCGATCCGTATCCGTGATGCCCTTGGCGCGGTCGAGTCGATGCTGGACGGGATCGCGCGCGCCGCGCGCCTCACCGCCGGCGTCACGTTGCTGGCGGGTGCGCTCACCCTGGCCGGGGCGATCGCGGCGACCCAGCGCCGCCGCATCTACGATGCGGTCATTCTCAAGGTCCTGGGCGCGCGGCGTCGGGAAATCCTGCGCGCCCTGCTCGTGGAGTTCGGCCTGATCGGCGTCGCCGTATCGGTGCTCGCGACCATGTTCGGCGGGATAGCGGCATGGATCCTGGTCACCCGCTATCTCAAGGTCGATTTCGCGTGGCTGCCGTCGACCCTGTTCACGGTGGTGGCGACATCGACCGCGGCGGTGATCCTGATCGGGCTCGCCGGGACATGGCGCGCGCTCGGCCACAAGCCGGCGGCCTCGCTCCGGCAGGGATGACCAAAGCGATGCCGGTCGACAAAACCCTTTTATTTTCCATGGGTAAGATCGGTCGATCGTCCCGGAAGCGCTATTGAATCGCATGTGCACGCGCCCATATGCTGGCACGACCCTGAACAGGGGAGCGATGGGAGAAGAATCCGATGAATAATCCGTACCTGAACCAGACGGCGCCCGGCACGACCGCGGATGTCGCGATCGATTCGGGCCTGCGTGCGCACATGCTGCGCATCTACAACTACATGGCTTCGGCGGTGCTGCTCTCGGGCATCGTCTCCTACCTGATCGTCAGCTCGCCGGCGCTGACCAATCTGCTCATCAAGTCGCCGTTGCGCTGGGCCTTCGTGCTCGCCCCGCTGGCCTTCGTGCTGGTGATGTCGTGGCGCTTCGAGCGGATGTCCAAGACGGCGTTGCAGGGCCTCTACTGGGCCTACGCGGTCTGCATCGGCGTCTCCTTCGCGACGATCCTCTACGTCTACACCGGTGCGAGCGTCGCACGCGCGTTCTTCATGGCCGCGGGCCTGTTCGCGGGGCTCAGCCTCTACGGCTACACGACCAAGGCCGACCTGTCGAAGATCGGCACGCTGCTGATGGTCGGCATGGTGGTGGTGTTCATCGCGAGCATCGTCAACATCTTCCTTGGTTCGTCGGCGCTGCAGTTCGCGGTGTCGGTGATCGGCCTGATCGTCTTCCTCGGCCTCACGGCCTGGGACACGCAGCGGATCAAGGAGACCTATCTCGAGTTCCGCGGCACGGAGATCGAGGGCAAGATCGCCGTGATGGATGCACTGGGCCTGTACATGAACTTCGTGGCGATCTTCCAGTTCCTGGTGTCGCTGATCGGCCAGCGCGACGAGTGACGCTGATGTCCGCCCTCTTCGGGGGGCGGTCCGCGAAAGAGACCCCGGCAGGGCGACCTGCCGGGGTTTTTCTTTGACGCGGAGCCGGGGTGCCGGATGGTGAAATCGCGGATGGACAGGCCGGTGCGCCGCGATCATCCTGCCCCGGATCCCGTTCTTGGGGCACACGTCGTTCCAACGCTGGCAGGTTCGAGATGCAACGCCTTCCCGCCGATATCGGCACTCCGGTCGACGAGGTCGACACGCCGGCGCTGATCGTCGACCTCGACGCCTTCGAGCGCAATCTCGCGAAGATGGCCGGCCTGGCGCGTGCCGCCGGCGTCCGGTTGCGGCCCCATGCCAAGACCCATAAATCGCCTGCGGTCGCGTTGCGGCAGATCGCCCATGGCGCGGTCGGGCAATGCGTCCAGAAGGTGGGCGAGGCGGAGGTCCTGGTGCGCGGCGGCATCCGCGACGTGCTGGTCAGCAACGAGGTCTTCGGCCAGCAGAAATTCCGGCGGCTCGCCGCGCTCGCGCGGGAGGCGACGGTCGCGGTCTGTTTCGATGCCGTCGAGCAGATCGAGCAGGCGTCGCGTGCGGCGCGCGAGTTCGGCGTCGAGATCGGCGGGTTGGTGGAGATCGATGTCGGCATGCAGCGCTGCGGCGTGCTGCCCGGTGCTCCGGCGCTCGAGATCGCGCGCCGGATCGCTGATGCGCCGGGCCTCGTCTTCAAAGGTATCCAGGCTTATCACGGCACGGCGCAGCATCTGCCCAGCCACCGCGAGCGGGTCGACGCCATCCGCAAGGCCTCCGAGGCGGTCGGCATGACGCGTGACGCGCTCGCGGCCGTGGGACTGTCGTGCGACATCGTCGGAGGGGCGGGGACGGGGACCTTCCGGCAGGAGGCCGCAAGCGGCCTGTGGAACGAATTGCAGGTCGGATCCTACGCGTTCATGGACACCGACTACGCGGTGATCGGCGACGAGCACGGCGGCAACCGTTACACCGAGTTCGAGCACAGCCTGTTCGTGCTCGCGACGGTCATGAGCGCGCCGGCGTCGGATCGCGTCGTGGTCGATGCCGGCCTCAAATCCTACAGCCTGGAAAAAGGTCCGCCCTGGGTCCACGGCCGGACAGGTCTCGAGCCCTACGGCGTCTCGGACGAGCACGCCCGCGTCCGTGTCACGGGCGTTCCGGCGCCGCGTCTGGGAGACAAGCTGATGCTGATCCCCGGGCATTGTGACCCGACCATCAACCTGCATGACTGGTATGTCGGCGTCCGCAACGGCCGGGTCGAGGCGCTGTGGCCGATCGCGGCGCGCGGGGCAAGCGCCTAGAGCGTGATCCGCGCTGACGGACGCGCGAACCATGCCCTGGCTCTCCGCCTTGTCGCGCGTGGGACATCTTCGGCGATTTCGCCGTGGACGATCCCGCTGCAGGCGAGGCTAGGCCTCTTGTAAAGCTTGACTTACAATATATTATTGACCGGCTCTTAACCGAGTTTCTGAAGTTGGAGGCCGTGATGGGCGCCCTGCACGCAGCCTGGGGGTATCTTCCGCCCGAGGCCTCGCCCCTCACACTGGGGTGCCTGATGGAGTCCGGGTCGCTGACGGAGCGTCTGGTCGCGAGCGGTCGTCGCTTCTCCGTCCGGGTTCTGTGGTTCGGCCCGGATTCTGCGGCCCCGGACGAGGCGCCGCTGATCGGTTGTTCCGCCGACACACCCATGACCGCGCGGCATGTGGCGCTTCAACTCGATGGCGAGGACTGCGTCGTCGCGCGCAGTTTCTGCCGCCTCGACTGCCCCGTGTGGCACCCCATCCTTGACCGCGGGGGGCGGTCCCTCGGTCTGACGTTGTTCTCCGGCGAGGTTCCGCTCACGCGCGGCGAACTCGAATACGCGCTGCCGGCGCCCGGGCATCCGCTCAATGAACTTGCGGCGGCGTGCGAGCCCTCTGTCCTCGGATACCCTGCGCGCCGTTGTCGGTTCGTGCTGGATGGCGCGCCACTCGTCGTCTGCGAGGCCTTTTTGCCGGCCCTGGAGGCGAGCCTCGCCACCGCTGGCGGGAGCGGCCTCCGGCGGCGGGCCTGAGCGGCCTCGGGTCGGGTTTCAGAACCGGATGACCTGACGCCGGGTCTTGCCGTCCGCGAGCCGGTCGAAGGCCGCGTTGATGTCGTCGAGCGCCAGCGTCTCGCCAAGCAGCCTGTCGACGGGCAGCCGTCCTTGGCGGTACAGCGCGACATAGCGCGGGATGTCCCGCGACGGGACGCAAGATCCGACATAGCTTCCCTTGAGCGTCCGTTCCTCGGCGACCAGCGCCACTGGCGGCAGGCTCAGACGCTGGGTCGGGTTCGGAAGACCCGCCGTGATCGTCGTACCGCCCCGCCGGGTGATGCTCCAGGCGAGTTCGAGGGCCTTCGCGGATCCCGCCATCTCGAAGGCGTAATCGACGCCCCCCGCGGTCAGGTCGCGCACATGCGCGGCGGCTTCCGGATTTCGCGCGTCGACCATGTCGCTGGCGCCGAGCGTCCCGGCGAAGGCGAGTTTTTCCGGTTCGATGTCGATGGCGACGATCCGCGCCGCACCGCAGGCCGCGGCGCCGAGCAGGGCCGCGAGGCCGACGCCGCCAAGTCCGATCACCGCGACCGTGGAGCCTGGCGTCATGCGCGCGGTGTTGGCCACCGCTCCGACCCCGGTCAGGACGGCGCAGCCGAACAGCGCCGCCTCGACCGGTGGCAGGTCGGCCGGCACCTTGACCAGCGAGCGCCGTGACACCACGGCATACTCGGCGAAGGCCGAGACGCCGAGATGGTGGTGGATCGGACGTCCGTCGCGGGCGATCCGTCGCCCGCCGCCCAGCATCTCTCCCGCGCCATTGGCCTTGGCGGCGGGTTCGCAGAGAGCGGGCCGGCCTTCGGCGCATGGGGCACAGCAGCCGCAACTCGGCACGAAGACCAGCGCCACGCGATCCCCGGGCGCGAGATCCACGACGCCGTCTCCCAGGCCCTCGACCACGCCCGCCGCTTCGTGTCCAAGCGCCATCGGGGTCGGGCGGGGACGATCGCCATTGATGACGGACAGGTCCGAATGACACAGGCCAGCCGCGGTGATGCGGACCAGGACCTCGCCGCGGCCCGGTGGGGCGAGGTCGATCTCGGCGATGGTCAGCGGGCGCGACAGCGCATAGGGGCGCGGCCGGCCCATCTCCTCGAGGATCGCGGCGCGAATCTTCATGGGTGGTGTCCCTTCAATCCAGGCGAAATCCGCGCGCGCGGACATAGGCGCCGAAATCGGTGCGCTGCGGCTCGGCGTAGTGGCGGGCCTTTTCCTCCGACCAGCCATAGACGGGGGCGACCCCGAAACGCGCGGTGTCGCGCTGGCGGCGATACGGATGGATCGCATGGCGTCGCGCGTCGTAGGCGTCGACCTGATCGCGCGCCGCGCTGTCGTCGAAGCGCTCGTGATGGACCGTCGCCGCGAGGGGCAGGCGCGGGCTGAGCACCCCCGGATTGGCCGGCCAGCCGAGCGTCAGCGCGGCGACCGGAAAGACGAGTTCAGGCAGGTCCAGGAGTTCGCTTGCGGCCTGCGGCGCGTTGCGGATCTGGCTGATCGGGCAGCAGCCAAGCCCTGCAGCTTCGGCCGCGGCGACCAGCCAGGCGAGGGCGATCGCCGCGTCCACGCTGGCGTTGAAGAACGCGTCGAGATGGTCGTTGGCGAAGGAATGGCCACGCCAGGCGTGTATCTGTCGCTGGCGCCGATGGTTGCCGCAGGCGACGATCCAGACCGGTGCCGTGCCCATCCATGCGTCGCCGCCGCAGAGTTCGGTCAGGCGCGCGCGCGTCGCGGCCCCGGTGACCACGACGAGGTCGCGCTGCTGCAGGTCGCTCTTGGTCGGCGCCGACAGGGCCGTGGCGCAGATCAGGTCGACCAGCGCGGGATCCACCGGGCGGTCGGCATAGGCGCGAATGACGCGATGGCCGGCAAGTCCGGCAAGGCGCGCGCCCGCGTCCGTGTCCGCGGGCGCCGCTTCGGCCAGTCCGTCTGCATCGCCGAAACGGCGGGCGAGCGCGGCCGCGAGCGCCGCCGTGTCGCCATCGGTCATGGACATCGTTCCGTCCCTCAGACGCAGCGGCCGCCATCGACCTCGAGCGCCGCGCCGGTGATGAAACTGGCCTCCTCGGAGCAGAGATAGAGGGCTGCGTTGGCGATGTCCTCCGGCCGCGACAGCCGTCCGAGCGGGACGCTGGCCGTGAAGCGCGCGCGGTTCTCCGGCGTGTCGCCGCCCATGAAATCGGCCAGCATCGCGGTCTCGCCGGCGACCGGGCAGAGGCAATTGACGCGGATCCGGTCGGGCGCGAATTCGACCGCCATCGACTTCGTCATGGTGATCGCCGCACCTTTCGAGGCGTTGTAGACGGTCAGTCCGGGGCGCGGACGCAGGCCGGCCGTGGAGGCGGTGTTGAGGATCACGCCGCCGCCCTGGCGGCGGAAGATCGGTACCACCGCCAGCGCCGCCAGATAGATCGCCTTGACGTTGACCGCGAAGATCCGGTCGAAGGCGTCCTCGCCGACCGTCAGCATCGACTGGTTGCGGTGCGTGTAGCCGGCGTTGTTGACCATGATGTCGACGCGACCGAAGCTTTCCAGCGCCGCTCCGACAAGCGCTCCGACCTCGGCGGTCTTCGCCACATCGGCGTGCCGGAAGATCGCGTCCGCGCCGGTCGCGCGGATCGCTGCCGCGACCCTCTCGCCGTTGGTCACGTCGATGTCGTTGACGACGATCCGCGCGCCTTCGGCTGCGAAGCGCGTCGCCATGCCCTCGCCGAACCCGGAACCGGCGCCCGTGATGATCGCGACCTTGTCCTTGAGACGCATGGATCTGTCCTCCGCCGTGACGATGCCCGAAGGATCGCCGAGGCGAGCCACCGGCCGCAAGTTCCGGTTGGCGCGCCGCCCGCGCTGCGCGCATGATCGCCGCATGAGCGACGCGTCCTCTCACGACATCCGCACGCTGCCCGACCTGCTCGCGCTGTTCGGGCCCGTCAGCAGCCTCGCCGCGGTCAAGGCAATCCCGCGCCTCGACACGCATTGCCGGCGCTTCATCGCGCTGTCGCCGTTCCTCGTGATCGGCTCCACGGATCGGGAGGGGCGCGCGGACACGAGTCCCAAGGGCGATCCGCCGGGTTTCGTGCGCGTGATCGACGACCGGACGATCGCGATACCGGACCGCCCCGGGAACAATCGTCTCGATACCTTGCGCAACATCGTCGAGAACCCCGACGTTGCCGTGATCTTCTTCGTTCCGGGCGTCGACGAGACGCTGCGCCTCAACGGCCGTGCGCGCCTCTCGACCGATCCCTCCCTGCTCGCGACGATGGCGGTGAACGGCCGGACCCCGGTCCTTGCGATCGTCGTCGAACTGCGCGAGGCCTATTTGCACTGCGCCAAGGCGCTCAAGCGCTCGCGACTCTGGGACCCGAAGGTCCAGGTCGAGCGGACGGAACTGCCCAGCCTGGGCCGGATGATCCTGGACCAGGCGCGTTCGACCGAGGATGTCGCGGCGGTCGAGGCACGCATCGAGCAGGCGTATCGCGACAAGCTCTATTGACGGATCGGCCAGCCGATCCCCGACCATTCGTCGCCACCTGGAGCAAGACCATGCCCATCGCCGAAGACAAGATCATCGACGCCCTGCGCAAGGACGGCAGCCTCGCCGACATCGCCCGCGCGATCGGCGCGGACGCGGCGGAACTCGCGTCCGCGCGCGATGCCCTGCTCGCTGAGCGCGCGCGCATCACCGACATGCGCCTGCCTGCGGCGGTACGCGGGCCGGTCGAGATCCTGCGCGACCGCAGCGGCATCCCGCATATCTGGGGCGGCGCCACCACGGACGTGTATTTCGGTCTCGGTGTCGCGATGGCGCAGGACCGGCTCTGGCAGATGGATCGCCTGCGGCGCCGCGCGCTCGGGCGTCAGGCCGAGATCCTCGGGCCGTCCTTCGTCGCGTCCGACAGCGCGCACCTTACCGTCGGCATCGACCTGATCGCCGCGCGCGAACCGGCCCTGATCGACGGCCGTACCTACGAGGTGCTCGCCGCCTTCGTCGCGGGCATCAATCGCGGCATCGAGGCGATGGGTACGCGACTGCCGATCGAGTTCGCGCTTCTCGGCTATGCGCCGACGCCGTTCTCGGTGAGCGACGTCGTGGCGATCGCGCGCGGAATCTGGTGGTCGCTCAACGGCCGTATCGACCGATTGCTCGCTGCCGAATGCGCACGCTTCTTTCCCGAAGGGCTGCGCAGCACCTTCCTGACGCCCGAGGCGTCGGAGAACCTGGTCCTGCCGGATGGCGGTTCGCTCGCGGCCGGCAGCGACGGCGACACCGGCTCGAACAACTGGGCGATCGCCGGACGGTGCACGGCGAGCGGCAAGCCGATCCTCGCAGGCGATCCGCACCAGCCCTTCTGGGTGCCGTCGAGCTGGTACGAATACGCCGTTCACGGGCCGGAGGACGACGCGGCCGGCGCCGGGCATCCCGGCTTCCCCGGCATGTGGTGGGGCTCGAACGGGACCGTCGCCTGGGCGATCACGAACAACATGGCTTCGACGCGCGACCTCTATCGCGAGCATGTCGATCCCTCCGATGCCGGCCGATACCGCGACGGCGACGTCTGGCGCCGCTTCGAGACGCGCAGCGTGGAGATCCCGGTGCGCGGCGCGGCGTCCAGGTCGCTCGACATCAGGTCCACGACGCGTGGACCGGTCGTGAACGCCCTGCTGCCCGCCTTCGAGGAGCGGGGCGATCCACCGCTGTCGCTGCGCTGGGTCGGCCATGAGCATCTCGACGATCTGCGGGCGAGCATCGCGGTGTCGCGCGCCAGGGACTGGCGGGGTTTCCGCGACGCGCTGCGGGACTGGTCGGTCGCTGTCTTCAACTTCGTCTACGCCGACGCGGACGGGAATGTCGGCTATCAGATGGCCGGGCGGATGCCGGTGCGCGGGCGGATCCATTACGGCTTCCGCGACGCCGCCGAGCCGGCCGATCGCTGGACCGGCTATATCCCCTTCGAGGGGATGCCGCACAGCTACAACCCCGGGCGCGGCTATGTCGCCTCGGCCAATCAGCGCATCGTTCCCGCGGACTACCCGCACCCCATCTACGGCGCCTATTCGCAAGGCCATCGCGGCATTCGTCTCGATCAGGCGCTGGGCGGCGTCTCGGCTGCGGAGGCGCCGGCCACCGTGGCGCTGCAGAACGACGTGAAGAGCGTGCGCGCCGAGCGTCTATGCGGCCATATCGTCGGCCTGCTCGCCGGATCGGGCGACGCGGATGCGACCCTGCTGGCCGGAGCGCTGGCGGGCTGGGATCACCGCCAGACCTGCGACAGCGACGCGCCGACGCTGTTCGAGACCTTCATGTTCCACTGGCAGCGGCGTGTCCTCGCCGAGCATGTGCCCGCGCGACTGACGGATACCGCGATGCAGCAGACGGGACTATGCACCGTCCTGCTCGAGCGGCCGGAGCAGTCCTATTTCCGCTCCGGAACGATCCGCGCGGTCGCGGTCGAGGTGGCGCGTCAGGCCGTCGCGACGCTCCGCGAGCGGCTTGGTCCGGATCGCGCGGGATGGCGTTGGGGCAAGATCCATCTTGCCCATTGGCGCCATCCGCTATCGGCGGAGGCCGTCGCCGACGCCTTCGATGTCGGGCCGGCACCGGTCGATGGCGGCTCGCATACCGTCTGCAACACCGGCGGCGAGTTGCCGCCGCATGCGGCTTCATCCGGTGCGGAGTACCGGATCGTCGTCGACTTCGCGGCGCCGCAATCGTTCCGCGCGGTCCAGAACATCGGAAATTCGGGTGTCCCGGGCAGCCCGCATTATCGCGACCAGTTCGACGACTGGTGCCGCGGCGCCTATCACGTCGTCGAACTGCGCCGCGAACGGATCGACCCCGCGAGCACGGTGGTCCTGGCGCCGGAGTGACCTCGTCTCAGAACAGGTGGACCGCGTGAGGGGCAAGGAGGCCGATCGCCGTGAAGGCGGCGCCGACGCCTCCGAGCCCCAGCGCCACCGCCGCGAGCAGGGAGATCCCGGTGATGATCATGGCCGAGGCCATGACGATCGCGATCTGGAACAGCGCCGACGCGACCTCGTAGTGATGATGGGCGGCGGCCGCCGTGTCGCGCTTTTCCTCCGCCTTTTTCGCGCGCGCGGCCAGTTCCCTGCGACCTTCCTGGGTTTCCGGCTCGCTGTCATGGCGGTTCGCCGTGGCGCGCCAGGTCGCGATGCGGGCCGCCGCAGCGGCACGGATCTCCGCATCGGCGATTGCGGGCGCGGTCGTCTCGAGGTCCTCGGCGGCCGTACGCAGTGTCGTCATCCGGATCGTTTTCGCCTGGAAGAAGGCCCAGAGATTGGACGCCTCGATGTTCTGCTGGATCGTGATCGTCTGGGCGGCCTTTCCCAGCGTCTCCGAGATCGCCAGCAGAAGCGCAAGCACCGAGATCAGAAGCGCGATCTTCTTGTTGCTGACGTCATGATGCCCGTGCCCGCCGCTCATGGGTCACTCTCCCCTGCGAATCGACTTGTCATGATCGGTGGGCTTACCGGTTTGGCGGACGCCGCGGCAAGAGGGGCTCGGGCCCCGATCGGGTCTCCAGGCTCGCGACACGACGGGATTTTATGATAAACCCCGGGACATGGACCCCATGAGAGCCCCAGCGCCGGACCTCAGCCCGACCGAGATCGCGTCGGCCGCGGGTCATGCCCTGAACAACGTTCTCGCCTACCTTTACGCGGCGTCGAGCTATCTCGACGACGGCGATGTCGATGCGGCACGTGCGCGCACCGCCATCGAGGACGCGTGTCACGGCGCGCGTTCCCTGTCCGCTGCGCTGTCGCTGCTCGGGATGACGCGGGACAATGTCGCCGACGTGCCTGCCTTCGGCCATGTCATCGATGCGACGACCCTCGACCGGGCACTCGAGGCGATCGGAGAGACGCTCGCTGTCGCTGGCGGTGCCCCCGATTTCGAGCGGGGTGCGTACGCGACGACGCTCGATCGTGACACGATCGGCGCCGTTCTTCTCTGCGGGGCGACGGCGTTGCGGCGGTCCGCAGGCGTGTCGTGTGTCCTGCGGCTTGGCCTGACGACGGTGCCTGCGGCGGAACCGGGCGCGTCGCGCCTTGCGATACGGCTCTGGGCGACGCTGCCCTCGGGGGAGGCGCCGCCGCGGCGGACGAGCCACGGCCCCTGCGAACTGGCGCTGTCCCATGTCGCGCCGATCCTGCCCACGCTCGATGCGGCGCTCGTCCAGGACGGTGATGGCGCGATCGAACTGACGATCGACCTGCGTATCCAGGCCGACATGTCCGAAACGGCCGGAGCGCCGCGATGAGCGGTGCCGATTCGCCCGCCGTACTGGTCGTGGAAGACGACCCGACGATCCAGGCGATGATCGCGCGGTGTCTGAAGCTCTACGGGTATCGCGTACGGACTGCGCTACGACGGGACGAGATCTTCGGCGCGGTGGACAGCCGCAGCTGCGCGGCGATCGTCCTCGACCTTGGGCTGCCTGGCGACGACGGCGTCGAGATCGCGCGCGCCTTGAGGCTGCGCAGCGAGATTCCCATCCTGATGCTGACGGGCCGCGCCGGTATCCACGAACGTGTCGTTGGGTTGGAGGCCGGCGCCGACGACTACATCGTCAAGCCCTTCGCCGACGAGGAACTCGTCGCAAGGCTCCGCGCCGTTCTGCGCCGCGCGCCGCGCGTCGCGTCACGCGTGGCCACGCCGCAAACGCTTCGCGTCGGCCAGTCGGTGATCGCCTTCGAGACGCGCGAGATCGTCGGTCCCGCCGGACGCCAGCGTCTGACCGAACAGGAGCTCACCCTTTTGCGCGCCCTGGCCGACTGCGATGGCGTGCTGGGCCGGGCGGCGGCCTATCGCTTCGTGTTCCAGCGCGACTGGGAACCGAGCGACCGCGCGCTCGATGTGCATGTCGCCAATCTGCGCCGCAAGTTCAAGCTGGCGGGCGCGGACCCGGAGGCGATCGCGACCTTGCGTGGACAGGGCTACCGATTGCGCGGCGCGGTCGCGCTTCCCCCCGACGCCGGGACCTGACGCCCGCATCGCTTCACCAAACTTAACGGGTCTATCCGGCGGGCATGACGTAGATGGAATTGGCGCCGATGCCCTGTACGGGTGGCGTGCGACATGTCCAATGCGTGGGAAGGACGACGCACATGATCCCCTGGGTGATGCGGCCGGTCTCGATGTCGATCAAGGCGTTGCGTCTCGTGGCGTCGGCGATCGTGCTGGCTGGTCTCGCGCTTGTCTGGGGCACCGTCATCGTGTCCCAGCACATGAGCTACGAGGACAGCGTCCGCGCGAGCGAGACGGAGACCCGTCTCCTGGCCGCGACCTTCGCCGAGCACGCGGAGGCGACGATACGGCTGATCGACACCGCGTCGATCATGCTGGCGCAGGCCTGGACCACGGATCGCGCCGGCTTCGACGCGACGGTCGCGAACTGGAACACCAATCTCGCGCATCTCGCCTTGCAGGTGGCGGTCGCCGATCGCGACGCGGTCGTGGCCTACAGCAATCTCGGCACGCCGACGTCGGTCGTGAACCTCTCCGATCGCGAGCACATCCGCGTGCATCTCGACCGCAAGCACGACGGCATCTTCGTCTCCCGGCCTCTGATCGGGCGCGTGTCGCGCAAATGGTCGATCCAGTTCACGCGGGTGATCGAGCGCGGGGGCGAGATCGACGGGGTCCTGGTGATCTCTCTCGACCCGGAGTATTTCCTCAATTTCTACAAGAGCCTTCCGCTGCAGGACGCGGCGATGGTGTCGATGGTGCGCCACACCGGCGAGCTTATGGTCCAGGCACCGGGAAACCGCGATCTCGGGACGATCGCGTCGGGCGTTCCCTTCCTGGCGGCCGAGGCGCCGCTCTATGGAAACTATCTCTCGGCCCTGGGGCCGGATGGCGTCGAGCGCGTCAACGCCTATCACCGGCTGCCCCAATATGGCCTGACGCTCACGGCCGGCGTGGCGCTTGCGGAGGCTCTGGCGCCATTTCACGAGCAGCGCAGGATGCGTTTCCTGACGGCGCTCACGGTCAGCCTGACCCTGATCGCGATGGCGCTCCTCGCCTTGCGCGAGGTCGAGGCCGGGCGTCGGCGTGCCCAGCGCCTCAGCGCCGAGAACGAAGGGCTGGAGACACGGGTCGCCGAACGCACGGCCGAACTCTTCCTCAGCCTCGAGAAGATCGAAAAGCTGAACATCTTCATGGAACGGCTGCTGCATTCGAGCCCGGCGGTCCTCTACACGCTGTCCTATCCGAAACTCAACCTGACATTCATCAGCAGCAATGTCGGCGAGAAGCTGGGCTGGTCGCCCACGGACTTCCTCGGCGATCGCGGCCTGTGGAACCGCTGCATCCACCCCGAGGACCAGGAGCGCGCGGCGATCGATCTCGAGCGGCTCGCGCGGACGGGCACGCACAGCATGCGTCTGCGCTTTCGGGCGAAGGACGGCAAGTATCTCTGGATGAACCACGAGTTGAGCCTGGTGCGCGACGGCCATGGTGGCGCGGTGGAGATAACCGGTGCCTTCTGGGACGTCAGCGCCCATGTCGTGCTCGAACAACAGCTGCACGAGCGCCAGAAGCTCGAGGCGATCGGCCAGCTGACCGGCGGCCTTGCGCACGACTTCAACAATCTGCTGGGGATCGTGGTCGGCAATCTCGACCTGATCGGCGAGGGGCTCGATCAGGAACATCCGCTCCACAAGCCCTACCAGGCGGCGCTCGACGCGACCATGCGCGGCGTGGAGATCACGCGTCTGCTGCTTGCGGTCGCGCGGCGGCAGCCGCTCGAGGTCGCGCGCTACGACCTCAACCAGCTCGTCGAGCAGATGATGCCGCTGGTCCGGTCATCGGTCGGGTCCGCGATCACGGTGCGGGTGCAGTTCGCCGCCGGGCCGCTGGTCGCCGCACTCGACGCGGCAAGCCTGAGCAACGTCGTCCTCAACCTCGTGATCAACGCGCGCGACGCGATGCGCGATCGGCCTGGGCCGAAGATCCTGACGCTGCGCACACGTGCGAAGTCCATAGAGGCGGGAAGCGATCCCGACCTCAAGGAAGGACGCTATGCGGTGCTGGAGGTCGGCGACACGGGGACCGGCATGAGCCCGGCCGTGCGGGCCCAGGCCTTCGAGCCGTTCTTCACGACCAAGGAACGCGGCAAGGGCACCGGTCTCGGCCTGTCGATGGCGCATGGATATGCGACCCAACTGGGCGGCACGATCCGGATCGAGAGCACCGAGGGTGTCGGGACCACGATGCGCGTCTTCCTGCCGATGCTCGCCGACCCGGCGGCCGTGCTCGGATCGGCTGCCGACGCGGAGCCTCAGCCCGTCGCTCTCGCCGCGCCAGCAGTGGCGGCTCCGGCCAGTATCCCCGCACCCGCTGCGGGGCGCGCGGACGACAGGCCGGTTGCGCCGGCGCCGCGCAAGCGGGTCCTGGTCGTCGACGATGAACCCGGCCTCTGCACCTTGGCGTGCGACTGGATCAGCGCCCTCGGCTACGACGTGGCCGGCGCGCAGTCTCCGCAGGACGCGCTGGCACGCCTGGACGACGAACGCTTCGACCTGCTGTTCACGGATGTCGTGATGCCCGGCGACATGGACGGGCTTGCGTTGGCGGCAGAGGCAAAGTCGCGACGGCCAGATCTGCGTGTGCTGCTGGCCTCGGGCTATGCGCGCGTGCTGCTCGAGAACCGCAGCCTGCCAGGACCGCTGTTGAGCAAGCCCTATCGGAAGAAGGAAGTGGCCCAGGCTGTCGAGGCCGCCCTGCGGACCTGACAGCGCGTCATGGCGCCGCCGCCGCCGCGACGCCGGGAGATGCGCTTCAGGCTCGGCTGGTCGCGGGCTGCGCCAGCGGCAGGCGGATCGTCACGCTGCTCCCCTGTCCCGGTGTGCTCCGGATGTCGACGCTGCCGTTGTGGCGCACCGCGAAGCTGAACACGGTGGTGAGGCCGAGGCCGACGCGATAGGGCGCGCGCGTGGTGAAGAACGGGTCGAAGGCGCGCTGCTGCACTTCGGGCGACATGCCCGGGCCGTCGTCGCTGACCTCGATCGCGACCGAACCGGCGCCCTTGCCGACGGCGGCCGGCTCCTCGAAACAGCGGATCACGATCGTTCCCTGTCCAGGATGTGCGTCGGCCGCGTTGTGGAGCAGCGCGATCAGCGCACCACGCAGGCCGTCGGCGCCGACGGTCGCGCGCAGGGTCCGCCCCGACGGCTCGCGCCGCAGCGTCATGCGCTTGGGCAGGGCATTGGCGAGGACAGGCCAGATGTCGGCGAGCAGGTCGTCGATGGACAAGGCCTCGCCCATGGGAGCGCCTTCGCGCTGCGCGGAGGCCAGCATCGCGCGCGAGATGTCGGCGCCGCGTTCAGCCGCCGACTGCGCGTCGCGCAGCCGCTTCGCGAGGAGATCGGGTTGCGTGATCTCCTCGATGGCCGAGTCGATGTTGCCGAGAACGATACCGAGGATGTTGTTGAATTCGTGCGCGATCCCGGCGGTGATCGAGAAGATGGCCGCCGCCTTTTCACGCTCGAGCCGGTCTCGTTCGAGCCGCAGATGGTCGCGCATGTCGTCGAGCTTGATCCAGAGGCGGCGACCTTCCGCCCCCGAGACGACGCGACCATAGAGCCGGGCGGGCAGCGCGATGCCGCCACGGCCGCGGAGCACGATCTCGATCGGCCCGAGGCTGCCCGCCGCAACCCCGCGTTTCAGCTCCGCAGCGAGTGCCGGATGCCAATCGGCCGCGAGGAGCGTCGAGATGTCGGCGCCGATGGCGCCGTCGCGGTCGAGACCGAGTGCAAGCGCCAGTTCGGGGCCGACATCCGTCAGCTTGCCGTCGGTGTCGCACATGAGGAAGCCGAGCGACGCGGACAAGGGACCGCCGCTCAGAAGCGCGCGCAGTTCGAGTGCCCTCCGGCGCATGTCCAGCTGCGCGGTGACGCGGCTGAGGACGCGCGCCGCGTTGAGCGGTTTCTCGATGAAGTCGACGGCGCCCGCGGTCAGGGCGCGCGCTTCGGTCGCGATGTCCTGGTCGGCAGAGACCAGGATCACCGGGATCTCGGCGGTGACGATCTCGGCCTTGAGCGCCTTGCACAACGAGATCCCCGACAGATCGCCCATGTTGATGTCGGCGACCACGAGGTCGGGTGTCGTCTGCCGGGCAAGCTCCAGGGCCTGCTCCCCCGACAGGGCGAAACGCAGACGCCCGACCGGAGCCAGGATGCGGGCCATGATCCGAATCGCCCCGGGATGGTCGTCGACGATCAGGACCGCGGGTTCGGTCGCATGGCGTACCGGTCCGCTCCGGTCATCCTGCGGCGCGAGCAGCGCGCGGGCGCCACCGAAGTCGAGAGCGTCGAGGCGCTGACGGAACAGCGTCTCGATCTCGTCCGCATACGTCCGCGGCAGGAGTCGCGCGGCCGCCTGGGTCAGCAGCGGTGCCGAAGGATCCCAATCCGCCATGGCGGCGACCAGCCGGGCGAACCCGTCGGCATCGAGATCCTTGCCCACGGCCGGCTCGTCTGCCCCGAGTGCCGCGAGCGCGTCGTCGATCCGGTCGCCGGCGCGGCGCATCACGGCGGAGAGCGTCACGGCCAGACGTTCGGCTGGCTTGCCGCCATCGACGTCGTCCTCCAGGGCGGCGACGTCGCGGGCGACGGCATCAAGACCGAGATTCAGGGCCTCTCCGCGGATCCGGTGGAGCCGCCCGGCGGCAAGCGTACGCTCCCCCGACTTGAATGCGTCTGCGATGTCGCGTGTCGCCGTTCCCAGGCCATCGCGCATGCCGCGGAGCAGCGATCGCAGCAACGCGTCGTCGCCGCCGCAGCGCATCGATGCGGCGTCGCGGTCGAAGCCCTGCGTGCTCGCGGGCGCGGCAGTTCCAGGGACGGGAAGCGGCGCCACGACCCGGGCATCGTCGGATGCGACCAGCAGTTCCTTGATGCAGTCGAGGACCTCGGCGGCCCGGTAGGGTTTGCGCAACAGCCGCGGGTGGGATCCGAGCGCGACGCAGCGCGCCGTGATCTCGGGAGTGACCGTCGCCGACATCGCGACGATGGCGGGCTTGCGGCCCTGGCGCATCTCGCGGATCTGTTCGATCGCCGCGAAGCCGTCGATGCCCTCCATCACGAGATCCATCAGCACGACATCGAAATCCGCGCCTGCCCGGCGCGTCGCGGCAATGGCCGCCGCGCCGCTGGTCACCGTCTCGACCCGTGCGCCCTGTCGTTCCAGCATCAGGCGAAGGATCACGCAGGCCGTCTCGGAATCGTCCACGACCAGGATCCGGCGGCCCGCGAGGGGCGAATCCTGGCCGCGCGGGGATGCGCCGGCGGCTGGCTTGTCCTGGGGTGGACGATTCATCGAGGTCTGAAGCACATCACGACCGGGAAAGTAACATGGCGGATATCCGGCGCATCTCTGCGATCGTCGCCGGCATGATCGCGGCGAGCGATTCGGCCTGCGCGAAGATCGGCCCCGCGACCGCGGTTTCGACTTGCTGCGCGATCGCGGCGGCCCCTGTCGCGCCGAATTGCGACAGCAAGCCCTTGATCCGGTGCGCCTGGCGTCGAATCGCGTCGGCATCCTGGGTGGCGATGGCGGCGCGCATCGCGCCGAGCGACCCGTCGAGATCCGCGGTGAAGGTCGCGAAGGCGTCCGCGAATATGTCAGGTCCCATCAGATCGACCAGTTCCGCGAGTATCGCCTCGTCGGTCTCCAGTTCCCCGCCCGCGTCCTTTGTCTGCATGGTCGCCCCGCCTTCTCGCTGACTTCCGTTCGGGGCACGTTACCAAAGGGGCCACGGCCCGATTGATAAGAAGTGTAAACGCCGACCGGTCCGGCTTTACGCTTCTTAATGGTGGCGAAGGCATGCGCCGCGTTAGGTTGTCACCATGACGAAGGTCAGCCTGAAGCCATCGGCCCGTCCGACCAAGCGGACGGTGCTGGTCGTCGACGACGAACCCGGCATCGCCCAGATGATGGTCGAGGCGGCGGAGGATTTCGGCTTCGAGGCGCATGCCGTTCACGACTGGCGCTCGGCCGAGGCGGAGGCTGCGGATGCCGACGTGATCCTGCTGGATCTCATGATGCCCGGGGTCGACGGCGTCGCCGCGTTGCGCGCCCTCGCCGCCGCCGGCGTCAAGTCCCGGATCGTGCTGGTGAGCGGCCTCGATCGCCGTGTCATCGATAGCGCCAGGCGGGTCGCGCGCATGCAGAATCTCGACGTCGTCGATGTGCTCCGCAAGCCTTTCCGGCCGATCGACCTGATGGCGGTGCTGTCCGGACTTGCCGATCGTCCGCGCGAAACCGGACAGGTTTCCGTCCCACCAGCGAGTTCCGTGGTCAGCCTGGACGACATCCGTCGGGCCATATCGGGCGGCGAATTCGTCCTCGATTTCCAGCCCCAGGTAAGACTGTCGGATCGCTGCTGGGTGGGGCTCGAGGCGCTGGTACGCTGGAACCACCCGCAGAGGGGCCGGCTGCGGCCCGACATGTTCATCCCCCTCGTAGAAAGATCCGACCTCGCGCTGCCCTTCACCTACGCGATGATCGGGCAATCCCTGGCGGCGCTGCGGACGATCTCCGAGCGTACCGGGTTTCGGGGGGGGCTCGCCGTGAACGTGCCGCCATCGGCGTTGACCACGACGGATTTTCCCGACCGTGTGCTGGCCCTCCTGGCCGAGGTCGACATCGAACCCTCGCGGCTGACGATCGAGATCACCGAAACCTCGATGTCCACCGATCCGACGCTCAGCCTCGACATCCAGACCCGTCTGCGCATGCACGAGGTTCGGCTTTCGATCGACGATTTCGGCACTGGCCATTCGAGCCTGGAGCGCCTGCACGAGGCGCCGTTCGACGAGATGAAGATCGACATGGTCCTGATCCGCAACGCGGACCACGACGCCTCGCTGCGCAAGATCGCCGAGAGCGTGGTGGCGTTGGGGCGTAGCCTGTCGATGACGGTCGTCGCCGAAGGCGTCGAGTCGGCTGCGACCATGGACTGGCTGACATCCATCGGTTGCGATGTCGCCCAGGGCTATCTCGTCGGCATGCCGTTGAACCTGGATGGCGTGTGCGACTGGGCTGCCGCCCGCGCGGCTGCCGATGTGGATGCGGCCGAAGACTTTCCCGCCGATCGATGAAGGAGCAGACAATGACCCAGGCCCGGACCTATCGAGACCTGCCGCGGCGTCGTTTTCTCGGCGCCGGCGGCGGCGCGGCCCTTGCCGCCGTCGCGCCGGGCGCCGGAGCGCAGACGCCCGCCGCGCCGCGTCGTGCGAAGCGTCTGCGGATCCTCAAGTCGAACCATTTCGTCCCCGCCTTCGACGAATGGTTCAACAACTCGTTCATCAAGGAATGGGGCGACAGGAACGACACCGAGGTGCTGGTCACGAATGTCGGCATGACGAGCATCGAAGGCCGGGCCGAGATCGAGAGCCGTCGCGGATTCGGTCATGACATCTGCATGTTCTTGAGCCCGCCCGCGTCGTACGAGGATTTCGTCATCGACCACCGGGATATCTACGCGGAGTGCGAACGCCGCTACGGCAAGCCTCTGGACATCGCCATCCGCAGCACCTTCAACCCGGTCACGGACAAGTTCTTCGGCTTCTCCGACGCCTATGTCCCCGACCCCGTGAACTACCGCAAGGACCTCTGGGACGACGTCGGTGTCGCGCCCGGCAGCTGGGACAGCATATTGGAGGGTGGGCGCCGCATCCGCCGCAAGCATGGCATTACCGTCGGCATCGGCATGTCGAACGAACTCGACAGCAGCATGGCTTTGCGATCCCTCCTGGTGGCGTTCGGCGCCGCCGAGCAGACCGCCGACAGTCGTCCCAATCTGCGGTCGCGCGAGGCTCTCGAGGCGCTGAAATTCGCCAAGGCCCTCTACACCGAGACGATGACCGACGAGATCTTCTCCTGGGACGCATCGTCGAACAACCGCCAGATGCTGGCGGGGAAGAGCTCCGTCACACTCAACGCGATCTCGATCACGCGCACCGGCGAGAGCGAGAAGATCCTTCTCGCCGACAAGATCTTCCTCGCGAAGCCGGCCGCGGGGCCGGCGGCGGCTTTGGGCGTGATCCATCTCATGAACGCCTATGTCGTCTGGAAATTCTCTCCGAACATCGACGGGGCGAAGCAGTTCCTGGTCGATCTCGTCGGACAGTCGCGGCGCGCCTTCGAGGCCAGCGGGTTCTACAATTTCCCGACCTATCCGCAGCTGGTGCCGGATCTCGTCGCGCAGATGGCCTATGACCGCAACGCCACGCCCGCCGACAAGTACGCGGTCCTCTCGGATGCCGCGACCTGGACCATCAATGTGGGCTATCCTGGGTACGCGAACGCGGCCATCGACGAGATCTGGAAGACATGGCTGATCCCGAAGATGTTCGCGGACGCGGCCAGCGGGCGTCTGACCCCGGATGCCGCGCTCGACACCTACGCCGCGCAGATCGATACGATCTACAGGAAGTGGCGTGAACTGAAGAAGGTATGACGATGATGTTCCGCGGTTGCGACGATGCGGTCCGGACGGCCCGCCGATACGGCGTGCTGGCCGCGTTGCTGTTCCTCGCCGTCTTCGTCTCGGCGACGCTCGGTTCCATGGAGCGGGCACGTGCGGATCATGCGGCTGCGACCTCGCACTCGAAGCGCCAATGGCGGGTCTTCATCGTGAGCAGCTACGACCGCAGCTATATCTGGTCGCAGCAGACGCAGCGTGGCGTGAACGCCGCGATGCGCAAGCTCGGGTACCTCGCGAACGACGCCGAGGAGCGGGAACTCGATACCCGCGACGCGGTCGAGAATGCGCATGTCGTGATCCGGAAGGCGTGGATGGACACCAAGCGTCGCGACGGCAGGGCGGACATAGCCCGGGCGACGTCGCGGATCACCGCAGAGATCAAGGCGTTCAAGCCGGACATACTGATGCTCGGCGACGACAACGCCGCGAATTTCATCGGCAACCAGTTCGTCGACACCGATCTGCCGATCGTGTTCTGGGGCATAAACGGCCTGCCGCTCAAATATGGGCTCATCCAGCGCATGGACGCGCCGGGACGCAACGTCACCGGTGTCTGGCAGCCGGGCTACCACAAGGAAAGCCTCGACCTCCTGAAGAAACTCGTCCCGACGGCTCAGACGTTCGCGATCCTCGCCTGCGATTCGGAATCGACACGTCCGAACGTGAAACTGATCGAGGAACTGGCGGCGCGCGGGGCCTTGCCGCTGCGCCTGGTCGACAAGGTGATGACCAACTCCTACGCGACCTGGAAGGCGCGCGCGCTCGAATTCGCGGGCAAGGTCGACGCGCTCTACGTCCTCAATCATGACACGCTGCGCGACGACGACGGCAACCATGTGAGCTATCTCGCCGCGGGGCGCTGGTATCTGGAGAACGTCAAGGTTCCCGAGGCGTCTCACGAGGACCAGTTCGTGCTCGAGGGCATGCTGCTGACCGCGAACGATTCGGGTTTCAACCAGGGTCACCTCGCCTTCGAGATGGCGCACGACATCCTGTCGCGCGGCCTGTCGCCCGCGCGCATGGCGGTCCGCACGCCCGAGCGCGGGCCGTACATGGTGAACCGGATGCGCGCCCGGGCGCTCGGCATCGATCTCGACGACGCGATCTATCTCATCGACGACCTGATCGACAGGTCCCTGGCGCTCGAGCAGTGACGCGCGGGCGCCGGGGATTGGGGATCCGCGGGACGAGCCTCTTCAACAGGCTGTTTCTCGCCTTCGTCGCGTCCGGGATCATCGTCGCGGCGCCGCTCATCCTGCTGTCCTATCGGGTCAACATGGCCGGTGCGCTGCTGCGTCTGGAGCAGACGGTCGGGCAGCAACTCTTCATCCTCGGCAAGAGCTTCGAGCAGGAATTCAGCCAAGGCCTCGTCCGTTCCCTGCTGGCGATCGAACACTCCGAGGCGCTTGCCGCCTACCATCTGTCCTCCGAGGACGAGCGGTTGGTCACCCGCAAGGCGCTCGAAAACAGCCTCCTTCGCATGGAGGAGGAATACAGCATCTATTCGGGGATCTATTATCTCGATCGCGACGGGAATTTCGTCAGCGGCGTCGAGAACGGACAGCGCAGCAGCCTCGCGCGGCGCGCCGGCGACGAGGGCACGCTGAACGTATTGTCGTCCTGGCGCAGGACGCCGTTCCGGGAACTGTTCCTCAAGGTGCGCACGACGCCGGTGCTGCTCTCTTCCGGCAACATGGAATGGTTCATGCCGCCGCGCGAGGTCTTCGTCGAGGGGCCTTTCTTCGACGAAGAGGGGCGCCTGTCCTTCCTCGCCGGGCGCGCGACAGTGGACCCCGACAGCGGCGGGTTCGGCGGCGTGGTCGTCATCCGCGCGACGCTCGACGAGTTCCTCCGGCGCCTGCGCGAGGTGGTGATCTACGATCACCGCCCGATCAATATCGTCGACCAGTATGGCAACGCGCTGCTGCTCGGCGACGACGGGAAGCCCCTGGCGGTCCCTCCCGCCGGTCTTCCGGTCGCCCGTTCGGCGGAAGTGCAACTCGACCGTACCGGCGATTCGCTCGTCGCGTGGCTCGACCTGTCGATCATTCCCAACCAGTTCTTCGCGCGGCTGACCTATCTCGTACCGGCGGCGCTGATCCAGCGCGACACCCGCCCCGATGTCTGGTTCCTGATCGGGCCGCTCGGCGCCGCGATCCTGCTGGTCGGCGCGCTGGCCTTCGCGGTCTCGCGGCGGATTTCGATGCCGATCATCCGGCTCGCCCGGGCCAGCGCCGATGTCGCGCGTGGCGGCGCGCAGGGCGGAGTCGACGTCAAGGCGGATGGCGAGATCGGTGTCCTGATCGACAGCTTCAACGACATGTCCGCACAGCTCCAGGCGGCCCAGCTCAGTCGTGCGAGCGCGCTGTCCGTGCTGCGCGACACCGCGGCGCGTCTGAGCGGAGGACGCGACGGCGCTCCCTTCGCCGATACCGAGGCGTCCGGCACCGCGCAGGATCCAGCAGGCAGCGACGTCCGCGATCTCCGGCGCATCGAGCGGCTGCTGAAGCAACTGATCGCCGAGCGCGAGGAAACCCTGCAGTCGCTCGAGGCCGCGAAGGAGACGGCGGACCGGGCGAACCTCGCCAAGGACGATTTCCTTGCCACGATGAGCCACGAGATCCGCACGCCGCTGAACGCGATCATCGGCATCGCGGACATCCTGCACGCCTCGAAGCTCGGCCCCGAGCAAGCCAATCTTCTGCGGACGATGCAGAGTTCGGGCAACCAGCTGATGCGACTGATCAACGACGTGCTCGACTTCTCGCGCCTGCAGTCCGGACATGTCGAACTCGAGCCCACCGCCGTGGATCTCGAGCCCTTCCTCGATCGTCTGCTTCAGGTCATCACCGGCCTGCCCGGTGCCGATCGTCTGCGCATCGCCACGCATGTCGCGCCCGACGTTCCGCGTCGTCTGATGATCGACGAGGCGCGGCTGAACCAGATCCTCATCAACCTGATGGGAAACGCGGTGAAATTCACGCCATCGGGCGGCATCGACCTGCGGATCTCGATGGCTGCCGGTACGCCTGCGGCGCTGCGGTTCGCGGTGATCGACACGGGAACCGGGATCGCCCCGGCCTATCGCGAGCAGATCTTCGAGCCGTTCCGCCAGGGGCGCGCCGAGCGCCTGCGTCCCCATGCCGGCACCGGGCTCGGCCTCTCCATATGCCGGCGTCTCGCCCAGGCGATGGAGGGGCGGCTGGAACTCGAAACGACGGGCCCGTCGGGATCCTGCTTCGTCCTGACTCTGCCGCTTGCGGTCGCACCCGCGGCATCGGCCGTCGCGCCATCGACGGAAGGCGAGCAGGCGGAGGGGCAGCCCGGCCTCGACATCCTGGTGGCGGAGGATACGCCGGCCAACCAGACCGTGATCCGCATCATGCTGAACAAGTTGGGGCATCGCGTCACGATGGTCGCGAACGGTCAGGAGGCCGTGGACCGCTTCGCCCAGGACCGGTTCGATCTCGTCTTCCTCGATATCCAGATGCCGGTGATGGATGGGTTCGAGGCCGCGACCCGCATCCGCGCGAGCGGCGACCGGGGGCGCACGGTGCCGCTGGTCGCGCTGACGGCGTTCAGCCAGGCCGCTGATCGTGAACGCGCCTATGAATGCGGTCTCGGCCAGTTCGTGTCGAAACCGGTGCGTATCGCGCAGATCGCGCAGGTCATCGCGGCGGCTCGCTCGGCCGACGGGCCGACCGCAATCAGGACGTGATCGCCGCGAACGGGGTCGCAACCGGGATCGCCGGAGGCCGGTCGAGCCAGGCTGGCACGGGAAGACCGCGCGCGCGCAGGAACCCCGGATCGAACAGCTTCGAGGCGTAGCGCGCGCCGCCATCGCAGAGGATGGTCACGATAGTGTGGCCGGGGCCGAGTGCGCGCGCCAGCGCCATCGCGCCCGCGACGTTGATGCCGGAGGATGCTCCGACGAACAGCCCCTCCTCGGCGAGGAGATCGAAGACGATGCGCACGGCCTCGTCGTCCGCGATCCGGAAGGAATGATCGACGCGGAGCCCTTCCAGGTTGCGCGTGATGCGGCCCTGACCGATGCCCTCGGTGATCGACGACCCCTCGGATTTCAGGACGCCGGTCGTGTAGTAGCTGTGCAGCGCCGCGCCATGCGGATCGGCAAGCGCGATCTTCACGCCGGGCTTCAGGCGCCGGAGCCCGATCGCGGTGCCCGCGAGGGTGCCGCCGGATCCGACCGCGCACACGAAGCCATCCACCTTGCCGCCGGTCTGCCGGAAGATCTCCGGCGCGGTGGTCAGGACATGCGCCTCGCGATTGGCGACGTTGTCGAACTGGTTGGCCCAGAGCGCGCCGGCAGGATCGACTTGTCCTATGGCCTCGGCGAGACGCTGCGACACCTTCACGTAGTTGTCCGGATTGGCGAAGGGGACCGCCGGCACGAGCCGCAATTCGGCGCCGATAAGGCGGAGGAAGTCCTTCTTTTCCTGGCTCTGCGTGTCGGGCATCACGATGACGCTGCGATAGCCGCGTGCATTGGCGACCAGGGCAAGGCCGATTCCCGTGTTCCCGGCCGTTCCCTCGACGATGACGCCACCGGGCTTGAGAAGGCCCTTTGCCTCTGCGTCCAGGACCATCTGCAGGGCAGGGCGGTCCTTCACCGAGCCGCCGGGGTTGAGGAACTCGGCCTTGCCGAGGATCTCGCAGCCGGTCTGCGCGCTGGCCCGGCGCAGACGGATCAGGGGCGTGTTGCCGATGGTGCCGGCGAAGCCATCACGGATCTCGGTCACTGACGTTGCTCCTCATGCATCGACGGCGGCTGACAGGGGCGTCAGCCCGCCCGGGCATAGCCGAGGCTGACGAGGCCGATGGCGCGCATGACGGCGGCCTGGGCCGGGTCGACGACCGGAAGGCCAAGGCGGCGCTCGATCTCGGGTCGATAGCCGCCCATGCTGGCGCAGCCGAGGATCAGCACGTCGGCGCCGTCGCGGTCGCGCAGCTCGGTTCCGACCTCGACGATGCGATCGATCACCCTTGGGCCGTCGAGCAACGCGGTAACGCCGATCTCGAGGGGCCGGTCGCCCGCGAGCAGGCTTTCGAGCCCCAACTGGCGAACCGCCCGGATATGGCGCGGGATCGAGCCGCGCTTGATCGCCACGATCCCGAATTTCCGTCCGAGGCCGATCGCGGCGAGATAGGCGGATTCCCCGATCCCGACCACCGGCTGGCGGACGCGCTCGCGCGCGAGGTGGAGCCCCGGGTCGGAGAAGCAGCCGATGACATAGGCGTCGGCCGGATGGCTCTCGAAATAGCGCGCGGTCGGCAGGACGACGCTTTCCACATGCTCCTGGGTCTCGATACCGGGCGGCCCCTCGGCCAGGGTGGCGCAGACCACCTCGGGGCCACCGGGCAGGCGTGTCGGCGCGAGCGCCGCATCCATGGAGGCCGTGACGCTTGCCGAACTGTTGGGGTTGAGGACCAGGATACGCGACATCGGTGCAACTCCACATCTCGTGCCGGCGCGATGTTGTCAGTGCGCCGGGACTGACGCAAGGCGGGCGGGCAGGTCATCGGCCGCGCCGGGACGCAGCGTGTGCCGTGCCGGGTCGCGCGCGTATACTGCCGCCATGGATCGGCAGCGTCTTCGGATCGGACAGGCCAGGCTGACGCGGCGGCGCGCGCTCGCAAGTGCGCTCGCGGGAGCGTTCGCGCCCGCCGCGGCCGCGCAGGTCACAGACCTCCGTGGCTTCGATCCCCTGTGGCGTGACGCCGAAGCCGCCATCCGCGCCTTCTTCGGCCCCGTGCAGTTCCAGCGCACGGGCATCGCGCTCGACCTGCCCGAGCAGACCGACAGCGGCAGTACGGTGCCCCTGACGCTGCGGATCGACGCGGCGATGACCGAGGCCGACCATCCCGACGTGGTCCATGTCCTCGCGCACGGCAATCCGACCCCGCACGTGTTCTCGGCGTGGTTCAGCCCGGCCAATGGTCGCGCCGAACTCTCGACCCGCATTCGGCTCGAGCGGACCCAGGCGGTCACCGCGGTCGTGCGGATGAGCGACGGCCGGCATCTGCGGGTGGACCGGGAGGTCGGCGTGAGTTTCGGCGCCTGCGCCCAGATCGGCGAAGGATCGAACGACGATGTGATCGCATTCGCGCCGCGCACGCGCGTCAGCGTCCCGGCCCGCGCCGGCCGGGACGAAATCGTCCCCGTGCGCACGCTGATCTCGCATCCGATGGAAACCGGGTTGCGGCTGAACGCCGCCGACGAGTGGATCCGCCAGCGGATCGTGTCGCGCTTCCGCTGTGCGTTCGCCGGTCGCCCGCTGTTCCGGGCCCGGCTCTACCCCGCCGTGGCGAGCAACCCGTATTTCCATTTCCATGCCCGGGTCAGGGAAAGCGGGGTCTTCGACTTCGACTGGTACGACACGCTGGACATGACCTTCGCCGACCGCGCCGCCATCGAGGTCGGATAGCCGCGCGGCCGCGCGAGGGGATGGATGTCCGCCGCGGCCTCGCCTATGGTCGGAGCAGGTCACCGGGGCGCGTCAACGCGGCCCCTTGCGTCGCAACGGGGCTCGCAGCCCCAGTCCGGGGAGGAAAAAATGAACCTGACGCTCAGCGTCAACGGCAAATCGCACCAGGTCGATGTCGAGCCCGAAACGCCTCTGTTGTGGGTGCTCCGCGACACGATCGGATTGACGGGCACGAAATATGGCTGCGGCATCGCGCAGTGCGGCGCCTGCATGGTCCATATCGACGGGCAGGCGGTGAAGTCCTGCAACGTCAACGCCGCCGCCGCCGTCGGCAAGCGCATCACGACGATCGAGGGCCTGTCGCCGGACAGCAGCCATCCGGTCCAGAAGGCCTGGCTGGAGCATACGGTGCCGCAATGCGGCTATTGCCAGTCGGGACAGATCATGTCGGCCGCCGCGCTCCTGCAGCGCACGCCGAATCCGACCGACCGCCAGATCGACGACGCGATGTCGGAAAATCTCTGCCGCTGCGGCACCTATCTGCAGATCCGCGAGGCGATCCACGCCGCCGCGAAGCTCGGCCGGTCGTGAGGGAGGCGCGCATGGACAAGATCGATCTTTCCCGTCGGGCCTTCATCCGCACGGCGGTGGCCGCCGGCGGCGGCATGATGCTGGGCTTCAACATTCCGGCCACGCATGACGCCGCGGCCGCGACGGTCCAGCCTGAGTTGTGGAAGCCGCCGGCTGGCGGCGTCGAGGTCAACGCCTGGCTGACCATCGATGCGGAGGGCGTGGTCACGATCCGGGTCCCGCATACCGAGATGGGGCAGGGTGGCATGACGTCCGTCGCGCAACTCGTCGCGGAGGAACTCGACGTTCCCTGGGAGAAGGTCCGCGCGGTGCTTGCCGACGCGAACCGCCACGTGACGCGCGGCAACGAATACAAGGACATGTCGACGGGCGGCTCGAACCTCGTGCGCAACCGTCATCCGCACATCATGCAGGCCGGCGCCTCCGCGCGCGAGCGACTGCGCGAGGCGGCGGCGCGCAAATGGGGCGTCGATCGCGCCCAGGTGACGGCGAAGCAGGGCGTCCTGACGGCCGGTGCCAATCGCGGCACCTATGGCGAGTTCGCGACCGCCGCCGCCCAGATCGCTTTGCCGCAGGAGCCCAAGATCAAGGCCTATGGCGACTGGTGGCTGCTCGGCAAGGATGTGCCGCGCATGGATGTCGCGCCGAAGGTCAACGGCAGCGCGATCTATCCGATCGACGTGCGCGTGCCGGGCATGGTCTATGCCGCCGTGCGCGCCTGTCCGGTTCCCGGCGGCAGGCTCAAGAGCTTCGATTTCGCCGCGGTCAAGGCGCGTCCGGGCGTGATCGCCGCGATCGAGCTCAAGCAGACCAAGGCCAATCTCGGCAACAGCGACATGCGCAGCGCCGTCGCCGTGGTCGCGGACAGCTTCTACCGCGCCAAGGTCGCCCTCGATCTGATGCCGATCGAATGGGATCTCGGTCCCGGCGCGCAGAACAGCTACGCGGCGATGGACGCGCAGGCCCGCGACCTGATGGACAAGGAGGCCAAGCACGCCGAGGAGGTCCGCGGCGATCCGCGGCCGCTGCTCGCGTCGCCGGCCGGGAAGGTCGTGACGGGAAGCTATGCGCGCCCCTACGAGACCCACGCGCCGATGAGCCCGCCGGCCGCGGTGGCGCATGTCACGGCCGAGCGCGTCGATGTCTGGAGCTTCACGCAGAACGTCGCCGCGACGCTGCTTCTGGCCGCCGATCAGGCCGGACGCAACCCCAAGGATGTCTTCGTCCACGGGACGTTCCAGGGCGGTGCGTTCGGACAGGGCAACGCCGTCGACATCACCCGCCAGGCGGTCGAACTCTCGAAGCAGCTCGGCAAGCCGGTCAAGGTGATCTGGACGCGCGAGGAGGACACCGCCCAGGCCCGCTCTCGCCCGCCCATCTGGGCGCGGTTCCAGGCCGTGCTCGGCGCGGACGGCCTGCCGACGGCGATGCTCAGCCGCGCAGTCGGCGAGACCTTCAACCCGGCCTATGCCGATCGCGGGATCGCGAACATGCCCTACAACGTGCCGCATTTCCGGTACGAGCGGCATGTCGTGCCGACCAACATTCCGGTCGGTCCGAACCGCGCGCCGGGCAACAACGCCAACGGCTTCACGATCGAGCAGTACGTCGACGAGCTGGCGCTCGCCGGCGGCTGGGATCCGCTGGAGTGGCGCATCAAGATGACCGAGGGCAACGAGCGCTGGCAGCGGGTGCTGCTCAAGCTCAAGGAAGTCTCGGGCTTCACCACCAAGCTGCCGCGCGGCCAGGGAATGGGCATCGCGGTGGTCGAATCCCACGGCTCGACCGTGGGTGTCTGCGCGACCGTCGAGGTCACGCGGCGCGGCCAGCTCTCGGTCGAGAAGATCCTCGTCGTCACCAACAGTGGCTACGTGATCAATCCACGCGCCGCGAACGAACAGGTCTATGGCTGTGTCGCGTGGGAGCTGAGCCATACGCTCCAGGGCGGTCTCGATCTGCGCGAGGGCCGTTTCCGCAACACCAATTTCGACGGCTACAAGCTCACGCGCATGGCCGACATGCCGCCGGTCGAAAGCGTCTACGCGATGTCGCAGGACGGCTGGTGGGGCGGCTTCGGCGAAACGGCCGGGCCGCCGACGCCGCCGGCGATCGCCAACGCGATCTTCTTCGCGACCGGCAAGCGTATCCGCTCGACACCGATCCTCCAGCACAATCTCAGCTGGGCCTGACGTCGTCTCGCCACGACCGGCGCGTTCCGCGCGCCGGTCGTGGCCTCCTCCCGCCGCGCCGCCGCACGCCTTGTTCCGCCGCATGATCCGTGTGCTGCTGGTCGTGCTTTTCTGCTTGAGCGCAGCCGGCCCGGTCCGCGCCGGGAACGCCGAACTCGAACCGCTGACCGCGATGCCCGGCGATCCGGTGCGCGGCCGCGCGATCGTGCGCGATCCGGGCAAGGCGAGTTGCCTGATCTGCCATGCGATGCCGATCCCCGAGGAGCCCGACCATGGCGGGATCGGTCCACCGCTCGCCGGAATCGGCAAGCGGACGACACCGGGCGAACTGCGCCGTCGCCTCGTCGATCCGACCGTCCGCGAGCCGGAGACCGTGATGCCCGCCTATCATCGCGTCGACGGTCTCAATCGGGTCCTGGAGCGCTATCGGGGACAGCCGATCTACAGCGCGCAGGAGGTCGAGGATGTCGTCGCCTATCTCGCGACGCTGGTGGACGACGCGCCGCTTCCGGCACCGCCGCCCGTGGGGCCGGAGACCGGCGCGGCGCGGTCCGGCACCTTCTATCTGGGCGATGCCACGCGGCGTCTTCAGGACGATGATTTCCTCAATCCCGGCATGTTCGCGGTCGAGCGCGGGGGCGAGGTCTTCCGTCGCGCCGACGGCGAGGGCGGAGTGTCCTGCGCCTCGTGCCATGACGAAGCGGCGATGCGGGGAGTGGCGACGCGCTACCCGCGCTTCGACGGCGCGCGCGGCGGCCTGATCGACCTGCCCGCCGCCCTCGACGCGATGCGGCGCACGAAGATGCGCGCGTCCCCGTTGGGCCGGGAGAGCGAGGACATGCTGGCGCTGTCGGCGTTCATCGCGCGCCAGTCCAACGGCCTTTTCAGGTCGGTTCCGGTCGATGGTCCGGTGCGGCCCCATTTCGAGGCCGGTCGCGCGTTCTTCGAGACCCGCCGTGGTCAACTGAACCTGTCCTGCGCGCACTGCCATGACGCGCTCGCTGGCGCGAAGCTGCGCGGCGACACGATCAGCCAGGGGCAGATCGACGGTTTTCCGATCCATCGCCTCATGTGGCGTTCCATGGCCTCCACGCACCGCATGTTCGCCTGGTGCAACAGCGCCCTGCGCGCCGAACCGTTCGAGAGCGGAAGTCCGGAGTATCTGGCACTCGAACTCTACCTGGCCTGGCGCGGGCGTGCGCTGCCGATCGCGGTTCCCGGCGTGCGGCGTTGACGCCATTCCGGGACCGGGGAGGCGCGATCGGGGGTTGCTCTCGCCCAGGGCTTTTCGCACCATGGTCGCGCGGCGCGTGGTGACGCGCGGGGGAACAGGGGTTGGCGCACATGATTCTTCGGCTTCTCATCGGCCTGGTGGCCGCTCTTGCCGTGGGCGTCGGCGGATTTTTCGGATGGGCGGCGCGTCACGGATCGATCGCTCCACTCGCCGCTCCGCCGGCTCCGAAGTCGTTCGACGCGGCGCTCGTCGAGCGGGGCAAGAGCCTCGCGGCGCTCGGCTATTGCGTCGTCTGCCATACGCGGTCCGACGGACCGGCGCTGGCCGGCGGGCGGGGGCTGCCGACACCATTCGGAACGGTCTACGCCACCAACATCACCCCCGATCCCGAGACGGGGATCGGGCTCTGGTCCGAGGCGGCGTTCCGTCGCGCGATGCACGACGGCATCGGCCGCGACGGCCGGCATCTCTATCCGGTCTTTCCCTATGATCATTTCACGAAGGTCACCGACGAGGACGTGCGGGCGATCTACGCCTATCTCATGACGCAGAAGCCCGTGCGCTATACGCCGCCCGCCAACGAACTCGGCTTTCCGTTCGGTGTCCGTCAGTTGATGGCCGGTTGGAATCTCCTGTTTTTCGAGAGCGGCCGCTTCGTCCCTGATCCGAAGCGCGACGAGGCCTGGAACCGCGGCGCCTATCTTGCCGAGGGCCTCGGCCATTGCGGATCCTGCCACACGCCGCGCAACGCCCTGGGCGGTCTCATCAAGGACCGGAAATTCGCCGGCGCGACGATCGAGGGCTGGCATGGCACGGCGCTCGACGCCTCGTCGCCGTCACCGATCCCATGGACCGCCGACGCGCTGCTCAACTACCTCCTCGACGGGCGCGAGGCGCAGCATGGCATCGCGGCGGGACCGATGACGCCGGTCGTCGATCTGCTTGCCGACCAGGAGGAAAGCGATATCGCCGCGCTGGCAGCCTATATCCTGTCGTTCCAGACCGGGCGGCCGGACAACTCCGCCGACGCGAAGGCCTTCGCGGAGTCGCGCCAACTCGTCAATACGCCCGGCGCGGCCGTACCCGACATGGATCCCGCGCTGCGGCCCGGCTATGCGATCTTCATGCAGTCCTGCGCGAACTGCCATCGCAAGGGCGAACGCTTCACGCCGCTCGCGCTGACCTCGACCGTGAACGGGCCCGATCCCCGGAACGTCATCCAGATCGTGCAGCACGGCCTGCGGCCGCCCCGCGCGTCGCGTGGCTTCACCATGCCGGCCTTCGGGTGGATGTCGGACAAGGAGATGGCCGACCTCGTGCGCTTCCTGCGCGCGCAGTTCAGCCGCAATGCGCCATGGTCCGATGTCGAGGGCGCGATCCGCGAGGTACGCAGCCAGCGCCACTGACCGCGGCGCCGCGGATCACATCCGCGGCACCGCGCGGCGGCATTGCGCGAGGCGCAGCGCGCTGCGTTGGGTCGTGCACGAGGTATTGCTCTCGTCCGACATCAGCGCCACGTCGGCGCGCTCGAACAATTCGGTGGCCCTGGCCAGATCCTGCGCCACGCCCGTGCCGTTCGCGTACATCGTGCCGAGACGGAACAGCGCCTGCGGATGGTCCTGCGCCGCCGCCCGCGTGAACCACCGCGCCGCAGCGGCTGCATCGGGTCGTAACCCGTCGCGGCCTTCGGCGAGGAGCGTGCCGAGGTCGAACTGGGCGAGCATGTCGCCCGCCTCGGCCGCTGCCCTGTACCAGTCGGCCGCTGCCGCTGCATCGCGCTCCACACCGTCGCCCTCGGCGAGCATCTGGGCGAGGTTGAACGCCGCGCGTGCATAGCCTTGCGCAGCCGCGAGCCGGTAGAATCGCGCTGCGGCGCCGCGATCGCGCGTCACGCCCCGCCCCTGGTCGAGCAGGATGGCGGCGTTGAACTGGGCGACGATGTCCCCGCGCTCGGCCCGCTCCCGCCAGACCGCGAAGGCGGCTGCATGATCGCCGCGCCGATACGCGTCTTCGGCCGCATCGGACGCGCTGGCGCCGGTCGCGGCGAGGGCCGCGAAGAGAAGGCCCGCAAAGAGCCGTGACTGGAGACGTCGTGCCCGCATGGTGCCGCTCGCCCCTGCACGGCCGATGCCCGTCAGGCGAGGGCGATGGCCGCGCTGTTGGTGTAGACGGAGCCGTCGGTGTCGAGCCAGCGGAACTCGTAGATCCCGCCGCCACGCACCCGGTCGTGGAATGCAAAATATGGGTTGGTCGCGATCGCCGGGTAGGGCCGCGCGCGGAAGACCGTTCGGCCCTCGAAGCGGCACTCGAACTCCTCGATGATGCGCAGCGGGATCCAGGTATTGAAGGCATTGAGGCGCAAGCCCGTTTCCATCGGATGCGAGATCAGCGTGCGTATCGCGATGACATCGCCGAGGCGCGCGGTCGACGGAACCATCACCCGCGAAACCGGCTTGAAATCCCTGATCTCGGCGTCGGATCCGGTGCCAACATTGGCGCAGGCGCCGTAATTGACGGTCAGCGCCTGATCCGCGCGCCAGACCTCGCCGTTCTGCATCTGGGCGACCGCAGTGACCGTCTGGGCGCTTTCCAGACGGATGCGGGTCGAGAACTCCGCACGCCCGCAATCCGGCGCGAACCATGCCGACACGACATTGGGCCTCGGGTTGCCGTCCACCATGACATGGACGGCGCGTGGCACCTCGTCTTGGGCCGTGACCGTCATCGGGACTGAACTGCCGGTATCGGAATGGGAGGGCAGGTCGAGGCGGACGCGCCCGCTGCGCGCCGTGGCGGGTCCGACCAGGCGCTGGATCGCGTACTCGACGTCGCGCGGCAGGGCGATGCCCGCGCGCGCGCCGAAAAGCGCGAGCGCCGCTCCGCCCAGCGCTGCTCCGCTCAGCGCCGCGCGTCGTCCCCGGCCGTGTCGCGCTCCCGCCGTCATCGACATGCGCGTAGGCAGGACGGCCGGTTCGTGGCCGTCCCGCCGATCGCGCTCAGCCCATGTACTTCGTGAAGGGCTTGCGGGTGATCCATTTGCCGGTGGCCCGGAAATAGGCATGCACGAAGGCCGGCGGCGGCGGACCCATCGGCGGTTCACCCGCCTCCGAGAACCGCTCATGGCCGGAATTGCCGCCGAAATGGACGTGGATCTCCTGCGGCAGCAACGGATCGGCCTGCCGCATCGCGCGGTAGCCGTCGAGATTGCCTTCGACGATCGCGCCGTTCGAGACGTTGAGTTCCTCGTGCAGCGACGAACTCAGCGCCATGATCACGCCGCCCTCCATCTGCGCGCGAACCGCATCCGGATTGATGACGCTGCCGAGGTCGAAGGCGACATCGACGCGCGGGATCGCCACGTTGCCGCGACGCGACACCTCGACCGTCACGATCGTCGCCACGGTCGAACCGCTGAACGGCACCGGCGCGCCGTCCTGGGTCGTCGCCATCGCCCAGTTGCCGATGGCGACGCCCTGCGCCGTGCCACGCGGAAGGCTCTGGCCCCAGTTCGCCTTCTGCGCGACCTCGTCGAGCGTCTTGATCCAGCCCTTGTCGGGGAAATTCGCCAGGAGCCGGCGGCGGTACTCGACCGCGTCGATCTTGGCGGTTTCCGCGCAGTTGTTGATGAAGGTCTCCAGGAAGAAGCAATTGCTCACGAACACCGGGCCACGGAACGGACCGGTCATGATGTTGGTGGCGAAAGGTTTCGTGCGCCCCCGGAAATTCGGGATCGCGAACTGGTACGGCGTATCCGTCAGGTTGCGTCCGATGGGGCGCGACGCCGCCTGGTTGATGTCGACCGCCTTCGGCATGCCGTCGTCGCCGAGCGTCGCCGTGATCTTCGCGGCGGCGATGTCGCGATAGCGGCCCTGACGCGTCGTCTCCTCACGCGTCCAGATCACCTTGACCGGCTTGCCGGCCATCTTCTTCGCGATCGCGACTACCGTGCGGACGTCGTCGCCGTAGATACGGCGACCGCAACCGACCCCGACATACGTCGCATGGACATGCACCTTCTCGGGATGCAGGCCCGTTTCGTCGGCTGCGACGTACATCGCCTGCTGCGCGTGCTGGGTGGAGATCCAGACGTCGCAGCGATCGGCGGTCACGAGCGCCGTGCCGTTGAGCGGCTCCATCAGGAAATGGTCCTGATAGGGAGTCATGAACTCCATCTCGACGCGCCGTCCCGTCTTGAGCGCCTCGTCGACATCGCCCTTGGCACGCAGGACGTTGCCGCGGCTGGTGTCCTTTGCCGCGTCGCCCAGCGCGGCGTAGATCGACTGGGTCGTCGTCCATTTGGCCCCGTCGCCGGCGTCCCAGTCCACGGGCAGCATGTCCAGCGCGACCTTGGCCTGCCAGAAATGATCGGCGATCACCGCCACGGCAGCCTGCGGACCGTTGGTGGTCGCCGACATGCCCATCGGCGCGGTGACGCGGTCGGGAAGGCCGCGCCCGCCCTCGGCGGGATCGACCACCACGACTGCGCGAACGCCCGGCATCGCCTTGATCGCATCGAAATTGACGCTCTTCAGCTTGCCGCCATGGGCGGGTACGTGACGCACCGTCGCGTACACCATGCCCGGCACCTGGACGTCGAGCCCGTAGATCGCGCTGCCGTCGAGGATGTGCTGGAGGTTGATGCGCTTGCGCGACGTCTTGCCGAGGAATGTCCACTCGGCGCGCGGCTTGAGGTCGGGCTCCTTGTCGAGTTTCACCGCGGCGGCCTCGGCGGCCACCTCGCCATAGGTGAGCCGGCGGTTGCTCGCGGCGTGGACGAGGGTGCTGTTCTCGGCCTTCACCTGATCGACGGGAACGCCCCAGCGCGTGGCCGCCGCGACGCGCAGACGCTCGCGGGCGCTGGCGCCGATCTGGAGCAGTTGCTCCATCATCTCCTTGCCGGTCGAACGGCCCGAGAAATAGGCGAGGCCACCGGTCTTCGAGTAGAGATTGTTCTCCCTGAGGTTCCGGTTCGGCGGCATGTACTCGCCGCGCACGAGGTTCCAGTCGCAACCGAGTTCCTCGGTGACGATCATCGCCATGCCGGTGTGAACGCCGTTGCCCAACTCGCTCTTGACGGTGCGGATGGTCACGGTGTTGTCCGGAGCGATCGAGACGACGCCGGTGAATTCGGCGCCCGTGCTCTGCTGGCCCGGATTGCGCGAGCCCAGCGCTGCGGCGGCCTGTTCGGCGGGCAGGATCCCGACCGTCAGTCCACCGGCCATGGCGGCGGCGCTGACCAGGAAAGTGCGGCGCCCGAGTTCGACGGTCGATCCGACGGAGGGAGCGAAATCGGTCTGATGCTTTGTCATCGCGACCTCCCTCAGACGAGTTCCGCGGCGCGGCGGACCGCGGCGCGGATCTTCAGGTAGGTGCCGCAGCGGCACAGATTGTTCATCGCTTGGTCGATATCGGCGTCCGACGGCTTGGAGTTGCGGGCGAGCAGGCCGACAGCGGCCATGATCTGACCCGACTGGCAGAAGCCGCATTGCGGGACGTCGAGTTCTGCCCAGGCGCGCTGCACCGCATGCGTCCGGTCGGGAGACAGGCCCTCGATGGTGACGATCGACTTGCCGACGGCCTGGGCCGCCGGGATGTTGCACGAGCGCGCGGCCTGACCGTCGATGGTGACGGTGCAGGCGCCGCATTGGTTGATGCCGCAGCCATATTTCGTGCCGGTCATCGCCAGATGGTCCCGGAGCACCCACAGCAGCGGCGTTTGCGGATCGGCGTCGACCGAAACGGTCTTGCCGTTCACCTTGAGATCGAATGCCATTCGCGTCCCTCCATTCCCTTTGTCGCGATGCGCGCCCCGAGGGGGCGCAGGACAGGACCTCCCACCCGAGGCCCGGCGGGATCCTGTACGGATCTTCTCGCCGACGAAGACGCTACAACCGGGACCGGCGTCGCGCCATGCGGAAACGGTATTCCGCTCCCGCGTCAGGTGCGGGGGCGGGCAGGAACGTCATGCGCGATGGGCCCGGTCTTCCCGGGGGCCTTACCCCAGCGTGAAGGCCTCGTGTACGGCCGACTGGACGGCGCCACCGAGCACCGCTCCGCCGCCGGCGACATAGACCCAGTCACCGATCGTCACCGCCGCGACGGCGTGCCGCGGCGTGATCATCGGCGCATGGCTCTGCCAGGCGTCGGTCGCCGGGTCATAGCTTTCCATCTGTCCAAAGACCTTGGCGTCGAGCGTCCTGCCGCGTTCGATGATTCCGCCCTCGCCGCCCATGCAGAAGAAGCGGCCGCGATACACGACCATGCCGTGGCCGGAGCGGGCGGTGGGCAGCGGCGCGCGCTCTTCCCATGTGTCCCTCTGGGGGAGGTAAACGTGATGGAGATCGGTGTTGTACTGGAAGGTGTTGAAGCGTCCGCCCACGACATGGACGAGACCCGCATGCGCCACGCAGCCGACATGGTCGCGCGCGCCGGGCAGCGGGCGGCGCAGTTCCCACGCGTCCGCGACGGGGTCATAGACCTCGTGCCAGCCGATGCTCGCGCGCTCCGGCGCCGGATCGGTGGCCCCGCCGATCAGATGCACCTTGCCGTCGAGGATCACGGCCGCCGCCGCGCCGCGCGGGCGCGGCAGCGGCGCGATCTCGCGCCAGCGATCCTCCTTGACCTCGTAGGCGAAGGCCTTGTCGTCGCAGCGCCGGTTCTGCTCGATGAAGCCCCCCATCGCGTAGACGCGCCCGGCATCCGCCGCGACCGCGACATGGTTGGCACCGCGCGGCAGCGGCGCGGCGTCGAGCCAGGCGTTCGCGACGGGGTCGTAGACCGTGTGATAGGCGCGGTTCACCCGGCCTTCGCCATAGCCGCCCACGACATGCATCCGTCCGTCCCAGACCGTGGCCCAGGCCATCTCGCTGCGCGGGATCGGCATGTCGGCGCGGGACACCCATCGGCCCGCGGGTCCGGCGGGGGCCGGGCTTGCCGACACGCGCTGCGCCTCCTGCTCGGGCGTCAGGTGATGCGGCGCGCCACCCTGCATGAGGTTGTGGAAGCGATGCGGCGACGGCGCGGCCGGTCGCAGGGCGGGGCCGTGATTGGCGTGCTGGGCCCGCGCCAGGGACGGGGCCAGCAGCGTGGCGCCCGCGGCGCCGAGCAGGAAGCGGCGATTCATGATCCCTACCTCGCACGAAACTTGACCCGGCGAGGGTAGCGCCGCGCGGCGGTGACCGGAAGCGCGCCCGTCATCGATATTCGATGCGCGGATCGATATAGGCGTAGAGGACGTCGACCAGCAGGTTCATCAGCACGTAGATCACCAGGATGAACAGGATGCAGCCCTGGATCAGCGGATAGTCGCGCGATCCGATGGCCTGGATCAGCAGTCGCCCGAGGCCCGGATAGGTGAACACGGCCTCGGTGACGACCGTGCCGCCGATGAAATTGGCCAGCATCAGTCCGACGATCGTGACGAAGGGCAGCAATGCGTTGCGCATCACGTGCCGCCCGACGACGTCGCGCTCCGGCAGTCCCTTCGACCGCGCCGTGCGGACGTAGTCGGCCTTGAGTTCGCTCAGCAGCGAGGCGCGCAGGAAGCGCGCGAAGATGCCCGACACGTACGTGCCGAGGGTCAGGGCCGGCATTGCCGTGTTGCGCAGCGCCTGAAGCGGCGAATCGAAGAAGGACACATAGGCCGAGGCCGACGGCAGCCAGCGCAGTTCGACCGAGAAGAGTAGGATGAGCAGGATCCCGAGCCAGAAGGTGGGCACGCCCAGCGCCAGCGCACTCCATCCGCTCAGCGCGCGGTCGATCCAGGAACCCGGCCAGATCGCGCTGGCGATCGCCACGGGGATCCCGAGCAGCAGGCCCACGAGGGTCGCGCAGAAGCCAAGCTGGAGGGTCGCCGGGACGCGCTGCATGATGAGATGCAGCACGGGTTCGCGCGCATGCAGCGAGGCCCCGAGATCGCCGGTCATGGCGCTGGTCAGCCAGGCCCAGTACTGGACCAGGACCGGCCGGTCGAGGCCGAGGCGCTGCGTAACCTCGCGGATCTGCTCGGGATTGGCGTTCTCGCCGACGATGCTCGCGACCGGTCCGCCGGGCACGGCATAGATCATCGCCCAGATCCCGAGGGATGCGAGCAGCAGCACCGGCAGCAATTGCAGCAGCCGGCGGACGATGTAGCCGGTCATCTTCCGCTCCCTTCGGAGGACGCGCCCGCGACCTCGCGGCGATCCTCGAGAACGGTCGCGAGGGTCCGGCCAAGCGTATCGAGCGACAGGATGGTCAAGGTGAGCGCGATCCCCGGCAGCACGGCGTAGGTCGGTGCCTCGTAGAGGAAGGACTTCCCGGTACGCAGAAGATCGCCCCAGCTCGGCGTGGGCGGCGGAATGCCGACGCCGAGGAAGGACAGCGCGGCCTCGAGCAGGATGGCGACCGAGGAGAGCACGACGACCTGGACCAGGATCGGGCTCCAGGAATTGGGCAGCACGGTCCTGAACATCGTGTAGGCCGAAGATCCACCGAGCGCCTCGACGGCAAGCACGAAATCGCGCTGGCGCAGCGACAGGACCTGGGCACGGGTGATGCGTGCGAAGCTGGGCACGCCGGTGATCCCCACGGCGACCAGGGCGGCGAGCTGGCTGCGCCCGAGCACAGCGATCATCGCCATGGCGAAGAGGATCCCCGGAAGCGCCAGCAGCACGTCGATGATCCGCATCAGCACCGCGTCGCGCCAGCCGCCGAAGAAACCGGCGACGAGGCCGATCGGGATGCCGATGCAGGCGGCGATGGCGACCGCGCCCGCGGCCGTGATCAGGGATGTGCGCGCGCCGTAGATGACGCGGGCCAGCAGATCGCGTCCGAGTTCGTCGGCGCCGAACCAGTAGCGCGCCGAGGGCGGCTCGAGGCTGGCGCTGACATCCTGCAGAAGCGGATCGATCGGCAGGACCCAGGGCGCGAGGAAGGCGAGCAGCAGGGTGAGGAGCAGAAACGATCCGCTCAGCAACGCGCCAGGATGGGAGAACAGCCGCTTCGCGGTTTCGATGCGGCGCTGCGTACGGCGTGCGGTCATCGCGCGGCTCCCGCGAGGATGGACGCGTCGAGCGGTCCCGCATGGTGGCACGCGCTGCGCGTCGTGCCGCCGGGCTGTGCGACGAAGGCCGGGCGTTCGCGCGCGCAGATCTCCGTCGCGCGGAAGCAGCGCGGATGGAAGGCGCAGCCCGAGGGCGGACGCGCGGGGCTCGGGATGTCGCCCTGCAGGACGATCCGCTTGCGCCGGCTCCGGGACGCCGGATCGGGCACGGGCACGGCCGAGAGCAGGGACTGGGTGTAGGGATGCGTGGGACGCTCGTAGAGATCGGTCTTGCCGCTCTCCTCGACGATGCGGCCGAGATACATCACGGCGACCCGGTCCGAGATGTGGCGCACCACCGACAGGTCATGCGCGACGAAGAGGTAGGCGAGGCGCAACTCGCGCTGCAGGTCCTGAAGCAGGTTGATCACTTGCGCCTGGATCGAGACGTCGAGCGCCGCGACCGGCTCGTCGAGGATCAGCAGGCGTGGCTGGAGCGCGAGGGCGCGCGCGATGCCGATGCGCTGGCGTTGCCCGCCCGAAAATTCGCTGGGGAAGCGGTCCAGCATGGTGCGCGACAGGCCCACCAGTTCGAACAATTCGGCGATCCGCTTCTCGCCGCCCATCTCGTCGAACAGACCATGGATGTGCAGCGGCTCGGCCACGATGTCGCCGACCGTGCGCACGGGGTTCAGCGAGGCGTAGGGGTCCTGGAAGATATACTGCATGTTCCGCCGCACGCGGCGCATGTCGGCACGCGGCAGGTTCGTGATGTCCTGGCCGTCGAAGGCGACGCTGCCGCCGGTGGCGCGCACCAGGCCCATGATGGCCCGCGCGGTCGTCGTCTTGCCGCAGCCGGACTCGCCGACGAGCCCGAGCGTCTCGCCGGCGCGCAGGTCGAGGCTGACGCCGTCCACCGCGCGCACGGTCCCGACCTGACGGCGCAGCAGCCCGGCGCGGATCGGAAAATGAACGCGGAGATCGTCGACCCGCAGCAGGGGCGTCCCGGCAGCGGGTTTCTCGACCCGTGCCGGTGTCAGAGGGCGCGGTTCGGGGCGCCGCGCGGCGGTGTCGGCGGTCTCGGCCTCGGCTGCGAAATGGCAGGCGCTGGCATGGCCCTCGGCTCCGACCGCGACGAGCGCCGGCGCTTCTGCTGCGCAGATCGGCCGGTCGCGGCCGATCGGGCAGCGGGGATGGAAGGCGCAGCCGGACGGCATGCGGGCGGGTGCCGGCGGCTGTCCGGAGATCGGCACCAGTCGTTCGTCGGCGCCGTCGATGCGCGGCAGGCTGCGCAGCAGGCCGATCGTGTAGGGATGGCGCGGCCGGGCGAAGATCTCCTCCACGCGTCCGGTCTCGACGATGCGTCCGCCATACATCACGGCGACGCGATGTGCGACCTCTGCGATGACGCCGAGATCATGCGTGATCAAGATCACCGCGGCACCGGACTCCGCCTGGCGACGGGCAAGGACCGACAGGACCTGTGCCTGGACGGTGACGTCGAGCGCCGTGGTCGGTTCGTCGGCGATGATGAGCCGCGGCTGGCCCGCCATCGCCATCGCGATCACCGCGCGCTGGCGCATGCCGCCGGAGAATTGATGCGGGAACTGCCCGGCGCGCGCCGCCGGGTCGGGAATGTCGACTTCGCGCAGCAGGTCGATCGCGCGACCCGTGGCGGCGGCGCTGCCGATGCGGCCATGCGCGACCTGCCCCTCGATCACCTGACGCCCGATCGGCAGCACGGGATTGAGCGTCGTCGTCGGGTCCTGGAAGATCATGCCGACATCGTTGCCGCGCATGCGCCGCAAGGTCTCGCGGTCGGCTGTGGTGATCTCCACGCCGCCGAGCCGTATCGACCCGGAGACGCGGGCGGTCGCCGGCAGCAACCCGGTGATCGCGAGCGATGTCACGCTCTTGCCGGAGCCGGACTCGCCGACGATCCCCAGGACCTCGTTGGCGTGGACGTCGAAATCGACGCCACGCACGGCCGGGACGCTGCGTCCGGATCCGGTGAAGGCGACGTCGAGGCCGCGAACGGAAAGGATGGGCTCAGCCATGTCGGGCGCTTGGTCCGGAACGCGGGAGGGCGAGGGAATGGCTGTTTCGCCTGGCCACGCCGGAGAACCGGGCGTGCACAGGGATATCCAGAGAAAGGAGGCGCCGCCGCGCCGCCGGGGATCCGGCGGCGCGGCGGTCCGGGCTCGTCAGCGGAAGCCCATCGTGCGGCAGACGAGGATGTTGTCGATATCGAGCGTCACACCGCCGATGTTCTTCGCGGCGACGATCAGGCCGATGTCGTAGCTGTTGGTCGCGACGCCGAACGACGTCTCGACGAGCACCTTGTTGAGGTTGTCGTAGGCGGCCTTGACCTCCGGCCCCGAACCGAGCGCGCTGTCGACGCGCTGGATCGCGGCGACGTATTCGGGATGCGGGTGCGGATTGCCGAGGATCGGATTGTTGACGGTCCGGTAGATGCTGTTCGTGGTCAGGCGGCTGGGGAATTTCTGCACGTTGCCGACCCCGCCGAACGTCGCCGCGAACTTGCCGGTCAGCAGCGCGTCGACGTATTCGGCGCCCTGCTTCACGTCGAGATCGACCTTGAGGCCGACGCGGGTCAGCGTGCCCTGGACGATCTGCGTGATCGCGACGCTGTCCTGGTTGCCGCCATCGACCAGGATCTTCCAGTCCTGCATCTCGGCGTCGGGCAGGCCGGACTCCTTGAGTAGGGCGCGGGCCTTGTCGAGATCGAAGGCAAAGCGGGTGTTGTACGAGGCGTCGAAGGCCGGATTGGCCGGCGCCCAGGGCAGGGCCGTGACCTGACCCAGGCCGGCATACCCGACGCGCAGGATCGCGGCGCGGTCCATGAGATGGTTGAAGGCCTGCCGGAACTTCGCGTTGCGGAACGGCCCGCGCGTGGTGTTGATGCGGAACACCTGGACGAGCGGCCCGGGCCCCTGGAACACCTGATATCCGGCATTGCGCAGGCGAGCCGCGGCGCGCGCGCCACCGCCATAGATCAGGTCGACCGAGCCGGATTCGAGCGCCGCGCTGGCGGAATCGTTGTCGCTGAAGATCGTGAACACGACCTCGCTGGCCACCGGTTCGCCACTGCGCCAATAGGCCTTGTTCGCCGTCAGCACCAGTCGCTGGCCGAGGACACGCTCGGACACGACGAAGGGACCGGTGCCGCCGGCCTTCGTCTCGACCGTGTCGATCACGGTGGGGTCGATGATCGCGATGAACTGGAGCAGGTCGGTGATCTGCTTTTCGGGCACCGGCGCCTTGAAGTTCAGCCGGATCGTGCGGGGGTCGACGACGGTCCAGTCCTGCACGATCGACATCGTCGGGAAGATGTTCTTGCCCTTCGCGGGATCGGCGCATTTCTTGAGGTTGACGGCCACCGCCTCGGCGTCGAGCGCGCCTCCGGCGTGGAACTTGACGTCGCCACGCAGGGTGAGCGTCACCGACTTGCTGTCGGGTGCCACGCTCCACGCCGAGGCGAGGTTCGGGACCGCCTTGCCGTCCGGGGTGTACTCGATGAGGCTGTCGTAGCAGTTCTTCATGATCGGCATGTTGATCGACGAGAACTGGTGCGGATCGAAATTGGCGATGTCTGCGAGCAGCGCGACGCGCAGCCGCCCGCCCCGCAGCGCCTGCGCCGAGGCCGGGGCGAAGGGCAGCGCCGCCGCCGCGCCGATCATCAGCGTTCCCTTGAGGCCGTCCCGTCGCGTGAATCCCTTGCTCATGCGAATCTCCCTCCGCTTTCGCGCGGCCATCCCAACCGACGGCCGTTCGAGGTCAGCTTTGGGAAACGGGATCGCCCTTGTCAAACCCCCGTTCCAGCCGCCGAAACGTCAGCCGCGCCGGCTCGTGACCGGCTCGAGTGGCCAGATCGGCCGCGGCAGCCGGCGCCAGGGCAGGGTCTCGACCTGGGACTGACCGGGGCCGGTCGTGTCGACGCGGATCACCCGGGAGGCGATCGGCGCGAAATACTGGAAGTTCGACGCGGTCTTCAGCACCGCCATCTTGTAGTCGCGCGGCTCGATACCGAAGGCCCGGTAGACGTCGGGCACGTTGCCGGCAAGGCCGCGCAATTCGCTGACCAGCAGGGTCGTCGGTCCGACATCGAAGACGACCGTGCAGCCCATATCGACCTCCGGCTGCGTATGATCGGCGACGCGCACGATGCCGCCACCGACATGCCGGACGATCCCGGTCACCTCCAGCGGCCGAAAGAACTCCGTGGCCGCGTGGCCGCCCACCGGAAGCGTCACCGTCGCGCCGACGCCGGCCGCGGCGAGCCGCAGCGCGGTGACCGGCTCGATCAGCGGAACCAGCGCACGGCCGGCGATCTTCAGCCGCAGCATCGATTCCAGGATCAGGTTGCTGTCGCCCGCGGCGCCGCCGAACACGGTGTCGCCCGTGTCGCTCAGCACGACGACGCCAGCGGCCTCCGCGTCCGCCATGCGGACCGCGTCGTCGATCGATACCGCCTCGCGGATCTGGAAGGCATCGCGCATCGACCAGGCGAGGTCGGCGAGCTCGTCCGCCAGACGTTCGGCGAGGGGCTGGTCGCCATCCGTCACGACGACCGTCGCCCAGCCGCCCTCGGCGACGTCGAGCCAGGGCTGCATCGGATAGTTGGAGGCCTGGAGAACGCGCGGATCGGCGGCCTCCATCGCGCGGGCCCGATCGAACCAGGTCTTCATTGGATGGCGCGAGGTCAGGAACTGTTCCTGATGCGTGACCATCGGGATCTTGCGCCATGCCATCGTCGGTCGCACCTCGCCGGCCGCGATGCGGATCAGCAATTCGGCACCGATGCGTCCGGTGTCGAAGGGATCGTGCGGCTGCGTGCGATGGCCGACGATCGCCGTCGACAGGTCGACCATGCGCTGCGTCACGTTGGCATGATGATCGAGCGACACGACGATCGGCACGTCCGGCCCCAGAACCTCCCGGCAGATCGCGAGCTGTGCTCCCTCGACGTCGTCGACCCCTTCCGCGGCGCAGGCGCCGTGCAGCTGCAGCGCAAGCCCGTCGATCCGTCCAGCGCGTCGCAGCCCGTCACGGATGCGCGCCTCGAAGAACAGCCGGCACTCCGTGGTGATGCGCCCGCCCGCCGTGGCCCAGCCGCGGGTGATCGGAACCGATTCGATCGCGCGGCCCGACGCCTGTACCGCGGCGAGATATCCGCCGACCTGCCCGATGTCGCCCAGCTTCTCGAAGATCTCCGCACCGTCGTAGAGACCGAAGGCGCGGAAGTCGCGCATCGTCGTCGGCACCGGATTGAAGTCGTTGGTCTCCTGACCGATGTTGATCAGCGCGAGGCGCATGGCGTGTTTTCCCCTTCGAAAGCGGCGGCCCCCCGGGCCGCGTTGCACGCGGCGGACGCGGCGGCGTCACGCCAGATGATGGGTCTCGGCGAGGCCGTGGACGGGCGTCTCGATGCCGGCGTGACGGGCCTTCAGCTGCAAGGCCAGGATCGACGAGAAGAACCGGGCCTGGGCGAGATTGCCGCCCATGAACCACAGCCCCTCCTGACGCGTCGGCTTCCACATGTTGCGCAATTCACCCTCCCAGGGGCCGGGATCCTTCGCGGTGTCCGATCCCAGGCCCCAGCATTTTCCGACCTTGTCGGCGACCTCCTGGCTGATGAGCCGTGCGGCCCAGCCATTCATCGAGCCGTAGCCCGTCGCGTAGACGATCAGATCCGCCGGCACCTCGCTGCCGTCGGTGAGCACGAGACCGGTCGCTGTGACGCGCGCCACACCGACGCGGCTGCGCAGCTTGATGCGACCGTCGGCGATCAACGCCGAGGCGCCGACATCGATGTAGTAGCCCGACCCGCGCCGCGCGTATTTCGCGGATATGCCGGAATTGTCCTCGCCGAAATCGAGCATGAAGCCGGCCCGCTCGAGCCTGGCATAGAAATCCGCGTCATGTGCACGGATGCGATCATAGATCGGGGCGCTGCGCTCGGGCACGAGGCGGTGGGGCACGGAGGCGGCCAGGATGTCGGCGACATCGGTCGTGACGCCACGTTCCAGTGCGTCCTCGGACCACAGCGTGCTCCAGGTGAACGCCATGAGTGTTTCGGAGCGGACGACCGTCGTGGAGGACCGCTGGATCATCGTCACGTCCGCCCCGTGCTCCCAGAGATCGGCACAGATGTCGTGCGCGGAGTTGTTCGAGCCGACGACGACGCAGCGCTTGCCTGCGTAGTCCGCACCCGAGCGATGGCGGCTCGAGTGATGCTGCTCGCCGCGGAACTGGTCCATGCCCGGGAAATCCGGCATCTCGGGAACGCCGGACATGCCGGTCGCGAGGACGAGATGCCTCGGCCGCAGCGTGACCGGCGTGCCGGCGCGATCGACCGCGACGATCCATTCCCCGGCCGCCGCATCGTAGCGCGCACCGGTGCAGGTCGAGGAGGTCCAGTAATTGAGCTCCATCACGCGCGCGTACATCTCGAGCCAGTCGGCGATCTTGTCCTTCGGAGAGAAGACCGGCCAATGGTCGGGAAATGGGATGTACGGAAGATGATCGTACCAGACGGGATCGTGGAGGCAGAGCGACTTGTAGCGCTGTCGCCAGCCGTCCCCGGGGCGTGCGTTGCGTTCGAGCACGATGGTGGGAACGTCGAGGCGGCGCAGCCGCGCCGCGAGGGCCATGCCGCCTTGCCCGCCGCCGACGATGACGCAGAAGGGCTGGCGCGTCGTGCCGAGTTCGCGCTCCTCCTCCTGGCGCCGCTCGAGCCAGGTCTTGCGACCTCGTTCGATGCCGTGCGCGACGCCGGTGTCGCGCGTCCGGCCGCGCTTTTCCTCGTGTCCCTTCAACGCCGCCAGCGTCGTGAGAAGTGTGAAGCCCTGGCCGTCCTTGAGGCGCAGATGTCCGCGACCGCGTCCTTCGGAGGTCTCGAACGTGATCGGTGTTTCGATCACGCCATCCGTCTCGGTCGTCGGCGCCGCCACGGCGAAACCATGCGGCGCGGTGCGCGCGAGCGTCGCCTGGAGCATCGCCGCGATCGCGTCCTTGCCCTCGCAGGTTCGGATGTTCCAGGTGAAGGCGAGCATGTCGCGCCAGAAGCAGCGCGGCCCGAACAGGGCCGTCGCGGCCGGGATGTCCTTGCTGACCAGGGCCGACTCGAGTCGCGCGAGCCAGTCGCGCGCCCGCGATTCGGGAGATGGATCGGACATCGTGGCCTCGTCTCGGTCGCGGAAATCGCGTTGCAGCATCACGCCTTTTCGATGTCCGCGACAAGCATCTCGCGCAGCTCGGCGGTCACCTCCGGCCGGACGCCGAACCAGAGTTCGAAGCCGCGCACGGCCTGATGCAGCAGCATGTCGAGTCCGTTGGAGGTGGCGAAGCCGCGGCGCTCCGCCGCGCGCAGCAGCGGCGTCCGCAGCGGGATGTAGACCGCGTCCGCGACCACCGAGCCGGCAGGCATCGGCGACAGGTCGATCGCGAGCTCGGGCTGGCCCTTCATGCCGAGCGATGTCGAGTTGGCCAGCAGCGTCGCGCCGGCGAGCAGCGAGGGCAGATCCGCCCACCCCGCCGGATGGACGCGCGCGCCGAAGCGGTCACGGAACGCGGCGGCGCGCTCGGGCGTGCGGTTGACGACATGGACGCGCGCGATGCCACGCTCGAGCAGACCGTGGACGATGGCGCGGCCGGCGCCGCCTGCGCCGAGGACGACCGCCTCGCCGCCGCGCCGGTCCCAGCCGGGTGCGCAGGAATCGAGCGCCGCGATGAAGCCTTCGACGTCGGTGTTGGTGGAACGGAGCTGCCCATCCTCGAACCACAGGGTGTTCGCGGCGCCGACCGTCTGCGCGCGTTCGTCGGGCCGGGACAGGGCGAGTGCGGCCTCCTTGTGCGGGATGGTGACGTTCGCCCCGGCATATCCGTTCGCGGCGAGGTTCGAGACGAAGTCGGCGAAATCCTCCGGCGCGATCTCCTCGGCGCGGTAGTCGCCGTCGATCCCGTAGCGACGCAGCCAGTAGCCGTGAAGCTTCGGCGAGCGCGAATGCCTCGCCGGATATCCGATCACGCAGGCCGCGCGCCGTAGCGTCGTCATGTCGACATCCTTTCCTGGCTCAAGCCCGCCCCATGAACGCGGTCACGTCGACTGGCGCACCGGTGCGAGCCGACTCCGCGATCGCAAGCGTCGTCGCGAGCGTGCGCGTGCCGCCCAGCCCGTCGAGGACCGGTTCTTCCAGCCCGCGGATGACATGCGCGAAGTTGCGCATCTGCTCGTGGTAGGCGTCGGCCAGCGCGACATGGACGTTGCGCCGGGTCAGTTCGACGTTCCAGTCCTCGTGCCCGGGCTCGTGCCAGCGATGCGTCAAGGTCGGCACCGCGAGCGAGCCGCGCGTCCCGGCGACCATGAAGCAATCCTCGGTGTCGTGCGGGCGCAGCGGGTTCTCGCGCGAGCCCCATTCCCAGGCCCAGGGCGCGGAGACCGCGTCGGAGACGAGCAGCGTGCCGAGCGCGCCGCCGCGGAAGCGCAGCACGGCCGCGGCCGTGTCCTCGACGGGGAAGCCGCGCGCGGCGTTGGCGCTCATCGCCTGCACGGTCTCCACGTCGCCGCAGAGCATGCGCAGGCAGTCGATGTCGTGGATCGCGTTGATGAGGATCGGCCCGCCGCCCTTCTCGCGCCGCCAGGCGACGTCGAAGTAGCCGCGCGGCTTGTGGTTCAGCCACATGCCGTGCACCGCGACGACCTTGCCGACGCCGCCGCCGCGCACGATCTCCGCGGCCTTGCGCATGATCGGGTTGTGGCGGCGATGGTGGCCGACGAGCATGGGCAGGCGCGCCGCGGCCGCCGCATCGACGAGGCGCAGCGCCGCGTCGACCGTGTCCGCGACCGGCTTCTCGACGAGGATGGCGACGCCGCGCGCGAGGCAGGCGAGGCCGGCGGGCTCGTGGAGCTGGTTCGGCACCGCGATGATCGCGCCTTCCGGCTTCTCGGCCGCGAGCATCTCCGCGAGGTCCGCGAACACGCGGTAGCCGAGCCTCTGCCCTTCCTCCGCCGCTGCAGGCGAGGGGTCGGCGACGCCGCACAGGACGTAGTCCGGGTTGCCGGCGCGCAGCACCTCGATGTGCTTGCGTCCGATGAGCCCGGCGCCGACGACGGCGATGCGCACCGCTGCCATGGATCGTCCTCCCCTTCGCGGCCGCGCGGCCTCAGTACGTCGCGCGGCCACCCGTGATGTCGAACACGAAGCCGGTGGTGAAGCTGCAGGCCGGGCTGGCGATCCAGGCCGCCATCTCGGCGATCTCCTCGACCTGCACGAGGCGGCCCATCGGGATCTTCGCCTTCATGCGCGAGACGTGGTCCTCGGTCATGCCCTTGAGCAGCTCGGTCTCGGTCAGCGCCGGCGCGATGCAGTTCACGGTCACGCCGCAATCCGTCAGCTCCTTGGCCAGCGCCTTGGAGAAGCCGATCACGCCAGCCTTCGCCGCGGAATAGGCGGAGATGTAGGGGACGCCTTCCTTGCCCGCGATCGAGGCGATGGTGACGATGCGGCCATAGCGGTTCTCGCGCATGTGCCGCGCCGCGAGGCGGCTGGCGTAGAACACCGCCGTCATGTCGATCGCCACGACGCGGTCCCAGTCCTCGAGCGGATACTCCCAGGACGGCGCGATCGGTCCGTTGATCCCGGCGTTGTTCACCAGGATCTCGACCCGGCCGAAGCGACTCACGGCGTCGTCGAAGGCCTGCGCCACCGCGCGATGATCGGCGACATCGACCTGCGCCGCATGTGCGGGCACGAACGCGTCGCTGCCGTCGGCGAGCGGCGCGAGGTCACGGTCCCAGACGACCACCCGGCAACCGCGCTCCGCGAGCAGGCGCGCGATGGCGCGGCCGATGCCGCGGGCCGCGCCGGTGACGATGGCGGTCTGGCCGTCGAGCCGGGTCCGCGCCGGCATGTCCGGGCCGGTCATGCGGGTCTGCGCGCCTTGATCAGCCCCGCCATCGCCTCGACGGCGAGCGGGTAGCCGGCGACGCCGAAGCCGCACATCATCGCGGTCGCGACCGGGGTGACGTAGGACACGTGGCGGAATGCCTCGCGCTGGTGCGGGTTCGAGATGTGGAGTTCGATGATCGGGCACTTCACGTTCTTGAGCGCATCGAGGATCGCGACCGAGGTATGGGTCAAGGCCGCGGGATTGATGACGATGCCGTCGGCACCATCGATCGCCTCGTGGATCCACTCGACGATCTGGCCCTCGTAGTTCGACTGCCGGAACGAGACGACGTGGCCGAGCGCGCGGGCGCGGTCGTGACACATCTGCTCGACCTCGGCGAGGCGGGTGGAGCCGTAGATATGGGGCTCTCGGGTCCCGAGCAGGTTCAGATTGGGACCGTTGAGGACGAAAATCGGCTTCGACATGCTGTCTCCTTCACCAGTCTCGCGCGCCGGTTCAGCGGCCACGCAGGTATTCCCGCGTGGCCCCGACCATGAGGCCGGTGCGCGCCGCGGGATCGAGCGCCGGAAACTGTCCGGCCAGGGGGATTTCGAGCCCGAGCGGAAGGCCGTCGGGCAGGGCGGCGATCAGCGCCCGAAGGTCAAGTCCGCCATGCCCCGGCAGCATCCGCGCCGTGCGCGCCTCGGTCGCGAGCGCATCGGTGCCCGTCGGCGCGATGGCGGGCGCGTCGCAGAGTTGGACGGTGCCGATCCATCGCGCGTCGGTCGCGGCGATCGCGGCGATCGGCGTGCCGGAGCGGAACACGTGCAGCGCGTCGATCAGGACATGGCCGTTGGGCCGGTCGGCGGCCTGGACGACGCCGAGCGCGTCGGCAAGCGTCGCGACCGCCCGGAAGGGCATGAATTCGAGATCGACGGAGATTCCGAGCGGCCGCGCGAGGTCGCACAGCGCCGCGAACTGCTCGGCCAGCAGCGCGCGGTCGACGTCGTTGCCCGATACGGCGAGCCGCGATGCGCCGAGTTCGGCGCCGATCTCGAGCGCGGTCCGGTGATCCGCCGGCCGCAGACCCGGCGCCAGCGCGATCATCTCGATGTAGAGGACGCCGATCCCCGCATCCCGCAGATGCCGGCGCAGCGCGGCGCGTTCGCCGGGCGCGTCGAGCGGATAGGCCGTGCCGCCCGGGACGGCCGGAATGGTGCGCAGCCCGATGCTGGCGAAGCCGGCGCGCGCGGCGACCTCGGCGAGGGCGCCCGGCGGCAGGTCGAGTTCGCTCAGATGCGCGAGGGAGAGCGGTGTCAGGTCGTCGTACAGGGCCAAGGTGCCGGATCCGGGTCGAGGCGCCGACCCTAATCGTTCGGTCGCTCCCGGGGAAAGGCGAAACGCGCACCGGTTGTCTGCGCGGCCCGGTCTTGCGAGAGTGCCGCCATGACCGATCCCTATGAGACGCTCGGCGTGGCGCGCGACGCCTCCGAGGACCAGATCCGCGTGGCCTATCGACGCCTCGCGAAGCTTCACCATCCCGATCTCAATCCCGGCAAGCGCGGCGCCGAAGACCGGTTCAAGCAGATCTCCGGCGCCTATGCCCTGCTGTCCGACCCGGAAAAGCGTGCGCGCTTCGACCGCGGCGAGATCGACGCGAGCGGCGCCGAGCGGGGACCGCCACGCGGCGCCGGCGGGGGGGCGGGCGCGCGCGGCTTCAGCGCCGAGGATTTCGAGGGGCTCTTCGCGCGCGCCTTCGGAAATCGCCGGCGCCGGGCGGCGCCCCGCGCTGCCGGAGAGGACATGCGCTGCGAGATCTTCGTGCCGTTCCTGGAGGCGGCGAACGGCGCGGTCCAGCGCGTCACGCTGCCTGACGGCCGGGTGCTCGACATCAGGGTTCCGGAGGGGTTCGAGGACGGCCAGATCCTGCGCCTCAAGGGCAAGGGGCATCCGGCGGAGGATCCGGCCGGGTCGGCCGGCGATGCGCTCGTCACCGTCCATGTCGTGCCGCACCGCTTCTTCGAGCGCCAGGGCAACGACATCTTCCTCGAATTGCCGGTCACCTTGCAGGAGGCCGTTCTTGGCGCACGGATCGAGGTGCCGACCATCAAAGGTCCGGTCACCCTCGCGGTTCCGCCGGCTTCGGGTCAGGGAACCAAACTGCGTCTCAAGGGCCGCGGCATCGCGGGGGGCGACCAGTATGTCGAGCTGAACGTCGTGCTGCCGGAGCGTTCCGAGCCGGAGTTGGCGGAGTTCCTCAAGGGCTGGACGCCGCGCCATCCCTTTGATCCGCGCCGCGGCGGCATCGGCGGCGCGTAGGCGCTGCGACGTCCTGGCAGGCACTGGGCGCGGCGGCGATTGACGCGGCGCATGGTGGCGCGGGCTTGGCCGGGGTGATCTGGCCTTGCCGTGCCGACGCCCCCCGCTCCATTCCCGACCATCGACCGCCGAGGCCGTTTGCGTGCGCCGCCCGCGGGGCGCCGATGAGCGCGGACCGCGATTTCGGCGTCCAGTTGACGACCGAGGTCCCGCGACTGCGGGCCTTCGGCGCCTCGCTCTCGGGGTCCACGAGCGCTGCCGACGATCTCGTCCAGGAGACGCTCGCCAAGGCCTGGAAGCATCGCGGCAGTTTCGCCCATGGCACCAACCTGCGCGCCTGGCTGTTCACGATCCTGCGCAACACGTTCCGGTCCCAGCGGCGCAAGCTCGGTCGCGAGATCGGCGATGACGGCCGCTTTGCCGAGAGACTTTCGGCCCCGGCCCGCCAGCACGGGCATCTCGACATGGTCGCGATGCGTGCCGCCCTGCGGCGACTTCCCCGCGACCAGCGCGAGGCGGTCATCCTCGTCGGCGTGGTGGGATGCTCGTACGAGGAGGCGGCCGTGATCTGCGCCACCGCCGAGGGCACGGTGAAGAGTCGCGTCAATCGTGCGCGGCGGCGCCTCGCCAGCATGCTCGAGATCGCGCCGGGAAGCGCGCATGGGCCGACGCCGGCCGATCTGGCGATACTTGGTCGCCCGATCGGCGACAGCCCGGGCCGCCGCTAGGCGCAGTCGGTCGTTCACACTTTCTGCGCGGGCCCGCGCTAGACTGGAGGGCATGCGCGGCATCGGGCCGCGCGGCTTCTCTTCGCGGGGATCTGGCGCGCGATGGCTGGGCTCAAGATCGGCACCTTCGTGGTGACGCTGGCGCTGCTGTGCGCCGGAGTCGCGTTCGCACTTGGCGGTCTGGCCGTCGCGGCGGCGACCTGGCTCGGCGCGAGCGCGGTCCTGGCTGGCGCCGTGCTGGCGGCTGGCGTCGCCGGCGGCGTGGCCTGGGGCGCGGTGCGGAGACTGGGGGCGCGGCTGGACGGTCTCGTGGATGCGGCTGCGCGATTGGCCCGCGGCGATACGGCCGGGGCGGTGCCAGCGGCAGCAGGCGGCGACGAACTGGGGGCGCTGGCGGGATCACTCTCCACATTGCGGGACGAGGCGCTTCGGGTCGCCACCCAGCGTCGCGTCTCCGCGGATCTTTCGGACATGGCGCGCGAACTGCAGGCCGCGGAGGGATTCAGCGACCTCGTCGAGCGGTTCTTCGCCTGTCTTGCGCCCAAGCTCGGGCTCGGCCACGGCGCCTTCTATCTCGCCGAGGGGACGACGACGACGCTGCGGATGGTCGGGGGCTACGCACTGCTGCCCGATCGCGATGCCGGCCGGTCCTTCGCGCGCGGCGAGGGCCTGGTGGGGCAATGTGCGGCGGATCGTCGTCCGCTCGTCCTGACCGACCTGCCGGAGGATTACGTACGGATCGGATCGGGGCTGGGAGAAGGCCGCGCGCGCTGCCTCGCGCTGCTCCCGGTGATGCGCAAGGATCGTGTGCTGGCGGTGGTCGAACTCGCCCTGCCCGCGGCGCCGGGCGACGCCGAGCGGGTGCTGCTCGACGGCATCGTTCCCATCCTCGCCACGAGTCTCGAGATTCTCGAGCGCACGATGCGCACGTCGCTGCTGCTTGTGGAGTCGCGCCAGCAGGCCGATCGGATGGCGAAGCAGGCGGCTACGCTGGCCGAGCAGACCGCGGAGCTGGAGGCGCGGGAGAAGGCCGTCAAGGCGACCGAGACCTGGTTTCGCAGCATCATCGAGATCGCGCCCGCCGGCATGCTGGTCACCGACCAGCAGGGGCAGGTGATCATGGCCAATCCGCATGCCGAGCGGATCTTCGGCTACAGCCCGGGCGAACTCGACGGCTTCGCGCTCGAGGCGCTGATGCCGGAGATGCCGCCCGAAGTTCTCGCCGCGGGGGGCGTCCAGGCGGACGCCGGCGCACCGCTCCCCATGAACGACGAGGCGATGGTCGAGACCACGGGCCTTGCGAAGGATGGGGGACGGATCGCGCTCGAACTCGGCGCGTCCGCACTTCCCGAAATCGATGGCTGGGGACGCTGCGTCTGCGTCTCGGTCCGCGATATCGGCTATCGCAAGGCCGCCGAGGCGCGGCTCGCGGAGCAGCGCCAGGCGCTGCAGGACATCCTCGACAACAGCCCCGTCGCGGTCGCCTTTTCCGCGAAGGGCGTCTTCCGCTACGCCAACGCCCGCGCGAAGGAGATGCTGGGCATCGAGGTCGGCGGTTCGGCGCGCGACCATTACGCCGACGAAGCGTCCCGCGAACGTGTCCGGTCGCTGCTCGCCGAGCGCGGCATCGTCCGCGGCGAGGAAGTCGCACTGGTCGACCGGAACGGGCGGGGCATCCTCGCCCTCGCGACCTTCATGCGCTTTTCCTACGAGGGACAGCCGGGCGTGCTGTCCTGGTCGATCGACATCACCGACCAGAAGGCGGCGCAGGCGGAGATGCGGCGGGCGAAGGAACTCGCCGAGGAGGCCACGCGCGCCAAGAGCGAATTCCTCGCCAACATGAGCCACGAGATCCGTACGCCCATGAACGGCGTGGTGAGCATGGCCGAGATGCTCGCCGCCACCGAACTGGACCCCGACCAGCGCGATCTCGCGCGGGTGATCCTGTCCTCGGCGGAATCGCTGCTCACCATCATCAACGACATCCTCGATTTCTCGAAGATCGAGGCGGGTCGTCTCGGCCTCGAAAGCCTGTCCTTCGATCCGCACGGCGTGGTCGAGGGCATCTGCGACCTGATGGCGCAGAAGGCTCAGGAAAAGGGGCTCGGCTTCCATCTGGTCGCCGATCCGTCGATCCCCGTGTCGGTGCGCGGCGATCCCAACCGTCTGCGCCAGATCCTGCTCAACCTTGCAGGCAACGCGGTGAAGTTCACCGAGCGTGGCGACGTCACGATCCGCGCCAGCCTCGCTGCTCCCGCACCCGCTGCCACCGTCGCGCGGCTGCGTTTCGAGGTCGAGGATACGGGCATCGGCCTGACCGACGATCAGGTCGCGAAGCTGTTCCGCCCCTTCGAGCAGGGCGATCTGTCGACGTCGCGCCGCTTCGGTGGCACCGGGCTCGGCCTGTCGATCTGCCGGCGGCTCGCCGAGCTGATGGGGGGCAGGATCGGGGTTCGCTCCGCCGCGGGTCGCGGCGCGACATTCTGGGTGGAGCTTCCTTTCGACGTCGCCGACGCGACACCGCGCCGGCCGCCGGTGACGATCGCCGACGTGGCGATGGTCACCTTCGGCTTCGACACGATCGATGCCGCGGCGATCGCCGCCTATGCCGCGGCAGGCGGCATGGCCGCGCCGCGCCACGCCGCTGCCGCCGAAGGTGCCGCCGCCATGGATCAAGCCGGAGAGGCGGGTGGCCCCGTGGTAGCGCTCGCCATGCTGACCGATCCCGTCGCCGGCCCGGCTCTCGTCGCCCGCCTCGCCGCCCACAGCCCATCGCCCGCCGCGATCGTCGGCGCCGCGCCGCGCGCGATGCTGTCCACCATCGCGACCGTGAAGGGCGCCGGCGCCGACCTCGTCCTGCCGCTGCCGGTGTCGTGCCGGGCGCTCTGGAACGCGATCGCAGTCGCCACCGGACGGCTGGCGGGCGATGACGGGCGCGCGGAAGCGGTGGGGCCGACCGAGACCTGGGCGCCCCCGCCGATCGAAGCGGCGCGCGCGGCCGGCACCCTCATTCTGGTCGCCGAGGACAACCAGACCAACCAGCAGGTGATTCGCCGTCTGCTTGGACGCCTCGGCTTCGCGCATGAAGTCGCCGAGGACGGTGTCGAAGCCCTGGCGATGTACGGACGTGGCCACTACGGCATGCTGCTGACCGATTGCCACATGCCGCGCATGGACGGCTTCGAACTGGCGACGATGGTCCGTGGTCGGGAGACGGGCTCAGGCAAGCGCATGCCCATCGTCGCGTTGACCGCCGATGCGATCGCGACCACGGAGCGCCATTGCCTCGATGTCGGGATGGACGAGGTCCTCACAAAGCCGATCCGCGCCGAGCGGCTCGCCGCGGCGGTCGCGCGATGGCTGCCCCGCGCGCTGGATCTGCGTCAGCCACGTGGCACATCGCCGCCGGTCCACGATACGACGACGTCCGCTGCGGCGCCCGAACAGGCGCCGGCGACGGCCGGGCGGCCCGGCATCGACCCCGCGATCCTCGACATCACGCGGCTGGAGGAGACGTTCGGCGGCTTCGACGACGAGGCGCGCAGCTTTCTCGGCGATTTCGTCGAGGACGCCGGCGGCATGGTCGACAAGGTCGAGCGCGCCCTGGTCGCCGGGCAGTCCAAGCTCGCGCGCGACGAGGTGCATGCGCTGAAAGGGGCGTCGCGTTCGCTCGGCGCGGTCGCGCTCGGCGACGCGGCGAGCGACGTGCAGGACCTCATCGATCGCGGCGCGCCGGCCCAGGCGGCCCTCGCCGTCGCGCGCCTGCGCGCTGCGCGCGAGGCCCTCGCGCGACTGGTCGGCGGATCCATCGCGGCAATGTGAGACAGAGTGGAGTTCGGCGTATGAGTTCTTTCATGTACGGCAGGCTGCGCGTCCTCATCGTCGAGGACGAGAGCTACACGCGCCGCGTCATCCGCGGTCTGCTGCGGCAGTGCGGGGTGCGCGAGATCGCCGAGGCGGAGGATGGCGGTAAAGGGTTCCTGGAACTGCTCCAGTTCCGGCCTCATCTCGTCTTCTGCGACATTCACATGGAGCCGGTCGACGGGCTGGAATTCGTGCGCATCGTCCGCGCCGCCGAGTCCAAGGCGATCGCCGAGACGCGCATCATCTTCCTGACGGCGGATGCGCAGCGCGATACCGTGATGTCGGCCAAGGAACTGAACATCGACGGATACCTGGTGAAGCCGGTGTCGCTCAACCGGCTCCAGGCCAAGCTTCACGAGACGATCCTGCTCAATCCCGAACTCCATTGAACGATCGTCGGCATCGCCACCGCTTGCCGCCTGCGAGAGACGCCCTACCCTTCGGGAAGGCCCGGGGAAATCGGGCACCAGAATTCAGGGAGTTCGCATGTCCAGGATCCGTCATGCCGTGGCGCCGTCGCGGCGCCAGATCGTCGTCTCCGGTGCCGCCCTCGCCGGCGCCTTGGCCGCGCCGCGGATCGGTGGCGCACAGGCTCGCCCCATCCGCATCGGCCTGCTGCACCCGGTGACGGGTTTCGTCGCCTATAGCGGCGCGCAGTCGCGGCTTGGCGGCCAGATCGCGATCGACGAGGTGAACGCCGCCGGCGGGATCAGGTCGATGGGCGGAGCGAAGCTCGAAGCGGTCCTGGGCGACACCCAGGCGAAGGTCGAGATCGGCGTCGCCGAAGTCGAGAAGATGAACGAGGCCGGGGTGGCGGCGATCGTTGGCTGCTTCCAGAGCGCCATCGTCCTCGCGACCACCCAGGCGGCCGCGAAATACGGCATCCCCTATGCGGTCGATGTCGGCGCGTCCGACCTGATCACCTCGCGCGGACTCAAGAACGTGTTCCGTCTCAAGCCCGGGTTCGGCAAATGCGTCGACGAGGCGATCAAGGCCCTGGGCGGGATCAATGGCGCCGCCGGCGGTGCCGCCAGGAGTGCCGTGATCGTCCATGAGAGCTCCGAGTTCGGCACCGGGACGGCGAAGCTGCTGGCCGACCGGCTTCCGGGCATCAACATCGAGGTCAAGGAGGTCATCAAGCACGACAACCCGACCCGCAATTTCGACAACGTCGCACTGCGTATCCGGTCGCTGAAGCCGGATGTCCTGATGATGTCGAACTACCAGAACGAGTATGTGCTGCTGGCGCGTACGCTCCACCAGCAGAAGGTCGACCTCGCTGGGATGTTTTCCGTGCTGGGTGGCGGGTTCAACTACAAATTCGCCAAGGACCTGCCCGACGTCGCCGAACACATGATGGACTACAATCATTGGTTCGCGCCGACCAATCCCAAGGCGCAGGCGATGAAGAAGAAGGTGGAGGCTATGGGCACGCTGTTCACCTTCGAGGTCTATCTTGCCTACAACGCGGTCAAGCTGATCGCCGACGCGCTGGAGCGGGCCGGGTCGGCCGACAAGGAAAGGCTCACGGCGGCGCTGGCGGCGTCGACGTGGTCGGATCATTTCATGCCCTATGGCGCGACGCGGTTCGTCGATGGCCAGAACCAGGGCGGCGAGGCGGCTGCGCTCCAGGTCCAGAAGGGCGACATCGAGGTCGTCTATCCGGCGCAGTTCGCGTCGGCGAAGCCCGTCTTCCCCAAGCCGAAATTCGGCTGAGCGGCGATCCGCCGGCCCGGGCGCCAACCCGGGCCGGCGGGCGCGCCGCGCGATAGCGTCGAGATGCCGAGCTTCGACATCATCCTCGCGGGGACCGTCAATGGTCTCGCGGCCGGGGCGATCTACGTGCTCGTCGCCGTGGGGCTGACGCTGATCTACGGCGTCCTCCACATCATCAATTTCGCGCATGGCAGCCTTCTGATGCTCGCCATGTACGCGGTGTTCTTCCTGTTCACCCGGGCGCGGATCGATCCGTATCTCGCCCTGCCGCTCGTCGTCGCCGGCAGCTTCGCCCTCGGCTACGTGCTCTACCGGTTCCTGATCGGTCGCTTCGCGCACGGGAAGGACGAGAACATCCTGCTGATCACGCTCGGCCTTTCGATCATCCTCGACAATCTCGCGCTGTTCTTCTTCACCGGTGACACCCAGACCATCGACGTTCCGCATGCAAGCGGCATCGTCGAGATCGGCCCGGCCTTCCTGCCCAAGGCCAAGGTGATCGCCTTCTTCGCGGCGCTGGCGCTGTGCGCGGCTCTCGGCGCCTATATCGGGCGCAGCGACATGGGCAAGGCGATCCGCGCCGTGGCGCGCGAGCGTCAGGGCGCTCGTCTCGTCGGCATCGACGTCGAGCATGTCTTCGCCGTGTCCTACGGGATCGGGATCGCCTGCCTCGGCGCCGCCGCGTGCCTTCTGATGCCGAGCTTCTATGTCTCGCCAAGCTCCGGACATGCCTTCGTCCTCATCGCCTTCACGACCGTCGTGCTCGGCGGAATGGGCAGCTTTCTCGGCGCGCTGGTCGGCGGCTTCGTGATCGGGATCACGGAGTCCCTCGGCGGATTGTTCCTGGGCGAGCAACTCGGACAGATCGGCATCTCGCTGATCTTCATCCTCATCCTGCTGTTGCGGCCGACCGGCCTCTTCGGTGGCGGACGATGAAGGCGTCCCGCAATGTCGCGGTCCTCGGCGCGGCGCTCGTGGCGGCGCTCGTGCTGCCTTTTCTCCTGCCGTCCAACTACGCCGTGAATGTCGCGGCGATGATCCTGTTCACCGCGTTCCTGGGGCAGTCCTGGAACATCGCCGGCGGCTTTGCCGGCCAGACCTCCTTCGGGCATGTCGTCTTCTTCGGCACCGGCGCCTATGCGTCGACCATCCTGCAGGTGACCTGGGGCTGGAACCCATGGCTGGGATGGGGTGCTGCGGCGCTCGCCGGCGGCGTCGTCGGGCTCGCGATCGGCGCATTGGCGTTCCGCGCCGGGCTTCGCGGGTCGTATTTCGCGCTCGTCACGCTTGCCTTCGCCGAGGTCTTCCGGATCCTCGCCAATTCGGCGGAGTTCACGCGCGGCGGGCTGGGAATTCTCATCCCAGCGGATCCGCGCGCTGCGAACCTGCAGTTCAAGGATCCCGTCTGGTTCTACTGGATCGCGCTGGCGCTGCTCGTGCTGTCTCTCGCCGTCGCCACATGGCTCAAGCGCTCGCGCTTCGGCGCCCAGCTCGCGGCGATCCGCGAAAACGAAGACGCGGCCCGCGCGCTGGGCATCGATGTCTTCCGCGCGAAGACGATCTGCCTCGGGATCTCCGGCGCGATGGCGGCGGCGGGCGGGACCTTCTATGCGCAGAAATATCTCTACGTCGATCCGTCCATCGCCTATGGCGTCGAGAAATCCGTGGAGATGCTCCTCGTGAGCATGATCGGCGGGGCGGGAACCGTGTTTGGCCCGCTCGTCGGCGCGGCGGTGCTTGGCGGGGTGGGCGAGATCACACGCAGCTTCGCCTCGGGGCAGGGCCTCAGTCTTGTCGTCTATGGCGCGATCCTGGTCGTGATCGTGGCCTGGCTGCCCGATGGGCTGATCGGAGTGTTCGTGCGGCGCGGCGGCGCCAGGCGGGGCCGCGATGCTTGAGGTGCGCGGGCTGTCCCGCGCCTTTGGCGGCCTCAAGGCGGTCGATGCGGTCGATATCGACGTGCCGCAAGGCGCCATCGTCGGCCTGATCGGGCCGAACGGCGCGGGCAAGACGACCTGCTTCGCGGCGATCGCCGGCTTCGTGCGGCCCGATTCGGGCAGCGTCCGACTGTCCGGAACCGACATCACCGGCTGGGCGCCGCATCGCATCGCCGAACTCGGAATGGTGCGGACCTTCCAGATCACCCAGCCTTTCGCGCGGCTGAGCGTGCGCGAGAACGTGATGGTGGGGGCCTATCTGCGGCACCCGCGCCGTGCCGACGCGCTGCGCGTCGCCGAGCGCGTCGCCGCGCAGGTCGGCATGGGCGGCATGCTCGACATGCGGGCGGGCGACCTGACCGTCGCGGGGCGCAAGCGTCTGGAACTGGCGCGCGCCCTCGCGACCGAACCGCGATTGCTTCTGCTCGACGAGGTCATGGCGGGCCTCAATCCGACAGAGATCGCGGAGATCGTCGGCATCGTGCGGGACATCCGCGCCCAGGGCGTCACGATCCTGATGATCGAGCACGTCATGCAAGCCGTGATGAGCCTCGCCGAACGGATCCACGTGCTCAACCAGGGACGGATCATCGCGCGCGGCGCGCCGGCGGAGATCGCGGCGGACCGTGTGGTCGTCGAGGCGTATCTGGGGCAGGGCGCGGCGGCACGCCTCGCGGGCGGTGCCCATGGCTGACGACGCGATCCTGCAGGTGCGCGACCTGCGCGCGGGATACGGTCCGGTCGAGATCCTGCGCGGCGTCGATCTCGATGTCCGCGCGGGAGAAATCGTCGCGCTGCTCGGCAGCAACGGAGCCGGCAAGTCGACCCTCAACAACGCGCTGTCCGGGATCTTCCGTCCGTTCGGCGGTTCGATCCGGTTCATGGGGGCCGAGATCGCCGGCGCGCCGGCGGCGCGCATCGTCGAGGCGGGACTCGTCCAGGTTCCGGAGGGGCGCCGTGTGTTTCCGAACCTGAGCGTGCGGGAGAATCTCGAACTGGGCAGCTATCGGCGCGGTCGTGCCAATCGGGCGCGCAACCTGGAGCGCGTGGTCGCGATCTTCCCGCGCCTCGCCGAGCGCGCCGGGCAGGCCGCCGGCACGCTGTCGGGCGGCGAGCAGCAGATGCTGGCCATCGGTCGCGGATTGATGACCGAGCCGCGGTTGCTTGTCCTCGACGAACCGTCGCTCGGCCTGTCGCCGCTGCTGGTCGAGGAGATGTTCGCGCTGATCCGTCGGCTCAACGCCGACGGTCTCGCCATCCTCCTGGTCGAGCAGAACGTCGTCCAGTCGCTGGCCATCGCCCGGCGGGCCTATGTCCTCGAGCATGGCCGCATCGCGTTGTCGGGGCCGGCGGCCGAACTGGCGGGTGATCCGGCGCTGAGGCGCAGCTATCTCGGCCTGTGAGCGACCTCAGGCCGAGGCGTGCTCGCGTGCCGCTTCCGCAAGGAAATCCCAGACATAGGCGGCGAAGGACCGGCGGACCTCCAGCCGAAAGCTGGCCGGCTGGTGCCGCCACAGGACGATCTCCGCCTTCGCGAGCAGGCTGCGCGTGCACATGCCCTGCGGGAAGGAGCGCGGATCGAGGTCGAGCGCACACCCGGCGGCGAGCAGCGTCTCCGCGCGCGGCCCGCTGACGGTCAGCGCCGCATGACGGTCGCTGACGCAGACGAGTGCATGGGGCAGATCTGCGAGTGCCGCGGCGATGTCGCGGGCGGTCCCGTCCTCGGTGCCCGGCGCCGCAAGCAGCAGCCATTCGTCGGGTCCGAGCCACAGCGCGGCGCGCATGTCGTCCGCCGCGGCGCGGCACGGCGTCACCGGTAGCGTGACGCCCAACGCGTCGCCCGCGCGCGCGGCAGCCACGGCGCCGCCGCGGAACACGAAGCGTGCCTGGGGCGGCAGCGCCGCCACGCGCAGACGGTCGGGCCAGACGATGGGCGCGCGGCCCTCCAGCGCGTCAGCCATCGAGGCTTCTCCCTTCGCGGTCGTGGAACACCGGGCCGGTCACGGCGACGGGCACGGCGCCACCCGGCATCGGCACGAACAGCGTCTGACCATGGCGGGCGCGCCCGTCCGCGACCAGCGCAAGCGCGATCGAGCGGCCGAGCGTCGCGCTCCAGTAGGACGAGGTGACATGCCCGAGGGCGGGCGTACCCGGTGTCGGGTCGCGCATGGCGACGATCTGCGCGCCTTCATCCAGCACGTGTCCGGGATCCGCGGAGAGCAGTCCGACCAGTTGCTTGCGCCCGGGCGCCGCGATGTCCGGACGGCTCAGCGATCGCTTGCCGACGAAATCGCGCTTGCCCTTGCCGATCGCCCAGCCAAGGCCGAGATCGTCGGGAACGACCGTGCCGTCGGTTTCCTGCCCGACGATGATGTAGCCCTTCTCGGCGCGCAGGACATGCATCGTCTCCGTGCCGTACGCGACGGCGTCGTGACGCCGCGCCTGCTCCCAGATCGCTTCCCAGACGGCACGGCCCTGACCGGCGGGGACATTGACCTCGAAGCCGAGTTCGCCGGTGAAGCTGACGCGGAACAGTCGCGCCGGCGTTCCCGCGACGCGCCCTTCGCGGACCGCCATGTGCGCGAACGCGCCGCGCGAGAGGTCGACGCCCTCGGTCAGCGGCGCCAGGATCTCGCGTGCCTTCGGGCCCTGGACCGCGATCACCGCCCATTGCTCGGTGGTCGAGGTCAGCCAGACCTGGAGGTCGGGCCATTCCGTCTGGACATAGTCCTCCATCATGGCGAGCACGCGCGCGGCGCCACCGGTCGTGGTCGTGACGTGGAAGCGATCGGGTGCAAGACGGCCGATCACGCCGTCGTCGATCACGAAGCCGGCTTCGTTGAGAAGGACGCCATAGCGGCAGCGCCCGGGTTCGAGCTTCTTCCAACTGTTGACGTAGAGGCGCTCGAGGAACTCGGCCGCGTCGCGGCCGACCACCTCGATCTTGCCGAGCGTCGATGCGTCGAAGATCCCGGCGTGCGCGCGCACCGCGGCGCATTCGCGACGCACGGCCGCGTGCATGTCCTCGCCGGGGCGCGGAAAGTGATGCGCGCGCTTCCACTGGCCGACATCCTCGAAGACGGCGCCCTGGGCCATCGCCCAGCCATGGATCGGCGTCGTCCGCACGGGGTCGAAGAGTTCGCCGCGCGACGTCCCGGCGAAGGCGCCGAATGTCACCGGCGTATAGGGCTGGCGGAAGCTGGTGAGCCCCACCTCGGGGATCGCCCGTCCGCTTGCCGCGGCGACGATCGCGAGCGCGTTGATGTTCGAGGTCTTGCCCTGGTCGGTCGCCATGCCGTTGGTGGTGTAGCGCTTGACGTGCTCGATCGAGCGGAAGCCTTCGCGCAGCGCCAGCGAGAGGTCCTTCGCGGTCACGTCGTTCTGGAAATCGACGAAGGCGCGCGCGCGCGGCCGGTCATGCGGCAGGGCGCCGGCGAAGCCGCCCTCGCGTACCGGGTCGTCCTCGACGCGCGTCGCCGGTCCTAGAGCGGCCTGCAGCCCGAATTCGCCCGCACAGGCCCCGACGGAGCGGCAGGCCTGCGGCGTGGCGCCGGGAATGAAGGCCTGCAGGTCCGTGCGAAAGACGAGCTTGCCGCGCGATTGCGAGTGCAGATGGACCGAGGGGGTCCAACCGCCGGACATGAGCAGCGTGTCGCAGGTCACGACATCGACGCCGCGCACGCGGCCATCGGCGCCGATGGTGCCGACATGCGCCTCGTGAACGCGCAGACGGCCGCGGGTGCCGACGACGGTGGCGGACATGCGGACAGGCAGGCCGGCCGCCATCGCGCGGCGCGGCAATTCGCCATCGGCAGCGGGGCGTGGGTCGACGATCAGCGCGATTTCCATGCCGGCGTCGGCGAGGTCCAGGGCCGCGCCATAGGCGTCGTCATGTGCGGCGAGGACGAGGGCGCGGCAGCCCGGCTTGACGCCGTAGCGCGCCAGATAGGTGCGCGCGGAATCCGCAAGCATGATCCCCGGCCTGTCGTTCTCCGGGAAGACGAGCGGACGCTCGATCGCACCGGTGGCGAGCACGACCTCCCGCGCGCGGACCTGCCAGAGGCGTTCGCGCGGCAGGTTGGAATCGGGGGCGGCGAGATGGTCCGTCACGCGCTCCGCCAGGGCCACGAAGTTCTGCGCGAAATAGCCGAAGGCCGTCGTGCGCGGCAGGATCGTGACGCGCGGTTCGGCGGCCAGTTCCGCCAGCGCCGCGGCCAGCCAGTCCTGCGCGCAAAGCCCGTCGATGCGCGCGCGCGTCTCCGCGAGCAGGCTGCCGCCAGGTTCGGCCTGCTCGTCGCAGAGAATGACGCGGTCGCCGCGCGCGGCCGCCGCGCGCGCCGCGGCGATGCCTGCGGGGCCGGCGCCGACGACCAGCGTCTCGCAATGGGCGTAGCGCTGCGTGTAGCGATCGGGATCGGCGCCGCGCGGCGCGCGGCCAAGCCCCGCCGCGGCGCGGATGCGTGGCTCGTAGAGCTTCGCCCACCAGGATGCGGGCTGCATGAAGGTCTTGTAGTAGAAGCCGGCGGGGATCAGCGGCGCGGCGAAATCCGCGAGCGCGGCGATGTCGAAGCGCAGCGACGGGGTGCGGTTCTGGCTCTCGGCGACGAGGCCGTCATGGATCTCGACCTGGGTCGCCCGCAGGTTCGGCGCGTAGCGTCCCGGGCCGCGATCGATGCCGACCAGCGCGTTCGGCTCCTCGGCGCCTGCGGCGAGGATCCCGCGCGGGCGGTGATACTTGAAGGAGCGTCCGGCGAGGTGGACGCCGTTGGCGAGCAACGCCGAGGCCAGCGTGTCGCCGGCGCACCCGGTGAAGGCACGGCCGTCGAAGCGGAAGGACAGCGGGCGTGCGCGATCGATGCGGCCGCCGGTGGTGGTGCGGAACGCGCCGGTCATGGCGTGTCCAGCCCCGGAATCGTCGCAAGGTCCGGACGCGCTTCGCCAGCGCGATAGGTGACGACGATGCGGTCGCTCACGGTATGGCGGATGGCGTTGAAGAAGCGACCGCAGCCATGTTCGTGGCGCCAGCGCTCGGCATGCCAGCCCTTGGGATTGCCGCGCATGTAGAGGAACTCCGCCCAGGCCGCGTCGTCCAGCGTGGCGGGATCGGCCGGGCGCGCGACATGCGCCTCGCCGCCGTAGCGGAACTCGATCTCGGGGCGCGCGCCGCAATGGGGGCACGTGATCAGCAGCATGGCGGCCTCAATGCGCGACGGCCGCGGCTGCGGCCTCGTCGATCAGGCGACCGGTCCGGAACCGGTCGAGGGAGAAGGGGGCAGCGATCGGATGCGGGTCGTCGCGTGCGATCGTCGCCGCGAAGACATGGCCCGAGCCCGGCGTCGCCTTGAAGCCGCCGGTTCCCCAGCCGCAATTGACGTAGAGGCCAGGGACAGGGGTCTTGCCGATGATCGGCGAGCGGTCGGGCGTGACGTCGACGATCCCGCCCCAGTTGCGCAGCATCCGCACGCGGCGGAAATCGGGAAAGAGTTCGCAGATCGCGTCGAGCGTGTGCGTCGTCACGTGCAGCGCGCCGGTCTGGCTGTAGGACGTGTAGACGTCGGTGCCCGCGCCGATCACGAGCTCGCCCTTGTCCGATTGCGAGATGTAGGCGTGGATGGTGTTCGACATCACGACGCAGGGCATCGCGGGCTTGATCGGTTCGGAGACCAGCGCCTGCAGCGGATAGCTCTCGAGCGGCATGCGCACGCCCGCCATCGCCATCACGACGCTGGTATGGCCCGCGGCGACGACCCCCAGCTTCGGCGTGGCGATGAAGCCGCGCGTCGTCTCGATCCCGGTGATCGCGCCCGCCGCGCCGCGCCGGATCCCGGTGACCTCGCAATTCTGGATGATGTCGACGCCGAGCCGGTCGGCGCCGCGCGCGTAGCCCCAGGCGACCGCGTCGTGCCGGGCCGTGCCGCCGCGCCGCTGAAGCGCCGCCCCGAGGATCGGATAGCGCATGCCCGGCGCGATGTTCAGGGGCGGGCAGAATTCCTTGGCCTGCTCGGCGGTCAGCCACTCGTTGTCGATGCCCGCCAGCCGGTTGGCGTGGACATGGCGCTTGAACACCTGCACGTCGTGGATCGTGTGCGCGAGCATCATCACGCCGCGCGGCGAGTACATGACGTTGTAGTTCAACTCCTGCGACAGCGTCTCCCAGAGCTTCACCGCGTGCTCGTAGATCGCCTCGCTCTCCTCCCACAGGTAGTTGGAGCGGATGATCGTGGTGTTGCGACCCGTATTGCCGCCGCCGAGCCAGCCTTTCTCGACCACCGCGATGTTGCGCATCCCGTGCTCGCGCGCGAGGTAATACGCGGTGGCGAGGCCATGGCCGCCGGCACCGAGGATGACCGCGTCGTAGGCGGGCTTGGGATCGGGCGACCGCCACTGCGCGGGCCAGTCCGCGTGGCCGCGCAGCGCCTGCCGCGCGAGGGAGAGAAGCGAGAATTTCATGGCCCGCAGATTGGCGCGCGCCGCGCCACGCGGCAAGCGCGCGCCGATGCGCTGGGCGGCTCAGGCCGGTCCGCGCGGCGCGAAGACGACGCGCGCCGATGCGCCTTGGCCGGGTTCGAGGACGAGCAGGCCGGAGTCGTCGCGCCCGGTTGAGACCAGGTTGACGGCATCCGTGGCGTTGCTCACCGGCTCGGC
>CAYSUY010000002.1:0-73119 GCA_964434345.1 uncultured Acetobacteraceae bacterium
GCACATCGCGGGCGTCGTCAACCCGCCGGCCGCGAACAAATACAGTTTCTGGACCAACGAGAAGAAGGCGCGCTCGCCGGAGGCCTGGCTCGAGGGGGCGCGTCAGCATGACGGGTCATGGTGGCCCGAGTGGCAACGCTGGGTCAGCGACTTCGCCAACGGCCAGATCGCCGCGCGCGATCCGGCCGCGGGCAAGCTCAAACCGATCGAGGATGCGCCAGGCAGTTACGTCGCGACGCGCGCCTGACGCATCCTCGCCCCGAACCAGCGGCCCGCCTTGCGGGTTGCGGGACGTCGCAGCGAGCAGGTAACGATTGCGGCTTCGAGCCGCCAGACATCCAAGGACGACCTCCATGACGAGCTTCAATCCAGACGGCCAGCGCGTGGCCGTTATCGGCGCGACCGGCGCCGTCGGCACCGAGATGGTCAAGGTGCTTCATGACCGGCGCTATCCCGTCAAGGAACTGCGCCTCCTCGCCTCGGCACGCAGCGCCGATCGCCGGATAGCGACACCCTATGGCGACATCGCGGCACAGCCCTTCAGCCTGGAGGCCACGGCGGGCTGCGACGTCGTGCTGATGGCGGTGTCCGGCGATTTCTCGAAGGAATGGGCACCGAAGATCGCCGCACAGGGCGCAGTCGTGATCGATAACTCGAGCGCCTGGCGCTACGATCCCGCGATCCCGCTCGTCGTGCCGGAGATCAACGCGGCGGCGGCCCGAGGCCACCGCCTGATCGCCAATCCGAACTGCACGACGGCGGTCCTCGTCGTCGCGCTGTGGCCCCTGCACAAGGCCTTCGGTCTCAAGCGTGTCATCGTGTCCACCTATCAGGCCACATCCGGCGCGGGCGCCGAGGGCATGGAGGAACTGATCGAGGGTACGAAGGCCGTGCTCGCCGGACAGACCCCGGTGAACAAGGTGTTCCAGTACCCAATCCCCTTCAACGTCATCCCCCATATCGACGTGTTCCAGGACAATGGCTACACGAAGGAGGAGATGAAGGTGGTCTGGGAGAGCCGCAAGATCATGGGGCTTCCCGACCTCGTCGCGAGTTGCACGGCGGTACGCATCCCGACGATGCGCGTCCATGCGGAATCCGTGACCATCGAGTTCGAGCGCCCGGCGACGCCCGAGGCCGCGCGGGCCCTGCTCGCCAGTGCGCCCGGGGTCAAGCTGGTCGACGACCCCGCCAACCGTCGCTACCCGCTGCCCCTGACGGCGACGGGCGCCTACGATGTCGAGGTCGGCCGCATCCGCCAGAGCCTCGTGTTCGGCGCCAACGGCCTTGACCTCTTCCTCGCGGGCGACCAATTGCTCAAGGGCGCGGCGCTCAACGCCGTGCAGATCGCCGAGTGCGTGTTGGCCAGCCCAAGCGCCGCGTGACGATCCGCGGCCGAAGCATCCCCGCCCCGCGGCCGACCGTCTGGGCGGGGATCGTCTTCGTGCTGCGCTATGGCATTCCTGTGATCGCGTTCGGCGCGACGATCGACATTCTCCTCGTTCTGCTTCGTGCCGCATGACGAGGTGCCGGGAGATCGCTCCGGATCTCTGGGAAGCGGCCTGCGCGGCGGCCGCCTTCGTTCCGCTGCAACAATCGGCCGCCTACGCGGCCGCCCTTGCCCGCCGCGGGCGGATCGTGCGGCGCTGGCTGATCGAGGGGACCGATGGGCACACCCTCTACGGCATGCAGGCGGCAACACGACGGATCGCCGGATTCTCGGCGCTGACGACCGCGCTGCGCGGTCCTTTTCCCTTCCGGACCGATGCGCTGGCAACGGGCAGCGCGCCGCTCGCAGCGGCGATCGGCGCGATGTCCAGGCCCTGGCCGCATGCGCTGATCTGCGCCCCCGAACTCGACGACGGCCCCGCCGCGACGCAGGCGCTGCGCGATGCGCGGCTGAGACGCGTGATGACGCCGCAGGCGCTCGCGCAGGTCGATCTGCGCGGCGACAAGGCGGGGCTGCGGCGTCGGCTCGACGGCAAGTGGCGCAACCGTCTCGTCAAGGCGGAGTCTGCGGGGTTGCGCATCGACATCGCCCGTGGCGGCGCAGCGATGACGTGGCTCTGCGCCGCGCATGGGCGGCTCATGCGGGCGAAAGGGTTTCGCGGCCTGCCATCGGATTTCGTCGCCGATCTCGCTGCGGTCAGCGCGCGCCGGGACGTCTTCGTCTGCACCGCGGAACACCGGCGGCAGACGGTCGCCGCCGCGCTGTTCCTGCGCCATGGGGCAGGCGCGACCTACCTCGCCGCAGCAGCCGAGCCCGAGGGCCGCGCGCGCCATGCCGGCACATTGCTGCTCTGGCGTGGTCTGGTCGCCCTGCAGGAGGCCGGCGTCACGACCTGCGATCGCGGGACGATCGACACCGACCGGTCCCCCACGCTCGCACGATTCAAGCTCGGTGCCGCGGCCGGGATCGTCATCCCCTGCGGCACCTGGACACCGTCACCACTCTGAAACAGGCAACCCCATGACAAGCCATGTCTCGATCTCCTGCCGCGCCTGCGGCCTGGCCGCCACGCTGCGCGATACGCGCTGCCATGCCTGCGGAGGAACGCTCGGGTTCGCCTACGAGACCCCGGTGCGCTGGCCCTCCCATCCGGGGCGGGTCTGGGATTATGCCGACCTGCTGCCCGTGCCGCGCGACGTCGCGCCGGTCACGCTCGGCGAGGGCGGCACGCCGCTCGTTGCCGCGCATCGCTTCCATGCCGCACGGATCTGGTGGAAATGCGAGGGCGCCAATCCCACGGGTTCCCAGAAGGACCGCGCGATCTCGCTGGCCTTCACCCATGCCCGCGCGATCGGGGCGCGGCGCGTCGCCGTGGCCTCGACCGGCAGCGTCGGTCTCGCCTGCGCCGCCTACGCCGCGCGCGCCGGCCTGCCCTGCATGATCCTGATGCCGCGCGACACGCCGGCCGAACGCATGAAGCCCATGCTCGCCTTCGGCGCGATCGTCGCCGCGGTCGACTCGACATTCGAGACCATCGAGCATCTGCTGCGCGCGCTCGACGACAGCTGGTATCAGGCCAGTACCATCGCCGCCCTGTCGCCCTATCAGTCGGAAGGGCCCAAGACCATCGCCTACGAGGTGGTCGCGCAGCTCGGTCGTGCGCCCGACTGGTTCGTCGTGCCCGTGGGCGGTGGCGGAACGCTCGCCGGAATCTGGCGCGGCTTCCAGGACCTGCGGCGGATCGGCCGGATCGACCGGTTGCCGCGCATGGTCAGCGTACAGACGGCGACCTTCAACGCGCTGGAGATCGGTCTCGCGCGCGGTCTGTCGACGATGGCGGAACTCGCGGAGATCGCCGCCGACGAGAGCCATCCGACCATCGCGCGAAACCTCAAGCATGGCGTGCCGCCGGATGCGCTGGCGGCATTGGCGGCGCTGCGCGAGAGCGATGGCGCGGCGATCTCGGTCGACGAACAGGCGATACGCTCCTGGCATCTGCGCCTGCCTGCCGAGGAGGGGATATTCGCCGAGCCGAGTTGCGCCGCCGCGCCTGCCGGGATCGAGGCACTCGCGGCGGCTGGCCGTATCAAGCCCGACGACGTGGTCGTCGCGCTGGTCACCGGCTCCGGCCTCCGCGAACCCGGAGCCCTGCCGCCGGCCACGCCGGTCACGCTTCCCGCCTCGGTCTCGCCGGCGGATCTCGACCGCCTGGTGCCGCGCGTCGACTGAGCGCGGGTCAGCCGACGATCCCGGCCTCGCGATACGCCGCAGCGAGCGCCGCATAGCGCGGTGGCGCTTCGCGCATGTTCGCCGCTTCGGCGTCGCTGACGCGGCGTACGAAGCGCGCCGGGGTTCCGGCCCAGAGTTCACCGCTGCCGACGCGCTTTCCGGGCGTCACCAGGGCGCCGGCAGCGACCATGCCGCCCGCCGCCACGACGGCGCCATCCATCACGCAGGCCTTCATCCCGACGAAGGCGCCGGACTCGATCGTGCATCCGTGGATCATCGCCATGTGGCCGATGAGCACGTCGTCGCCGACGATCGTCTCGAACCTGTTGCGCGTCACGTGCACGACGCTGCCGTCCTGGATGTTGGTGCCACGGCCGATGCGGATCCGATTGACGTCGCCGCGGAGGATCGCGCCGAACCAGATGCTCGATCCGGCACCGATCTCCACGTCGCCGATCACCGTGGCCGTCGGCGCCAGCCAAGCCTCCGGATCGATGGACGGGGCGATCCCGCGCCAGGGCCGGATCAGCGCGCCGGTCACGCCAGCCCCAACATCATCTCGAGCGACTGGACCGCCGCGCCCGACGCGCCCTTGCCGAGATTGTCGAGACGGGCGACGAGTACCGCCTGACGATGGCGCTCCGATCCAAACACCCGCAATTCCATGCGGTTGGTGTCGTTCAGCGCCTCCGGTTCGAGCCGATCATAGCCCTTCACGGACGGATCGACCGGAACCACGGACACCCAGGGGCTTCCGGCATAGCGCCGCGCGAGCGAGTCGTGGAGATCGGCCAGCTTGACCGCCCCCGGCAGCGTATCGAGATGCAACGGAACGCTGACCAGCATGCCGCAGCGGTAATTCGCGACCGACGGCACGAAGATCGGCCGCCGCGACAACCGCGCATGGAGTTGCATCTCGGGCAGATGCTTGTGCTCGAAGCCGAGGCCATAGAGTTCGAAGGCCGGCGCCACGCCCGCCTCGTAGGCCTCGATCATCGACTTGCCGCCGCCCGAATAACCGCTCACGGCATTGATCGTCACCGGATGGTCGGCGGCAAGCAGACCATCGTCCACCAGCGGTCGCAGCAGCGCGATCGCCCCGGTGGGATAGCACCCGGGATTGGCGACGCGACGCGCGGCGCGAACGGCTGCGGACTGCTCGGCGGACAGTTCGGGAAAGCCGAAGACCCATCCGGGGGCGGTGCGATGGGCCGTGCTTGCATCGATGATGCGCGGCGCCGCTGCGCCAAGTTCATCGGCCAGCCCCACCGCCTCGCGCGCGGCATCGTCGGGAAGGCAGAGGATCACCACGTCGACGGACGCCATCATCGCGCGCCGGGCTGCCGGATCCTTGCGCCGGTCGGCGGCGATCGACTTCACGACGATGGCGGGGTGGGCCTCCAGACGTTGACGAATGCCGAGGCCGGTCGTGCCCGCTTCTCCATCGATGAAGACCGTATGCTGGGTGCTGGCGCTCATGTCGATGATCTCCTGCTGCCGCGCCCGCCGCACCTGTGGTCGAAGGAGGCGCGGACCGGGCAAAGAAAAAGGGGCGTTCCGGCGAGGAGCGCCCCTTTTCCCTTGGACACGCCCCGGACCGGGGCCGACGCGCGCGGCGCGTCAGCGCTTCGAGAACTGGAAGCTGCGTCGCGCCTTCGCGCGGCCGTACTTCTTGCGCTCGACCACGCGGCTGTCGCGGGTCAGGAAGCCGACCTGCTTCAGGATCTTGCGCAGCGCCGGCTCGTACAGGGTCAGCGCCTTCGAGATGCCGTGGCGCACCGCGCCGGCCTGGCCCGAGAGCCCGCCGCCGACGACCGTGCACATGACGTCGAACTGGTTGAGGCGGTCGGAGACCAGGAAGGGCTGCTGGATGATCATGCGCAGCACCGGGCGCGCGAAGTAGGTCTGCGCGTCGCGGCCGTTGATCGTGATGCGGCCCTTGCCCGCCTTCACCCACACGCGGGCGACGGCGTTCTTGCGCTTGCCGGTGGCGTAGGCGCGGCCCTTGGCGTCCTTCTGCGGCGCGGGGAGCGCCTGCTCGCCGGCGGCGGCGCCCTGTGCCGCCGCGACGGCGGCGTTGGCCATCGCCAGGTCGGCGAGGCTGCGGGTGCGGGTCAGCGTGGTGCCCGTGTTCTTCTCGGCCATGGTGTCACGCGCTCCGCTTGTTCTTGGGGTTCATCTTCGCGACGTCGAGGACGGTGGGGTTCTGCGCGGCGTGCGGATGCTCCGGGCCGGCATAGACCTTGAGGTTGCCCATCTGGTCGCGGGCCAGCGGCGAGTCCTTCTTCATCATGCGCTCGACCGCGCGGACCACCAGCTTGTGCGGCGTCTTGCCGGCGAGGGTCTGGCGCGGGGTGCGCTCCTTCACGCCACCCGGGAAGCCGGTGTGGTAGTGGAACACCTTGTCGTTCATCTTGTTGCCGGTCAGGCGGACCTTCGCGGCGTTGATGATGACGACGTTGTCGCCGCAATCGACGTGCGGCGTGAAACCGGGCTTGTGCTTGCCCTTGAGGCGAAGCGCCACGATCGAAGCGAGACGCCCGAGAACGACGCCATCGGCATCGATCAGGATCCACTTCTTGTCCTTCGCCGCAGCCGCGACGGTCATCGAATAGGTTTTCATCGGGTACAGGGCCCTGTTTGTGCGGTCGCCGACGCCGGGGACCGGCGCGAGGCGGCGGAGTATCTTCACCACCCCCTCTTGCGTCAACGGAAAACGCTGTCGTTGCGACGTTTTATCGATACGGTATCATAGTACCGCTTGCCCGCACCCCGCCGATCAGGCGCGCGGCGGTATCGAGTAGGTCCCCGTGACATGAGCGACGGCATCGGCCTCGCCCTCCGACCGCAGGACGACCTCCGACACCGCGAGGCGCTTGCCCAGCTTGAGGATACGGCCCTCGGCCAGGACGTCGCGAGGCGCCGGCTTGCGCAGAAAATTGATGTTCAGGCTGGTGGTCACCGCCAGTTCCACCTTGCCGATCATGGAGAGCGTCACGGCGTACATCGCATAATCGGCGAGCGCCATGAGGATCGGCCCCGCGATCGTGCCGCCGGGACGCAGAAAGCCCCCGTCGTAAGGCGCGCGGGCGACCGCGTGCCCGTAAGCAAGCGCATCGAGACGAAAACCGAGCTGTCGCGCGATCGGCAACTGGGCGTCGACGAGGGCGTCGAACGCAGCGTGGGACAGCAGGGGGGCGATGGTCATCGGCCGGCCTTTCGCCTTGAACTCGACCAGAAGAGGGCCGCAAATACAAGCGCACATCCTTCGCGTCCAGGAACATGCCCATGCCTCCCGCCGTGCCACACGACGACGAAATCCCGTTGCTCCTGCGGGACGATGCCGATGGCGTGACGACGCTGCGCCTCAACCGGCCCGGGGCCTACAATGCCCTGTCGGCTGGCCTGATGCGCGCGCTGCACCAGACCCTGGACTCGATCGCCACCGACGAGACCGTGCGCGTCGTCGTCGTCGCGGGCGCGGGCAAGGGCTTCTGCGCGGGGCACGACCTGCGCGAACTGCGCGCCCGGCCAGAGCGCGCGGCCTACGAGGCGCTGTTCACCGCCTGCTCGGCCCTGATGCAGCGCATCGTCTCGTTGCCGAAGCCGGTCATCGCGCGGGTTCACGGAATCGCCACCGCCGCGGGGTGCCAGCTGGTCGCCAGCTGCGATCTCGCCGTGGCGGCGCGCAGCGCGCGCTTCGCGGTCCCGGGCGTCAATATCGGCCTGTTCTGCTCGACCCCGATGGTAGCCCTCTCGCGCGCCGTGGGCCGGAAGGCGGCGATGGAAATGCTGCTGACCGGCGATCTCGTCGATGCGCAGACCGCGCAGCGCTTTGGCCTGGTCAACCGCGTGACCGACGAGGACGCTCTTGAGGTGGAGACCCTCGCCCTTGCCCGTCAAATCGCATCGAAATCGCCACTGACCCTCGCGATCGGCAAGGAGGCTTTCTACCGGCAGGCCGAGATGGACCTCGCCGGCGCATATCGCTATGCGAGCGAGGTGATGACCCGCAACATGCTCGCGCGCGACGCCGAGATCGGCATCGACGCCCTGCTTGCGAAAACCAGCCCGCAATGGTGTGGACGATGAACCACGACAGCTATTCCGACGCCTATATCGGCACGATCCTGCGCGAGACACGCAGGATCGCCATGATCGGCGCCTCGCCGAACTGGAACAGGCCCAGCTTCTTCGCGATGAAGTATCTCCAGTCGAAGGGCTACCGGGTCATCCCGGTGAACCCGGCCGCCGCCGGTCAGGAGATCCTCGGCGAACCTGTCTACGCCGCCCTCGCAGACATCCCCGAACCGGTCGACATGGTCGACATCTTCCGCAACTCCGAGGCCGCGGCCGCCATCGTCGACGAGGCGATCACCTGCGGCGCGCGAACGGTCTGGATGCAACTCGGCGTGCGCAACGACGATGCCGCCGCCCGCGCCGAAACCGCCGGGCTGCGGGTCGTGATGAATCGCTGTCCGAAGATCGAGTTCGGGCGTCTGACCGGCGCGCTGTCCTGGGGCGGCATCAATTCCGGCGTGATCTCGTCGCGCCGACGCCGCGGCATCGCCTGACCCGGCACATCACAGGACGCTTTGCCATGGATCTTCTCTTCGGGCCGCTGGCGGTCTCGACCGGCGTGGTCGCGCTCGCCGAGATCGGCGACAAGACCCAGCTTCTCGCGCTGGTCCTCGCCGCGCGGTTCCGTCGGCCCTGGCCGATCGTTGCCGGCATCCTCGTCGCCACGATCGCGAACCATGCGGTCGCCGGGCTCGCCGGCGCCTGGTTCGCACACCTGCTCGACGGTCCCTGGCTGCGCTGGATCATCGCCGGATCCTTCGTCGCCGTCGGGATCTGGGCACTGTTTCCGGATCGCTTCGAGGACGACGACAAGCCTGCGATGGACCGCTATGGCGCCTTCCTGACCACCGCCATAGCCTTCTTCTTCGTGGAGATCGGCGACAAGACCCAGATCGCGACCGTCGCGCTGGCTGGTCGCTTCGCCGCCGATGTCGCGGCGGTGGTCGCGGGCACGACGATCGGGATGGTCCTGGCGAACGCGCCTGCGGTCTGGCTTGGCGACAAGCTGGCGCACAGGCTGCCGCTCAAGCTGATCCGCATCTGTGCCGCGAGCGTGTTCGTCATCCTCGGCATCGCAGCCTTCTTCATGCTCGGCGCCTGACGGCCGCCTTCCTTGGCCCGTCACGCGCGGGCGACATCGCCGCACCGCATCGGAGACAATCCCGTCATGACCGACAAGCCCCCAGCCTCTCCCGCCGACCGCTCCTATGCCTTCGAGACGCGTGCGGTGCATGCCGGCGCCGGTCCCGACCCGACCACGGGCGCGCGCAACGTGCCGATCTATCAGACGACGTCCTACGTCTTCGACGATGTCGACCATGCGGCGTCGCTCTTCAACCTGCAGGATTTCGGCTACGTCTACACGCGCCTGGGCAATCCGACCGTTTCGGCCCTCGAGGAGCGCGTGGCGAGTCTCGAGGGCGGTCGCGGAGCCGTCGCCGCGGCGTCAGGACATGCCGCCCAGCTGCTTGCCTTCTTCTCGCTGATGGAACCCGGCGACGAGTTCATCGCGTCGCGGAACCTGTATGGCGGGTCGATCACCCAGTTCTCGCACGCCTTCAAGCGCTTCGGCTGGTCGGTCAAGTTCGTCGATCCTGCCGACCCTGATGCGTTCCGGGCGGCGATCACGGCGCGCACCAAGGCCATCTTCATCGAGGTGCTCGCCAATCCGGGCGGGATCGTCGTCGATATCGAACCGATCGCCGCCATCGCGCGCGAGGCCGGCATCCTTCTGATGGTCGACAACACCATGGCGTCACCCTGGCTGTTCCGGCCATTCGAATGGGGCGCCGACATCGTCATCCACTCGACGACGAAATTCCTCTCCGGTCACGGGACATCGATGGGCGGTGTCGTCATCGAGTCCGGGCGCTTCGACTGGGCGCGCAACGCGGCCCGCTACCCCGGCCTGACCAAGCCCGACCCGGCCTATCATGGCCTCACCTTCGCCGAGACGTTCGGCGATTTCGGCTACACGATGAAGACGCGGGCTGTTGCGCTGCGCGATCTCGGCCCGTCGATGGCGCCCATGAACGCGTTCATGACCCTGACCGGGATCGAGACGCTGCACCTGCGCATGGAGCGACACTGCGCCAATGCGCTGAAGGTCGCGCAATTCCTCGAAGGCCATCCGGCGATCGCCCGGGTCTCGTATGTCGGTCTGCCATCGAGCCCCTATCACGGCCTGGCGCGGAAATATCTGCGTCGCGGCTTCGGCTCGGTCTTCACGGTCAGCCTCAAGGGCGGGTTCGCGGCGGGCGTGCGCGCCGTCGAAGCCGTCGAGCTCGTGTCGCATCTCGCGAACATCGGCGACACGCGGTCCCTGATCATCCATCCCGCATCGACGACGCACCGGCAACTGACGGAAGAGCAGCAGATCAAGGCCGGTGCCGGCCCGGACATCCTGCGGCTGTCCATCGGGATCGAGAATGCCGACGACATCATCCTCGACCTCGACCGCGCGCTGTCGAAGGCCTGACTTGAGCGCGGTTACTCGGCGGCCACCGCCGGCCGGCCCGCGGGGGGCGCCGCATCGCTGTCCGGGAGCATGAATGCGCCGACGAGCGCTACGGCCGCCAGCACCCCCATCATCACGAACAGCCAGTAGAAACCACCCGTGCTGTCGTAGACCCAGGCGATCAGCGGCACGGCACCCGCCGACACGCTGAGGGTCAGCACGAACTTGGCGCCGAAGCCCGTCCCCTGCCAGCGTCCCGGGGTGTAATGCGCGAGCAGCTTGTTTTCCGCGGGACCGGCAAGGGTGCTGGTGAACACAAGTCCGATCGTCAGAGCCAACAACAGCCAGGACTGGAGGAGCGCCGCGAGGAACAACCCCGGCGCCAGCAGGACATAGGCGAAACGATAGACCTTCTCCGTCGGGAACCGATCCGCGATCCGGCCGCAAGTGGGCATCGAGAGCCCGACGCAGAGATAGACGAGGCCGACCAGTCCACCGATCCCGAGCGGACCGAGGCCGAATTCGGCCCCCATGCGCTGCTCGAACAGCTTCGGCAACATCACGGTGAAGGCCTGGAAGATGAGTCCGCCGCAGGTCATCGTCACCGACAGCAGGAAGAACGCGCGCAGCATCTCCTTGCGCGTGGGCGGCGCCTTCGCGGGGGGGCTGGAGAGATCGCCCTCGCCCACCATCTCGCCGCGCCACGCGACGAAGAGCACGATCCCGATCGCCAGGGTCACGATGCCCGGCACGATGAAAGCCGCCCGCCAGGACCACCAATGGCACAGCGCGCCGGCGACCACCGGACCGAGAGCCACACCGATCGATCCGAACATCCCGATCCCGCCCAGCGCCCGGCCGCGATCGCGCATGCTGCGCACCACCCAGGCCATGCCGACGGGATGATAGATCGCCGCGAAGAAGCCGATCGCCGCCAGACCGGCCGCGAGCGCGAACGGGGTCGTCGCGAGCCCGGTCGCGATCGCCGACGCACCTGCGCCGACGAGGTAGACGACCATCATGCCGCGTGTCGACCAGCGGTCTCCGAGCCATCCCGCCGGGAGCGCGGCGAGTCCGTACAGGATCTGACCCGCGAGCATCAGCGCGATCAATTCGCCGTAGCTGCGCGCCCATTCACGCTCGAGAACGAGCACGACGGTCGGGTAGAGAAGCGTCAGCAGATGGTTGAGGCTGTGCCCGACATTGGAAAAGCCCTGGGCGAGGCGCGCGGCGCGAGTGTCCATGACGCGACTGTCCGACGCCGCGCGCCCGATGTCCACGACTTCGTCCCGCCGGACCGCGATACGACCCCTTCCCGCCGAGGCCGCGCGCGGACTAGTCTCCGCCGCCAATGCGCCGGGTTCGTCAAGGCGTGAAAGAGCGGAACGCCAATGACCGACAAATCCGGAGCTCCGATCCCCTTTCCGCTGCGCCGCAAGCCGGTGCCGGAGATCGCACCGCGTCGGCGCGGCCGCCCCGCCGGCCTCGCCGAGAACCCGGGCGAACCGACACCGGTGCAGCGCGACTGGCTGGCCCGCGGCCTGACGCAGGCGGGCGGAAAGCTGCCGCTGTTCATGGACGACGGGCGGCGGGTCGATCCTCGCACGATACGCAGTTGCATGGAGCAAGGCTGGGCCGAACCCTGGTTCGCGAACCCGCTCAAGCCTGACTGGCTGGTTTGCCGCCTGACACAGGCGGGACGCGACGCGCTCGCGCTCGACGACCCATCCGGGGACGACATGCCATGAACACCGCATCCGGCGACCGCGACACCGGCTTCGCACGCATCGTCGTCACATGCTTCCTGCCCTTCGCGGCGGGATACCTGCTGTCCTACATCTTCCGTACCGTCAACGCCGTGGTCGGCCCGCGACTCGCCGCCGAGTTGCAGATCGACATTCCCGCGCTTGGTGTCCTCACCAGCGCCTATTTCATCGGCTTCGTCCTGCTCCAGATACCCGCCGGGGTGATGCTCGATCGCTACGGCCCGCGCCGCGTCCAGATGGGATTGCTTCTCCTGGCCGCACTCGGCGCGTCGATCTTCGCCTTGTCTTCGTCGCTCGTCATGCTCGGCATCGGACGGACCCTCATCGGCGCCGGTGTCGCGGCCTGCCTGATGGCCGGGTTCAAGGCGAACACGCTGTTCTGGCCGGCATCGAGACTTGGAACGGCGAATGGCGTCCTCCTCTCCTTCGCCGGTATCGGCGGTGCGATCGGTACGCTTCCGGTGACATGGCTCGCCGATACGGTGGGCTGGCGCGGCGTCTTCTGGGTCCTCGCCGCGGCTGCGGTCTGCGTCTCGGCGATCGTCTGGCGCGCCGTGCCCGACCGTCGCCCGACCACCGCGCAAAGCCTCGCGGATGCGCTCGGCGGCGTCCGCGAGGTGCTGACGTCCCGCGCCTTCTGGCGCGTGGTGCCGCTCTCGGCTGCGACGCAGGCCGCCTTCCAGGCCTATCACACGCTCTGGACGGCACCCTGGCTCGTGGATGTGGCCGGCTTCGCCCCGAGCGCCATTCCCGGGGCGATGCTGGCGATCCTGCTTGGCATCATTCCGGGCTATCTTCTGAGCGGATTGGTGACGGATCTCCTGTCGGCGCGCGGCGTGCCGCGTGCGCGCGTCTTCTCGCTCTACGCGGGTGCGTTCATCGCGATCCAGGCCGTCCTGGTCGTCGCACCGCTGTCTGGACTGCCCGCCATCGCGACGTGGATCGCCTATGTCGTTCTCGGCACAGGCAGCATGATCGCCTACGTGATCCTGACACCGCTCTTCGCGCCGGAACTCGCAGGACGCGTCAACACGGCCGTGAACCTGGTGGTGTTCATCGCCGCCTTCGCCATGCAGGCGTCGATCGGCTACGCCCTGGCCGCCCTCGAGACGCATGTCGGGCTGGGCCGCGCGTCGGCGCACGCGACGACGCTCGCCGCTATCCTGGTCATCCAGGCCATTGCCTGGGTCTGGCTCGCCACGGGACGCCGCGACCTCGAAAGCGGCGCACGCCGCTGACGTTCATGCGCTGCGCCGCAGCGCCGCGATCTCCGACTGTGTCGGAAAGGCCGTGGACGTGCCGGGCCTCGTCACGGACAGGCTCGCGCCCGCAATGGCGAGACGCAACGCGCCAGCGGGATCGGAGCCGAGCGACAGTTCGGCAAGCAGGAGACCGACGAGCGTGTCGCCTGCGCCGGCCGTGTCGACGACATCCACCCGGGGTGCCTCGATCGCGATTTCGGATGCGCCATCCAGCAGCACGGCTCCGAGGGCACCGACGGTGAGAACCACCTGACACCTGCCGACGAGCCGGCGCGAGGCGGCGTATGGATCCGCAAGGCCCGTCAACGCGACGGCTTCGACCTCGTTGACGATCAGGAGGTCGCACAGGGCGAGCACGGGGCCGAAATCGAAGGCCACCGGCGCGGCTTTCACCGCAACGCGGCACCCCCGTGCGCGCGCCGCCGCGGCGGCGGCCAGTGTCGCGTCGGCCGCAAGATTTCCCTGAAGCAGCAACCAATCCCCGGCGTCGAGCGACTCGACGACGACGGCGGCGGCGCGCTCCGGCGCGATGCCTCTCGCCGCGGCGGCGCTGCTGGCGATCATGTTGCGGCCACGCCCGTCCACCCAGATCGACGACATGTCGGTCGCCGCAGGAGAATCGATCCATCGCACCCGGGCGACCGGCTCGCACGCCACCGCCGCGCGCAGCACGACACCCGCATCGTCGGCTCCGATGGCGGCGGCGAAGTCGACCCGCGCGCCAGCCCGCGCCGCGACGATCGCCTGATTGAGTCCCTTGCCGCCCGGACACCGCATCGGCGCCTCGCCGAGGACGGTCTCTCCGATCGCCGGCAGACGTTCGACACGCTGCACCACGTCGAGCGTGGCATTGCCCAGGACCATCAGCGTGCTCATCAGGGCCGATCCATCCGTCGTGCGCGATGCTTCGCTGATAGGGCGGCCACCGAGATCTACACGGCCGCGTCACCCTCCACCCAGGGTGAAGCGGCTCCGGGGAGATCGTCGAGCCTGTGGCACAGGACGACATGCGCCGCGTCGTCCAGGGGGCGCAGAGGCGGAGCAGAACGGCGGCACGCATCAGCGACATGGAGGCATCGATCGGCGAAGCGGCACCCGCTTGCGGCGGCGAACGGATCCGGCGGCTCGCCCTGCAGAACCGTCTTGGTTCTCCTGGCCGCGGGAGAGACGGCGGGCACCGATGCCAGCAGAGCCTGCGTGTAGGGATGCCGAGGAGTCCCGAAGATCCGCGCGGCCGGGCCCCTCTCGACGAGCCGGCCCGCATACATCACGCCCACGCTGTGGGCGACGCTGCGCACCACACCCATGTCGTGGGACACGAAGATCATCGTCAGACCGAGCCGCGCGCGCAGATCCTGCAGGAGGTTGAGGATCTGCGCCTGCACCGACACGTCCAGCGCGGCGACCGGCTCGTCGCAGATCAGCAACTCCGGTTCGACAGCAAGCGCGCGCGCAATGACGACACGCTGTCGCTGCCCCCCGCTCAGGGCATGCGGGAAGCGACCCGCAAGGCTCGGATCGAGACCGACGAGATCGAGCAGTTCGGCAACGCGCGCGCCAAGACGGGCGGCCGGGCGCAGCCGGTGCAGGCGGATCGGCGCGGCTATGGCATCGCCGATCCGTTCGCGCGGATCGAGGGAGGCGAAGGGATCCTGGAAGACGATCTGCATGCGGCGCCGCATCGCCCGCAAGCCGGCGCCATCCAGTCCCCGCAGGTCAGTGCCTGCGAAGACGATGCGCCCTTCGTCCGGCTCGATCAGTCGGAGCACCAGACGGCCGACCGTGGTCTTCCCGCTTCCGCTCTCGCCGACCAGCGCGAAGGTCTCGCCGGCCTCGACGGAGAACGACATGTCCTCGACCGCACGCAGGCGTTTCCGGCCTCCCGCTGGGCCAGCTACGTCGAAACTCTTGCCGAGGCCCGAAACCTCGAGGAGCGGCGCGCTCATGATCCCGCCTCGACCGGCGCGTTCCAGCACGCGACGCCATGTCCATCCCGGTCGAAAGCAAGCGCGGGCACCTCCGTCCTGCAGCGGTCGATGGCGAAGGGGCAGCGCGGATGGAAACGACATCCATCCGGCATGTCGCCTGCGGACGGAACCGAACCACCGATCGCCGCAAGGCGCTCGCCTGGCCGTGCAAGCCGCGGCACGGCAGCGAGCAGCGACAGCGTGTAGGGATGGCGGGCATCGGAGAAGATCGCCTCGACCGAGGCCTTCTCGACGATCCGGCCCGCGTACATCACGGCCATCTCGTCGCCGAGTTCCGCGACGACACCCAGATCATGCGTGATCAGCAGCACGGCGGTACCCAGTTCGCGCCGCATCTCGTCCATCAGCGCGAGGATCTGCGCCTGGATGGTGACGTCGAGCGCGGTGGTCGGTTCGTCCGCGATGAGCAACCGGGGCCGACAGACGAGCGCCATCGCGATCATGATCCGCTGGCGCATGCCACCGGACAACTGATGCGGATAGGATCCCATCCGTGTCTCCGCCGCGGGAATCCGGACGAGGCGCAGCATCTCCAGTGCCGCGAGCCGCGCCTCTGCCGCTCCAAGGCCACGATGGACGCGCGCCACCTCGGCGATCTGTTCGCCTATCGTGAACACGGGGTTGAGCGACGTCATGGGCTCCTGGAAGATCATCGCCATGCGATTGCCGCGCAGGGCCGCGATTTCCGTCTCGTCCAGTCGCCGCAGATCGACCCCGTCGAACGCGAGCGCGTCGGCCTCGATCCTGGCCGCGGGAGACAGGAGCCGCATCACGGCGAGCGCCGTGAGGCTCTTTCCGGATCCGGATTCGCCGACGAGGCATGTCACCCGTCCGGCCGCCACGTCGAGGTCGACGCCATCCACGGGGCGCGTCGATCGCGCGCCGCCGGAGAACCCGATGCGTAAGGCCCGGATGCGCAGCAATGTCTGTGTATGCGATACGGTCGGGGCGTTCACTGCGGCAGCGTATCCAGATGTCGGGGGTCGATTGACAACGTCGCATCGCCCAAACGAAACTGAAAGCGGTTTCCGGTTTCCTCGCAAGGACGAAATCCCGACGGCCAGCGGATGACACGCTACATCGCGTACAGAGTGCTGGCACTCGTCCCGATCCTGCTCGGCACATCCTTCGTTTCGTTCGGGCTCATTCACCTCGTGCCGGGCGATCCCGTGGTCGCGATGCTCGGCCTCGAGGCAGACGCCCAGTCGATTGCAGCGCTGCGCGCGAAGCTCGCGCTCGACCGGCCATTCCTCTTCCAGTACCTCGCCTGGCTGTCGAACATCGCCGTCGGGGATTTCGGCCGTTCGATCCAGGGAGAGCGACCGGTCGCCGCCCTCGTCTTCACGGCACTGATCCCGAGCGCCCAGCTCGCGCTTGCCGCGCTTGCGGTATCGCTGCTCATCGCGATCCCCACCGGCGTCGTCGCGGCGCGCCATCGCAACGGCCCGAAGGATCTCGCGGCATCCTTCGTCGCGCTGTGCGGCCTGTCGCTGCCGAGCTTCTGGCTCGGCGTCCTCCTGATCCTCGGTCTCTCGGTCCATGTCCCGCTCTTTCCGTCCTCTGGATACGTTCCGCCGCTCGCGGATCCGCTCGGTCATCTGCGTCACCTCGCGTTGCCGGCCCTGACGCTCGGCGCCGCGCTCGCAGCGGCCACGATGCGCATGACACGCGCGACGATGATCGAGGTGCTGCGCGCCGACTACATCCGCACGGCCCGCGCCAAGGGGCTGCCGGAGCGCGAGGTCGTGTGGCGCCATGCGCTGCGCAACACGACCATTCCCCTCGTGACGCTCGTCGGTATCCAGCTCGGACAGTTGCTGGGCGGCGTCGTGGTGACCGAGACCGTGTTCGCATGGCCTGGGATCGGCAAGCTCACGGTCGATGCGATCTTCGCGCGCGACTACCCGGTGGTGCAGGCGACGATCCTCGTCACGGCGGCCCTGTTCGTCCTGCTGAATCTCGCCACCGACATCGCCTATGCGATGCTCGATCCGAGGATCAGGCTGTCATGATGATGGATCCGCGCACCGCGATCGGCGCAGCGATCGTAGCGGTGGTCGCATGCGCGGCCCTGGGCGCGCCCTGGCTGGCGCCGCACGATCCCAACCTTCCCGATTTCGCGGCCGCACTCGCGCCTCCGGGCGCGTCGCACTGGTTCGGCGCCGATGATCTGGGGCGCGACACGTTTTCGCGCATCGTCCACGGGGCGCGCGCGTCCCTGATGGTCGGCTTCCTCAGCGTCGCGGGCGCCCTGGTCCTGGGAACCGGCCTCGGGCTCATCGCCGGATATTTCGGCGGGCTGGCCGATGCCGCGATCATGCGGGTGATGGATGTGCTTTTCGCCTTCCCGGGCATCCTGCTCGCGCTGGGAATCACCGCGGCGCTCGGCCCCTCCCTCAGCAACGCGATCCTCGCCATCGCCGTCGTGAACCTGCCGATCTTCGCGCGTCTCGCGCGTAGCCAGGCGCTGGTGATCAGGTCGCTCGATTATGTCGAGGCCAGACGCGCGCTCGGCTTCGGTCCGCTTTCTATCCTCGTGTCGACCGTGCTGCCCAATGCCATGGGACCGATCGTGGTCCAGGCATCCCTGCTCTTCGCCTCGGCCATCATCACCGAGTCCTATCTGTCCTTCCTGGGGCTTGGCGTCCAGCCGCCGACCCCTACCTGGGGAAATATGCTCCGCGGCGCGATCGGGTTCCTCGACATGTCGGCCTGGCTCGCATGGTTTCCCGGCATCGCGATCTTCGCTACGGTGCTCGGGTTCAATCTTCTGGGCGACGGATTGCGCGACCGTCTCGATCCGCGCGCCTGACGAAAATTCCGATCAAACTTCTTGGGGGACCGCAGACATGACGACCACGCGACGCCAATTCGCACGCCTCGCCGGCTCGATCCCGGCCTTGTCCCTGGCGACCGGCATGGGAAGCGCCAACGCACAGGCCGCGCGCACGCTCAATGTCGGGATCGTCTCCGATCCGGTCACGCTGGATCCGGCAATGATGGCCTCGTTCTTCGAGATCCTCGTCCAGTACAACATCCACGAACCGCTCCTGCATCTGACGCCGGACCTCAAGATCGAGCCGGGTCTCGCCGCGGTCGAGATCGTCGATCCGGTCACCTACCGGTTCACGCTCAAGCAAGGGCTGACGTTCCACGACGGGACCACGATCGATGCCGCGGCCGCCAAGGCCAATTTCGACCGCATGCTCGATCCGGCCACCGGATCCCCGCGCCGCGGAGAACTCGGGCCGATCGATGCGGTCGAGGTGACGGGCCCCCTCACCTTCGTCGTCCGCTTCAAGGCGCCCTATGCGCCATTCCTGCAGGTCCTCGCCAATCGTGCCGGCATGATGGTCTCCCCTTCGGCCCTGAGATCGCTCGGCGCCGATTTCGCGACGAAGGCCGTCGGCGCGGGCCCGTTCAAGGTGGCGTCCTGGACCAAGAATTCGGAACTCGTGCTCGAGCGCTTCGCCGGATATTGGCGGAGCGGGCTGCCGAGCATCGACCGTGTCGTGTTCCGGCCGATCGCCGACGAGACCGTACGGCTCGCCAACCTGCGATCCGGAACGCTCCACCTCGTCGACGGCGTCCCGCCGCAATCCGTCGCGCAGCTCGGTCGCGAAGCGAATGTCGCCGTCAAGCAGCAGCCAGGGCTCGGCTTCAACGCGTTCTCGTTCAACACGACACGCGGCGTGTTCGCCGATGCGCGGGTACGCCGCGCCTTCGTCCTGACCATGGATCCCGACGTGATCCAGCGTGTCGTCTATTTCAACACCGGCGCTCCCGCATACGGTCCGATCCCGCCGTCGATCGGCTGGGCGCATGACCCGGCGTTCAAGCCCAATCGCCTCGACCGCGACGGCGCGCGCAAGCTCCTCGCGGACGCGGGTCAGGGCGCCGCGCCGGTCCCCGTCACAATTACCGTGACCAACTCTCCGCTGCAGGTGCGCATCGCTGAGGTGCTCCAGAGCCAAGCCAACCAGGCCGGTTTCAAGGTGGACATCAAGCAGATCGATGCCACGAGCCTGATCACCGTCCTGCGTCAGCGCGACTTCGACCTCTGCATGTCGCCATGGTCGGGCCGGTCCGATCCCGACGGGAACATGTTCAACTACTTCACCAAGACCGGCCCGAACAATTTCGCCGGCTGGCAGTCCGATACGGTGACCGACCTGCTGACCCGCGCGCGCAGCGTCGTCGACCAGGCCGAGCGCGCCAGGCTCTACCGCGCCGCGGAAACGGCCATCGCCGCCGAGATGCCGATGCTGTTCGTGCATTTCGACGCGACGATCCAGGCATCGACGAGCCGCCTCGACTGGACCCAGTATGCCGACGGCGCGCTGCGGCTGCAGTTCGCGAAGCTCGGGTGAGGCGCCTGACATGGCAAGCGATCTGAAGCTGCTGCTCGCGGGCGAGAGCTGGACCACCACCGCGACGCATATCAAGGGCTGGGACCAGTTCCACTCCGCCACCTTCCATCGCGGCGCCGACCATTTCGTCGCCGCGATGCGCAAGGCGGGCATAGCGATCGACTACATGCCGAGCCATGTCGCGGCGGCCGATTTCCCCCTCGATCCCGAGGCCCTGGACGCCTACGACGCGATCATCCTGAGCGACATCGGCTCGAACACGCTGCTGCTGCCGCCGCAGGTGTGGATCGAATCGAAGACCGCCCCAAACCGCCTCAAGCTGATCCGCGACTACGTGGCCCGCGGCGGCGGGCTTGTGATGATCGGTGGCTACTACAGCTTCCAGGGGCTCAACGGAGGCGCGCGCTATCACCGCACGCCGATCGAGGAAATCCTGCCGGTCTCGATGCATCCCTTCGACGATCGCGTCGAGATCCCCGAGGGGTTCACCGCTGTCGTCGGCAAGACGGCGCGTCGGCATCCGATCCTGAAGGATGTTCCCGCCGGCCCGTGGCCGGTGCTTCTCGGCGTCAACGAGGTGAAGGCGAAGCGCGGCGCGACGGTGCTCGCCTCCGTGCCAGCCGATCAGGGCGGGCATCCGCTCCTCGTCGCCGGAACCCACGGCAAGGGCCGCAGCGTCGCCTGGACGTCTGACATCGGACCACACTGGCTGCCTGGCGCCTTCTCTGACTGGGACGGCTTCCGTCCGCTCTGGTCGAACCTGCTGCGCTGGGTCGCGCGGACCGACGCGCGCCGCTAGTCCTGCGCGTCGCGCATGGGCCCGAGCCTTGCCGGGCCGCTGATGGGCGCGGTAGCGTCATGAGCGACTCAGGGGAGGGGCTCATGACGCATACGGACAATCACGCCACATCCGGGATCCTGGCCGCGGCGCCGTCGCTGGACAGGCGCACGCTGCTGCGTCTTGCCCTCGCCTCCGGCGCGCTGGGCATCGCACCCGAGGCACTGGCGCAATCCGGCGCCGGCGCGCCCAAGCGCGGCGGTCGCCTGACGATCGGCGCCGATGCCGATCCGATCGGCCTCGATCCGGTCACGCTCACCGCGTTCTCGTCCTACGACTTCACGGCGCTGATCTACAGCGGATTGCTGCGCTGGAACGCCGACATGAAGGTCGAGCCCGACCTCGCCACCGGCTTCGAGCAACCAGACCCGACGACCTACATCTTCAAGCTTCGCAGCGGCGTGAAATTCCACAACGGACAGGAGTTCGAGGCTGCGGACGTCAAGCACACCTTCGACCGCATCCGCGATCCGGCCTCGGCGAGCCCGAGCGCGACGATCTTCGCGAGCGTGAAGGACGTCACGGTCGTCGACCGGTTGACCGTGCGGTTCGATCTCCATGCGCCGAGCGCCGCTTTCCTCAGCTATCTCGCGACCAATCCCACGGGCGTCATCGTCCCGCGCGGCGTCGGCGAACTCGCCACCAAGCCTGTCGGCACGGGACCGTTCGTATTCGAGTCCTACCAGCCGAACCAGCAATTCACGCTCAAGGCCAATCCCAGCTACTACGAGGCGGGGCTGCCCTATCTCGACACCGTCGTGTTCCGCTTCTTCAAGGACCAGGCGTCGCTCACCTCGGCACTGCGGTCCAAGGCGATCGACATGACGTGGTTCAAGGATCCGAAGGTCTCGGCGCAGATCGTCCGGACGTCGTCCGACCTGGTCTCGGCCCCCGGCAAGACCACGCGCACCTTCCCGGTCTGGATGAACATGAAGGCAGCGCCGCTGAACGACGTGCGCGTGCGCCGCGCGCTCAGCCTCGCCACCGACCGGGCCGCTTGCCTTCAGACGGTGCTTGGGGGCTCCGGCAAGGTTGCCGCGATGGTCCCCGAAAGCCATGTCGGTGGCTACGATGGCGCCGGCGAGATGCCGTACTACAAGACGGACATCGCCGCCGCGAAGAAGCTGCTGGCGGAGGCCGGCCACCCGAACGGCATCGACCTGGGCGACTATCTCGTCGTCGCAGCCAATCCGCTCGACGTCAGCTGCGCCCAGATCCTGCAGCAGCAATGGGCCGAAGCCGGCATCAAGGTCGCCATCAAGCCGATGGAGACTGCACCGCTGATCGGCATGTGGCTGAAGGGCGAGTTCCCGACCCTGCTCTCGGTCGCCCTGAGCTGGAGCCCCGACCCCGACGCGATCGTCTCGCGCATCACCTCGATGCATGGCCAGGGCAAATCCTCCGGCATGGCCGATGCCAAGCTCGACGCGATGGTCGTGGAGGCACGGACGATCCTCGATCGCGGCAAGCGCGCGGAAGCCTACATGGCCATCCAGCGGCACATCGCCGACAACGCCTATGTGCTGGACATCTACCAATATCCGCTGCGCTGGGAAGCCTGGTGGAGCTACGCGAAGGGCTATGCCCCCCTCGCCGCCAACATCCGCAGCTTCGTGCGCACGACCTGGATCGACAAGTGAGACACTGATGCCGGTCGCCCTCCGCCACACGCGGGCGAACGGGACAAAGACGGGACGAGGCGCGCCATGATGCGCATGGTTGCGCTTCGCCTCGCCCTCACCCTGCCGATCCTGCTCGGCGTCTCCATGGTCGCGTTCGCGCTGATGCGCGCGCTGCCGGGAGATTTCGCGCAGGCGTCGGCGGGTACGACCACGATCTCGGCGGAGGCTCTCGATCAGATCCGGCGCAATCTCGGTCTCGACCGTCCGATCTGGGCCCAGTATCTGGCCTGGCTGGGCAAGGCCCTGCAAGGCGATCTCGGACTTTCCTTCGCGACCAGGCGTCCCGTGCTCGGCGAACTCGTCCCGCGTTTTCTCGTCACGGCCGAATTGACGCTGATCGCGGGATTGATGGCGCTGACGCTCGGGACTTGCACCGGCCTTGCGTCCGCGCGCCTGCGCGGGCGCGTCGACTGGATCGTGCGCGGCTGGAACAGCCTGCTGCTCGCGGTCCCTAATTTCGTCGTCGCCACGCTCATCGTGCTGCTCGCAGGGCTCTATTTCCCGACCATCGGGATCTTCACCTATGTGCCTTTCGCCGAGGACCCGGTCGCGAATGTCGCCAGCCTGCTGCTCCCGGCGCTGTCGCTGGCGCTCACCGTGTCGGTCACGATCTCCGAGAACACGCGCGCCGCAGTGCTCGAGGTGTCGAGCCAGGACTATGTGATGGTGGCGCGTGCCAAGGGCTTGACCGCCGGCGCGGTGCTGCGCGACTACCTTGTGCGCAACGCCCTTACGCCCGTGATCACGGTCACCGGGCTGCAGATGGCCGCGCTGCTGGGTGGTTCGATCCTGATCGAGACGATCTTCACGATACCGGGCATGGGTCAGTACCTGTTCGAATCGGTGACCACCCGCGACTACCCTGCGATCCAGGGCATCGTCCTCGTCGCCGCCAGCGTGGTGCTGCTCGTCAACGTGGCCGTGGACATCGCCTATGCCCGGGTCGACGCGCGTGTGTCCTATGACTGATGCCGCGCCACGCCGCACGCATCGTGGCATCGCGATGGTCGCGATCGGCGCGGCGATGCTGGCGCTGCTGCTGCTCATCGTCGTCGCTGGCCCGTCGATCGCGCCTTTCAACGCGGCGAAGACATCCGCAAACTCGCTTGCAGGTCCCGATGCGACGCACTGGCTCGGGACCGATTCGATCGGTCGCGATCTTCTGAGCCGGTTGATCGTAGGCGGCCGCGGAACGCTGATGATCACCTTCGTCGCGGTGTCGCTGGCGCTCGCCGCCGGCCTCGTCCTTGGCCTCGTGTCCGGCTATGTCGGCGGCAAGGTCGACCTCGTCATCATGCGCCTGCTCGACGTGGTCTTCGCGTTTCCGGTCTTCCTCCTGGCGATCGCCGTGGTCGCCGCGCTGGGTCCCACGGTCCGGAACCTGATCATCACGATCGCGATCGTCTACACACCGACCCTCGCGCGGGTGGTTCGCGGCCCCGTCCTGAGCGTCAAGCGCTGGGACCATGTCGAGGCGGCACGCAGCGTCGGCGTCGGCGAGTTCCGGATCGCCGTCGTGCATGTGCTGCCGCTGGTGATCTCGCCGATCCTGGTCCAGACCAGCCTGACGCTCGCCAACACGATCTTCACGGTGACCGCACTGTCTTTCCTCGGCCTCGGGCCGCCGCCGCCCGACCCCAATTGGGGCAGCATGCTCGCCGAGGCGCGGCAATTCATGGAACTCGCCCCGCTGACTGTCATCGGCCCCGCGGTGGCCATCGTCTTCGCCTCCCTGACCTTCATCGTGCTGGCCAACGGCCTGCGCGAAGTCCTGGACGTCGGGAGCAGGTGATGGAACCGCTCCTCGAAGTCCGCGGCCTGACCGCACGCTTCGCCCGCGATGGCAATCCCACGACCGTGGTGAAGGGCGTTTCCTTCGATATCGCGCCCGGCGAGGCGGTCGGTTTCGTCGGGGAATCGGGCTGCGGCAAGAGCGTCACGGCGCGGGCCATCATGCGCCTCGCGCCCGAAGGGTCCTCGGTTGCATGGGGCGGGCGGATCGCGTTTCGCGGTCGTGACCTCCTCGCGCTGACGGAGCGCGAGATGCGCGATGTCCGGGGACGGCGGATCGCCATGGTCTTCCAGGATCCCATGGCCTCCCTGAACCCGGTGATGAGTGTCGGCGCGCAGATCGACGACATCCTCCGGCGCCACATGTCCCTCTCCCGCAGCGCAGCCCGGCGACGCACGGTCGAGTTGCTCGGTCTGGTCGGGATCCGAGATCCGGCCGTCCGCGCCGACGATTTTCCCCACCAGTTCTCGGGTGGGATGCGCCAACGCGTCCTGATCGCGATCGCCGTGTCGTGCCAGCCCGATCTCCTGATCGCCGACGAACCGACGACCGCGCTCGACGTCACCGTGCAGGCGCAGATCCTGCGCCTGCTCAACCGGCTTCGCCGCGAATTGGGCATGGCGCTGATGCTGATCACCCATGATTTCGGCGTGATCGCGGGCATGGTCGAACGGGTCAACGTCATGCACGGCGGCGAGATCGTGGAGGCGGGAGCGATCGACCAACTCTTCGCCGCGCCGACGCATCCCTACACGCGCGCCTTGCTCGCGGCAGTACCGCGCCTGGACGGAGCGAGGCCGGGCGGATGAGCGCGGCGCCGCCCCTCCTCGAGGTACGCGACCTCACCGTCACCTTCCCGGCGCGACGCGGCCGCCCCCCGGTGCGCGCCGTCGACGGCGTGTCGTTCGATATCGGCCGGGGACAGACCCTCGGACTCGTAGGCGAATCGGGATCGGGAAAGACGACCACCGGCCGCGCGATCCTGCAACTCCAGCCCGTCAGCACGGGAACGGTCCGGTTGCTCGGCCACGATCTTACCAGCCTCCCGGCAACGGACCTCCGGGCGATGCGCCGGCATATGCAGTTCGTCCTGCAGAACCCCTATTCGAGCCTCCATCCGCGGATGACGGTTGCCCAGATACTCGCGGAACCGCTGCGCATACATGCCACGGTCCCGCGCGGCAGGGTCGACGAGCGCGTCGCCGAGTTGATGACGCTGGTCGGCCTCGATCCGGCGATGGTCCGGCGCTATCCGCATGAATTCTCCGGAGGGCAGCGCCAGCGCATCGTCATCGCCCGGGCACTCGCCGTGAACCCGGATTTCGTGGTCTGCGACGAACCTGTCTCGGCACTCGACGTACGCACGCAAGCCCAGATCGTCGACCTCCTCCAGTCTCTGCAGGCGAAGCTGCAGCTTTCGCTGCTCTTCATCGCCCATGACCTCGCGGTCGTGCGCGCCGTCGCGCACCGCGTCGCCGTCATGTATGGCGGCAGGATCGTCGAACTCGGCGATGCAGCGCAGGTCTACGATGCGCCCGCGCATCCCTACACGCGCAACCTCCTCGACGCCGTCCCGATTCCCGATCCCGCGCGCCAGCGCGCGCGCCTTGCAGAGGCGACGATGGATCCGGATTTTCGCGGTCGCGACGCCGAAACGGGACCATGTGTGTTCGGGATCGATCACGTCGCGACCGGCACTGCCCCCTTGCACGAGATCGCGCCAGGCCATTTCGTGTCCTGCCGGTTCTGGCCGCGTGGCGTCACGCCGGCCCTTGGATGACCGGCGACAACAGGAGAAGACGGTGACGACGCTGCGCAAGACGATCGTGCCGGCACGCATGGCACGGATCTACGAGGACTATGGATACGCGCCCGCGCTCCAGGTCGGCCGGACGCTCTACTGCGCCGGCCAGGTCGGACGCACCGACGATCTGCGCGTCATCGAGGACCCGGAAAGGCAGTTCGAAGCCTGCTGGGAGAATCTGCGCACCGTGCTGGCCGAGGCCGGATGCGGGTTCGCGGACGTGGTCGACCTCACCACCTACCATGTCGAGATGCAGACGCATTTCGATGCCTTCAAGCGGGTCAAAAACCGCGTGTTCCCGCGTCAGACCTGTCCGTGGACCGCGATCGGCGTCCAGTCGCTCTCGCGGCCGGGATTGCTGCTGGAGATCAAATGCACCGCCCTGGTGCCGGAGGACGTGTCGTGAGCTATCTCGCCGTCGAGGATCGCGGCGCCATCGCGATCGTGAAACTCGATCGCCCCCAGAGTCGCAACGCCATCTCGAGCTTCGAGGATTGCGCCGAACTCGTCGATTGCCTCGTCAGGCTCGATGCCGACCGCGCGAAGCGCGCGATCATCCTGACCGGTGCCGATCCGGCCTTCTGCGCCGGAGGCGACCTCAAGCAGATGCGCGCGGGGACCGGCCTTGGCGGCGGGCGCACCGCGCTCGAGGTGCAGGACAACTACAGGCGCGGCGTGCAGCGCATCCCGCTCGCGTTCCAGGCCATCGATATCCCGATCGTCGCCGCGGTGAACGGACCCGCCGTGGGCGTGGGATGCGACCTCGCCGCGATGTGCGATCTCCGCATCGCCTCCGAGCGCGCGACCTTCGCGGAAAGCTTCGTCAAGGTCGGGCTCGTTCCGGGGGACGGAGGCGCCTGGTTCCTCGCGCGCGCCATCGGTGTCGCCGCCGCCGCGCGCATGGCGCTGACCGGCGAGACGATCTCGGCCGAACGCGCGCGCTCCATAGGGCTTGTATCGGATGTCGTGCCTCACGCAGACCTGATGCAAGCCGCCATCGCGCTGGCGGAGGCGATCGCCGCGAACCCGCCGGCCGCGACGCGCCGCACCAAGCGCCTTTTGCGCGAGGCGCTCGCGCTGCCCCTGCCCGCGTTCCTCGACCTGACGAGCGGCATGCAGGCGGCCCTGCACCACAGCGACGACCACAAGGAAGCCGTAACCGCGATCCTCGAGAAGCGACCGCCCAGCTTCACGGGGTCGTGATCGGCCGTGCGGGTTTCAGGCCCCGGCGAAGGCAAGCGACAGCAATTCGCAGACTTCCGCCTCGCTGCGGATCCGGCGCGGATTGTTGAGCACGTAATGGCTCTGCATCGACGCGGACGCGATCTGGGGCATGTGCGCGCGCGTCACCCCGATCTCCTCCATGCTCGTCGGCAGGCCGAGGCCGGCGACGAAATCGCGCACCACCGTCCACGCCGGCACGCCAGGCCGCCCCATCAGCGAGCTGACGATGTCCTGGGCCTCTGGACAATGCGCCGCATTGAACCGCAGGGTCGCCGGAAGCATCACGCAAGATGTCTCGCCATGCGGAACGCCCAGGGCGCCCCCAAGCATGTGCCCGACGCCGTGGCTCGCCCCCATCGGTACGAAGGCCATGTTGTGGTCGGCGGACAGCCACGCGGCCATCATGCAGCGATGGCGTGCCTCGAGATCGTCCGGAGCCACGCGCGTACGCGGCAGGTTCGAGACCAGCAGACGGACCGCATGCATGGCCGGTCCCATCGAGTAGTCGTCCACCTTCGGCGAACAGATGGTCTCGACGGCGTGATCGAGGGCCCGGATCCCGGTCGATAGCCAAAGCCGCTCTGGCGTATGGCGCGTGACATCGGCGTCGAGGATCACGACCTGTGCCGCGAGACCGGGATGGGTGTAGATGTCCTTCACCCCCCGCCGTGTATCGGTGCACCCGAGAATCGGGTTGAACTCGCCCGCGGAGAGCGTGGTCGCCACGGCGATCTGCGGCATGCGCGGCGCCGCGTAGTCGGGCAGATGACGCGTACCATCGGGGCGCGCGATCGTCCGATAGGCATCGAGCTGGTCGGGCGACGTGATGTCGTGCTCGATGCACAGGCGCAGGAGCTGTCCCGCGTCCATGACAGTACCACCGCCGACCGTCAGGACCAGATCGGCGCGCGCCTCGCGCGCACGCGACGCCGCCTCGACGACGCCATCCCGCGGCGTGTGCGCCGGCATGGAATCGAACATGCCCGCGTATCGTTCGCCAAGCCGGGCCCGGAGGTCGCGCACGACGCCGGTTGTCCGGTCGAGGGTCCTGCTGACGATCATGAAGACGCGACGCGCGCCCAGGCGCTCGACCTCGTCGGGCACGCGGGCGATCGATCCCGGTCCGAAATGGACCCGCTCGATTCGATGGTAGGTCCGATATCCGTCGAGCCGCATCACACGACCTCGAAAAGTCCGGCGGCGCCCATCCCGCCGCCGACGCACATGGTGACGACGACCCGGCGCGCGCCGCGCCGGGCCCCCTCGATCAGCGCATGCATCGCAAGCCGCGCCCCGCTGACGCCGAAGGGATGCCCCATCGCGATCGATCCGCCATTCACGTTCAACCGCTCCATCGGGATCCCGAGACGGTCACGACAATGAACGACCTGAACCGCGAACGCCTCGTTGAGTTCCCAGAGATCGATGTCCTCGATCCGGAGGCCATGGCGCGCAAGCAATTTCGGCACGGCGAAGACCGGACCGATCCCCATCTCGTCCGGTTCGCATCCGGCCACCGCGAAGCCCCGGAAGAGACCCAGCGGCCGCAAGCCGCGGCGCGCGGCAAGATCGGCGTCCATCAAGACGACCGCGGCAGCACCATCGGAGAGCTGGCTCGCATTCCCGGCCGTGATCGTCCCGTCCACTCCGCGCACCGGTGCCAGGCGCGACAGACCTTCGGCGGTCGTGTCGGCCCGGTTGCACTCGTCGCGCCCGAAGCGCGTCGCAACGACCGTCTCGGCACCGCTCGCGCGATCCTTGACCCGCATGCCGACATCGATCGGCGCGATCTCGGCGTCGAAGCGGCCATCGGCCTGCGCCGCCGCCATCCGCCGCTGGCTCTCCAGCGCATAGGCGTCCTGTGTCGCGCGGTCTATCGCGTAACGCCGCGCGACGATTTCCGCCGTATCGATCATCGGCATCCACAGCGCCGGATGATGGGCCCGCAGCCATGCCTCGTCGTCATGCGCGCCGTTGAGATGCTCCGCGACGAGGCTGACGGATTCGACCCCGCCCGCGACCATCGCCGATACGCCGTCGCACATGACGCGATGCGCGGCCATCGCGATCGCCTGCAATCCGGAACTGCAGAAGCGGTTGATCGTCGCGCCACCGACCGACAACGGCAGGCCGGCCCGCACCGCGCTCATGCGGGCGATGTTGTTTCCGGTCGCGCCTTCGGGCCATGCGCAGCCGAGCAGGACGTCGTCGATCTCGGCAGGATCGACGCCGGATCGCGCGATCGCCGCCGCGATCGCATGACCGGCCATGGTCGCGCCATGGGTCGCGTTCAGGCTGCCGCGCCCCGCCTTGCCGATCGGCGTGCGCGCCACGCCGACGATTGCCGCGTCCTTCATGCCCCGATCCACCCCTTGCGCTCCAATTCGGCGAAGCCGACCCCGTCCCTGGCCATGCGCGCCAGCAAGGGCGCCGGTGTCAGCCACTCTTCGCCACGCGCGGCCCACGCGCTCAGCACCTCATGGACATGGGCGATCCCGACACCGTCGGCCCAGTGCAGCGGACCTCCGCGCCAGCGGGGGAAGCCAAAGCCATGGACATAGATCACATCGATGTCGCCGGGTCTCGCGGCGAGACCAGCCTCGAGGATACGCGCCGCCTCGTTCACGAGCGCGAAGAGGCAGCGATCGAGAATTTCCTGCTCTCCGATCGCGCGCGGCGTTCGCCCTGTGCGGATCCGCTCGGCTTCGACCATGGCGTCGGCCTCCGGCGACGGCAGCGGCTTGCGCGCCCCGGCCTCGTAGCGGAACCAGCCCTGTCCGGTCTTCTGACCGAACCAGCCGCGCTCGCACAGCAGATCGGCGAGCCTGCTCTGTCGACGATCGCTCCGGCGCATCGCCGGGACCTCCTTGCGCAGCCACCAGGCGACGTCCAGCCCCGCCATGTCGGCCATGGCGAAGGGTCCCATCGGCATTCCGAACGCGACCAGCGCACGATCGACATCGGCCGGAGAGGCTCCCTCCTCGACCAGGAACTCGCCCTGGCGCTGATACTCGAAGATCATCCGATTGGCGACGAAACCGAAGGCGTTGCCGACGATCACGCCGGTCTTGCCGATACGCCGGGCGAATTCTGCTGCGGCGCGCAATGTCGATCCGTCGGTCGACGGCGCACGCACGATCTCCAGCAGGCGCATGACGTTGGCCGGGCTGAAGAAGTGAAGTCCGAGGACGCGCTCGGGCCGCCGCGTTGCACGCGCGATGGCGTCGACATCGAGTGTCGATGTGTTCGTCGCAAGGATCGCGCCCGGAGCGGCGACGGCATCAAGCGCCGCGAAGATCTCGCGCTTCACCGAGAGGCTCTCGAAGGCGGCTTCGATGACGAGATCAGCCTGCGCCAGCCCTGCGAGCGAATCGACGAAGACAACGCGCGAACGCGCCTCGTCGGCAGCCAGCGCAGAGAGCCGGCCGCGCTCCACCTGTGTCCGGAAATGCGCATCGATGGCCGCGCGCGCCGTGTCGCGCCGGCCGGCATCGCTCTCGAAGACAGTCACGGGAATGCCCGCGCCCGCGACCGCCAGGGCGATGCCCCGCCCCATCGTCCCGGCGCCGACCACGCCGACCGATCGAATGGCCCCGGCGCCCGCCTTCGCGGCCCCGGACGGCAACCGGGTCGCGCTGCGTTCCGCGAAGAACATGTGCATCAGCGCGCGCCCCTCGTCGGCGACGCGACAGGCGTCGAAGGCGGCACGCTCCTGGACCAGCGCGGCATCGAGCGGACCGTCCAGCCCGCGCTCGACCGCATCGATCGCCGCGCGGCGCGCGCCCGACCAGGGCCAGCGCTCGCGCCCGGCTTGCCGGGCCTGCGCCAGGGCTTCTCCCGCGCGCGCACGCTGTGCGGGGAGCAGCGCGCGCGTGCCGAGGCGGCGCTCCGCGAGAGGCGCGCCAGCGATGGCCGCCGCGAGCCGCGCGCATGACGCGTCCGGACCGTCCGAAGCGACGTCGTCGACGAGCCCGATCTCCAGCGCTCGCGCGGCCGCGACAGGGGTACCCTCGAGGATCATGGCCAGCGCCGCGTCGAGACCGACCGCGCGCGGCAGTCGTCGCGTGCCGCCGGCGCCCGGGATCAATCCGAGCGTGACCTCCGGCAAACCCAACCGCGCGTCGGGCACCGCGATCCGGGCATGACAGGCCAGAGCCAGTTCGAGACCGCCGCCAAGAGCCGTGCCGTTCACGAACGCGACCACGGGCTTGTCCGCCGCCTCGATCAGCGTCAGCACATCGTTCATGTCGGGAGGCTGCAGCGGCGCGTCGAATTCGGAGATGTCGCCGCCGGCGACGAAGTTGCGCCCATCGCCGGTGATCACGACCAGCGTCGCGGCGGGATCCGAGATCGCGGCGCGCAGGCAATCCGCCAAGCCCGCCCGCACCGCCCGCGACAGCGCGTTGACCGGCGGATTGGCGATCGTCACCCACGCCGTCGATCCGCGCGTCTCCAGGCGCACGACGCACGCATCTTGGGACGACGGATCGACCATGGCGAACCTCCTAGTAGCCGCGCGGCATACCCAGGTCGTGGACGGCGATGAAATTGAGGATCATTTCCTCCGACACTGGCGCGAAGAGGAAGAGCCGCGCATCGCGCCAGAGCCGTTCGATATGGAACTCCTTCGCATAGCCCATGCCGCCATGGGTCTGCATCGCACGCTCGATCGCCTCGTTCGCGGCCCGTGCGGCGACGACCTTGGCCATGTTCGCCTCGCTGCCGTAGGCAAGACCCTGGTCGCATTTCCATGCAGCCTTGAGGTTCAGCGTCGACGCGGCCTCGATCTCGGCCGATGCCCGCGCAAGCGGAAACTGAAGCCCCTGGTAGGCGGCGATCGGCCTGTCGTTGAACACCTTGCGTGTCGCACCATACTCGGCGGCAAGGCGCAGGGCGAGGCGCGCGGCCCCGACGAGCCCCGCGGTCGTCACGATCCGCTCGGTGTTCAGCACATGCAACAACTCGTTCCACCCGCCATGGAGCGTGCCCACCAGTTCGTGCGGCTCGATCCGGACCCCGTCGAAGAAAACCGTGCTGGACGACAGCGTGTTGGTGCCCACCTTCTCGATCGGCGTATGGGTCAGGCCCGCGCGATCGACATCGATGAAGAACATGCTGATCCCGTCGGTCCGGCGCGACGACTCGGCGACCGTCTTGGTACGCGCGACGACCAGCATCTTCTCCGCGTCGGGAACGGCGGTGATCCAGATCTTGCGCCCGTCGAGACGCCACCCATCGCCGTCACGCGACGCGAAGCTGCGCATTTCCAGCGTGTTGCTGCCCGCGTCGGGCTCCGTCAGGGCCATGCAGCAATTCATGTCGCCGGACACGATCCTGGGCAGGTAGCGCTCGCGCATCGCGTCGGTCGCGAAGCGCGACAAGGCCACGCCGCCGAAGATCGGATTGATCATGAAGACCTGCGCGAGGGTGGCGCCTGCCCCGCCCTCGGTCAGCGCCTCGATCACCAGGGCAAGATCGAGCATTCCAAGCCCGGCGCCACCATGATGCTCAGGCAGCGCGACGCCACACAGTCCGGCACGGCAGATCGCCTTCCAGGCCTCCGCAGGAAAACGCCGGTCGCGGTCGATATCGCGCCAGTACGCGAGTCCGTATTCGCGCCCGATCTGTCGCGCGGTGTCGAGCATCAGGCGCTGGTGCTCGGCGAGTGCGAAGTCCATTGCGTTCAGCCTTCCATGCGCGGTGTCGACAGCAGATCGTGAGGCCGTGACAGGGCCGTACGGATCCGGTTGAGAAGAGCGAGACCGGACACGCCATCGAATATCCGGTGATCGCAGGACAGGACCAGCCCCATTTCGTGTGCCAAAACGGGACGCCCCTGCGGATCGGGCCGGAACACGGAGCGGACGGATCCGACGCCCAGTATCGCCGACTGTCCGGGCGGGATGATCGACGTCATCCACGTGACGTCGTGCATGCCGGCATTCGACAGCGTCATCATCGGCTCGCCGTCGAGATCGTCGGGTCGAAGGGCGCCGGCGCGGGCGCGTTCCGTCAGCGCGGCAAGCCGCGACGCGATGCTGTGCAGATCGGCGGCATCCAACCCCTTGAGGGCGGGCGCAACCAGCCCGGCCGGCGTATCGATCGCAACCCCCAGATCGATCCGCTCGAGCCGGGCTGGCCCCCCCGACCTCCAGACACGCATCGTCGCCCTGTCCGCCGCCAGGGCACGCACGATCGCGGCGACAAGAAAACCGGAGAGCGAGACGCCGCGCCCCTCCTGCTTGAGCGTCCCACGCAACGCCTCGAGCGCCGACACCTCGACCTCGCTGGCGAGGTAGAAATGCGGAATGTCCCGCTTGGCGACGACCATGCGCGACGCCGCCATCCGCTGCGCATCGGCACCGGGCCGGTCTGCATCGCGGCGCGCACGTTCGTCGCGCGCGATCACCGTCTCGATGTCGACTGCCTTTATCCGGCCTCCGGGCCCGGAACCGGACAGGCCATCGAGGCGGATGCCGGCCTGGCGCGCGAGCCGCCGCGCGAGCGGCGTCGCGACGACGCGCGGCTTGCCACTCTGCGCCGGCATACGGGTCGAAACGGGCAGCGTCGGCGCATCGGCACGATGCGATGCCAGGCGTGAGTCGGGAGCCGCCGCACCGGACGGGGCCGCACCGTCGTCCGCCTCGAATTCGGCAATGGCTGCGCCGACATCCACGAGGTCACCCGGCCGCGCGACATGGCGCAGAAGACGACCCGCAGCGGGAGCCTCGACCTCGCTCGCGATCTTGTCGGTCTCGACGACCACGATGATCTGGCCGGCCACGAAGCGCTCGCCTTCGGCGATCGTCCATGCGGAGACGACCCCGCTCTCCATCGTGAGGCCGAGCTTCGGCATGCGCAGGATCTGCGCCGCCCCCATCACGCGCCCCGGAATTGCGGGCTGCGCTTCTCGAGGAACGCGCTGCACCCTTCATGGGCGTCGGCGCTGTCGAGCACGAGCCCGATCATGGCCTTCTCGTGCGCGAGCGCGGCAGACATCGGCATGTCGGCCCCGTCGCCCAGCGTGCGCTTGAGAAGCTTTAGGACCAGCGGCGAGCGCGACGCAATCTTCGCGGCAAGCGCGGCCGTCTCGGTCGCGAGCGCCTCGCGCGGCACGATACGGTTGACCAATCCGATCGCCAGGGCCTGCTGCGCGTCGATCTGTTCGCCGACGAACATCAGCTCCTTCGCCCGGCAGAGCGGAACCTGCCGGATCAGCCGCTGGCTGCCGCCCGCGCCAGGAAAGAGGCCGAGCGTGATCTCGGGAAGGCCCAGCCGCGCCTGCGATGCGACGATGCGGATATCGCAGCACAGGATCAACTCGGTGCCGCCACCGAGCGCCCATCCGTTCACGGCGGCGATCGTCGGCTTGTCGCAGGTCTCGACGCGGCGGAAGACACGATGGATCAGCTCCGCGAATTCCTGGTAATGCGCGAGGCCGCTGCGCGAGCCGAGATCACGGATGTCGCCGCCGGCGACAAAGGCGCGATCGCCCGCGCCGGTGATCACGATCACCCGCACCGCGGGATCGGCCTCGACCTCGCTCCATGCCGCCTCCAGCGCCAGCAGGGTCGGGATGTCGAGCGCGTTGAGAACCTGCGGGCGGTTGATCGTGAGCGTCGCGACGGCGTCATCGCGCGCGATCAGGATCGTGGGTTCGCTCATCGCGCTACTCCATGAGGCGGCGACATGCCGCGACGATACGGTCCGCCCCCGGCCGATAGGCGGTCTCGAGGGTTTTCGCGAAGGGGACGGGCATGAAGGGCGCACCGACGCGCAGGATCGGCGCATCGAGATCGTCGAAGGCGAGTTCCACCATCCGGGCCACGATCTCCGCACCCACACCGAAGGCCTCGACCGCCTCATGTGCCACGACCAGACGATGTGTCCGGCCGACCGACGCGCGAAGCAGCGCCTCATCCCAGGGCTGTATGCTGCGGAGATCGACGACCTCGCAGGAAATGCCCTCGGCGGCGAGACGATCGGCTGCCACAAGGGCCTCGCGAAGCAGCGCACCATAGGTCGCGATTGTCGCATCCCGACCGGCACGGGCGATGCGACCCTGCCCGATCGGCACATGCACCAGCGTCTCGTCGACGTTTTCGGACAGCGCGTAGAGACCCTTGTGCTCGACGACCACGACGGGATCGGGATCATCGATCGCGCTGCGCAGCAGGCCGTAGGCGTCGGCGGCGGTCGCCGGCACCACCACCTTGAGGCCGGGGACATGCGCGAGCCATGCCTCGAGACATTGCGAGTGCTGTGGCCCGGCGTTGAGGCCGCCACCATGCGGCATCCTCAGCACGAGCGGAACGCCTCCGCGCCCGCCGAACATGAACCGCGCCTTCGCCGCCTGATTGACGATCTGGTCCATCGCCAGCGTCATGAAATCCATGAACATGATCTCGACGACTGGCTTGAGCCCGCACAAGGCGGCTCCCACCGCCGCGCCCACGATCGCGGCCTCCGAAATCGGGGCATCGAGCACGCGCTGCGGGCCGAAGGCATCGAGAAGTCCGCGGGTCACGCCGAAGGGACCACCGGCCGCGGCGACGTCCTCGCCGAACAGAACGACGGCAGGGTCGTCGCGCATCGCATCCGCGAGCGCCAGATTGATCGCCTTGCCGAAGCGCAGTTCAGCCATAGACGTCGCCCCGCGCGAGATCGAAATCCGGGTCCGGGGCCCGGCGTGCGGCGTCGACGGCTGCGTCGACCTCGGCGGCGATCTCGGCCTCGATCGCATCGAGCCGCGCGCGCGCGTCATGATCCTCGTCGACGCACAGCTGCGCGGCGAGACGCATGATCGGATCGGCCGCTGGACATTGTCGTCGTGGGTGGAGGTGTTTCCGGCGCCGCCGCGGCAGCGCGCTCCGGCGCATTCCGGTAGCGCTGCGGATCGCCCTCGAAATGTCCCGCCACCCTGTGCGTGGCGCAGGACACGAGACACGGACGACGATCCTCGCGACACGCCGCGACCAGCGGGCCCACCGCCGCGTGCATCGCCAGAACGTCGTCGCCGTCGAGAGACAGGAATGGAAAACCGAACGCCGCCGCGAGCTTGCCGCCGTCGCCCGCAAATGCGCGGTCGGACGGCGAGAACTCCGACCATCCGTTGCGCTCGCACACCATGACGAGCGGCACCTGCCAGAGAGCCGCGAGGTTCATCGTCTCGTAGACCGCGCCCTCGGCCATCGCACCGTCGCCGAAAAAAGCCACCGCGACGGCGCGCCGCCCGGACAGCTTGTGGGCCAGTGCGCTGCCCAGCGCGATCGGGGCACCGGCACCGACGATCCCGTTGGCACCGAGCATGCCGCGCGCGAGATCGGCGACATGCATCGATCCGCCGCGTCCGCGGCACGCGCCGCTGTCGCGCCCCATCACCTCGGCGACGAGCGCGGACACCGGCACGCCCTTCGCAAGGCAGTGCCCATGACCACGATGCGTCGACGCCACGGTATCGACATCCGAGAGGCAGGCACCGAATGCGGCAGCGATCGCTTCCTGCCCGATGCTGAGATGGATGAACCCTGGCACCTCGCCATCGGCGAAGAGCCGCGCGAGCCGCTCCTCGACGCGACGGATCCGTATCATCGAGCGCATCAGCCCCCAGGCGACCTCGGGTACCGTAGACCGCGAAGCGCCGGTCCCGGGATATGCGTCGACACCATTCACGACGGAAACCTTATCGCGCGACGGGACCGCGCAAAAGAACAAATGAACAATGACCCAGCGTTCATATTTTTCATATGCTCGTGCGATGGACGCGCGTCGCGCGCAAGGAGTCTCGCCGATGCTCAAACTCGCCGAACTGGCCATGCTTGGCCGTCCCGTCCGCCAGGACGACTGGGACGAGTTGGGTATCGCGACACCGGAGCGGATCATCGAAGCCATCGACGGCGGTCGCCTGGACGAGGCCAAGGCTCTGGCGCGCTACATGATCGACGAGGGCAAGGCGCTCCACGATCTCATGTGCGACTGGGTCTGGGATCTCCTGACCCGGATCGCCGAACGCTTCGGCGAGGAGGCGATGTACGAGTGTCTGCGGGACAGCCAGTCCGGCTGGATGCTCCGCCGTACCTGGAAGGGATTCCTGAAGATGCCGGTGGCGCAGCGCGTCCAGATCACGGCCGAGATCATGCGTAGCCATCGCTGCGGACCCGACCAGGATGGCGGCATCGACGTGATCGAGGAACCCGACCGCTTCACGATCCGCATGGATCCCTGCGGCAGCGGTGGCCGCATGCGACGTGGCGACCCGGTCGATGGAACGCCGTCGCGCCTGGGACCGCCTTACCGGTTCGGGTCCACCCGCGCGGCCCATGACTGGAGCTGGGGCCAGAGCGGTGTCCCCTATTACTGCCTGCACTGCGCGGTGAACGAAGTGCTGCCGATGGAGTGGGGCGGACACCCGCTCTGGGTCACGGGCTACGACCGCGATCCGGCCAAGCCTTGCCACTGGCATTTCTACAAGACCGCGGAGGCGATCCCGGAGGACGCGTATACGCGCCTCGGCCGCCGCAAGCCGCCGCCCGGAGAAGGCCTCTATTGAGCGCCGTTGTCGTCCTTCAGGCGGCACGCATCGATCGACGCAGTGCCGACGTCGCCTCTACATCGATCGCAAGCGGCGATCCGGCGACGACAACGCCGTAATCGCGGCGCGCCCCCTCGACCGACACGAAGCGCGCATGCACGTCGCGCAGGACGGCCTCGGGATCACGCTCGAGCGGATCGCCGTATCCGCCTGCTCCCGCGGTCTGCCAACTCACGACATCGTTTTCCGCGAGCCGGTAATTGCCCTTCGAATGGACCTCGCGACCGCCTTGCGTCGGCGACACGATCAGCGTTCGTCCAAGCGCACCTGGGCGCCCACCGGCGAGCCCATAGGGCTGGAACCGGTGACGATCGCCGAGATTGTAGAAGTTTCCGTCCGGAGCCAGCATGCGCATGTCCTTGCGCATGCCAGATCCGCCGCGCCATTTCCCGGCACCCGCGCTGTCGGGGATCAGTTCGACCCGCTCGACAAGGATCGGACATTTCATCTCCTGCATCTCCGCCGGCATGTTGGTGCCGTTCCAGGGCGAAGCGAGCGCCTCGGCCCCGTCCGCTCCATGGCGCGCCCCGACGCCGCCGATGATCGTCTCCCAGACGATCGAGATCCGTCCGGTCTGCGCATCCTGGAACCCGATATTCGGGTTGAAGAAATGGGAATTGGCGGCGATCACCTTGTCCGGGGCCGCCTGCGCGAGCGCGCCCATGATCACTTCGTAGATCCTGTGCGACACGGTCGCGCGCCCGCCGCAAGGCGCGGGACGACGCGGATTGAAGAAGCAGCCCTCCGGCGCGATGGTCCGGATCATGCGCATCGTTCCGGCGTTCTGCGGCAGCAGCGGCAAGGTCACGCTCTTCACCGCCGCGAGGGCATAGGCGTTCGTGTACGACAGGTACGAGTTCAATCCCGCCTCGCGCTGAGGGCCACTGCCTGTCCAGTCGACGGTCACGCCGTCTTCGCCGATCGTCACCGCGACCCTTGCCAGGACCGGCGCTGTCCCGGGTCCGACATCGTCGAGTTGGTCCTCGAAGCGATACGTGCCGGGCTTGAGCCGGCCGATCGCCTCGCGCATCTGCGCCTCGCTCCGGTCGATCAGGTCGCGCATCGCCTGGCGAAGGACCGGTATCCCGTAGGTCCGCGCGAGGGCCTGCATGCGCGCTCCGCCCGCCTGGTTCGCGATGTACTGCGCGCGCATGTCGCCGATCACCTCGGGCATGCGCACATTCGCCTCGATGATGCGGAATATCTCTTCGTTCGGTTCGCCTGCGCGATAAAGCATCGTCGGCAGGAACCGAATGCCCTCCTGATAATTGTCGAGGATCCCGTCGACCACCTGCGAGCCCGCGCCCGAACCGCCGATGTCGATCTGGTGCGCGATGTTCACCGCGAAGCCGATCAGCGTGTCGTCGAGGAAAACCGGACACACCATGTACATGTCCGGCAGATGTCCGCTGCCGATGCCCGGATCGTTCGAGATCATCGCGTCGCCCGGGCGCAGCGTGTGCGCGGGATAATAGGCGAGCATCTTCCCGACCGTGTAGGCCATCGAGCCGAGATGGCCGGGGCTGTAATCCCCCTGGCTGACCATGTGCCCGTCGGCGTCGAACATCCCGGTGGAGAAGTCGGTCCCCTCGCGCACGGCGCTCGAATACGCGGTGCGCTGCAGCGTGGCCCCCATCTCCGCGGAGGCGGATACGAGACCGCCCCAGATGACCGAGAACGTGATCGGATCGACGTGTGTGCTCATCGTTGCGTCTCCGCCTCAACCGCCGAAATCGACGACGAGATTGCCCTTCGCATCGACCTGGGCCGCCGCTCCGGGCGGCAGGACGATGGTCGATTCCCGCTCTTCCACGATCGCCGGCCCGGTGAAGCGGGCGCCGGCCGGGAGGAGATAGCGGTCATAGACGTCGCAGGGTTCGGCGCGGCGACGATCCCGGAAATACGCCGGACGTCGTCCCTTGAGCGCGACACCGGCACCGATACCGGCGCCGTCCATCGGCAGATCCGGGTGTGTGAGGCGTGGCGTCCGGATCGACGCCGCCATCCGCCACAGCACCCCCTCGATGGGCGCCTTCGGGTCGAAGGCCCGCTCGCCATAGGTCGCCGCATAGGTCCGCAGGAATGCCTGGCGGATCGTTTCGGCATCCTCCGCACGATAGGGTCCGGCGGGAAGTTCGACGGTCAATTCATATCCCTGTCCGACGAAGCGCATGTCGCAACTGGCGACCAGGCGACGCTCGCCATCCAGGCCGCACGCATCGAGCTCGCGCCCGGTGTCCGCCGCGAGCCCGGCAAGGAGCTGGTTGATCTGCGGCAGGTTCTCGGGCTCGAGGGCGAGGATGCTCGTGCGCGCGACGTCGAAGGCGGGATCGGCCATCAGCAGCCCGATCGCGGTCTCGACGCCGGCGCCCTTCGGAAACACGACGCGGCCGCAGCCGAGTTGCCGCGCCAGTTCGGCGCCGTGAAGCGGCCCGGCGCCACCGAACGGGATCAGCGCGAAATGCCGTGGATCCCTGCCCTTGCCGATCGAGACCGCGCGCGCGGCCTGCGCCATCTGGGTGGTCACGACCTCGTAGATGCCCCAGGCGGCTTCCTCGAGCGTCATGCCCAGTGGCGCCGCGACACGCTCCATGATGCCGGCACGCGCCGCGTCGACGTCGAGCGCCATCGCGCCACCGAGAAAATAGGCGGGGTTGAGATAGCCGAGGACGAGATTGGCATCTGTCACCGTCGGCTCGCGACCGCCGAGCGCGTAGCAGATCGGACCAGGCGAGGAACCCGCGCTGATCGGCCCGACCTTGATGCCGCCCATCTCCGCGCGCGCGATCGAGCCGCCGCCAGCGCCGATCTCGACGAGATCGATCGCCGGGATGTTCATCGGGATGCCGCTGTTCGGCTTCAGGTTGATCATGTCGACTTCGAAGGTCTCGGTCATGCCTGGACGACCGTTCTCGATGAGGCAGACCTTCGCCGTCGTGCCGCCCATGTCGAAGGAGATCAGGTTGGACGTTCCCGCGGCCTCCGCGTAACGCGCCGCGGTCAGAACCCCAGCCGCGGGGCCGGACTCGATGATCCGGATCGGATGTCGGCGGACATAGTCGCCGGAGGCGATGCCGCCATTGGACTGCATGATGTAGAGCGAGCGCGTGCGGCCCATCTCCGCGAGACCATCCTCGATGCGGCCGATATAGGCGCTGACCACCGGCATCACATAGGCGTTGAGCACGGTCGTGCTCGCACGCTCGTACTCGCGGTAGACAGGCGAGACCTCCGACGAGATCGACACCAGGACCTCGGGGGCGACCTCGCGCACGATGTCGCGCGCGCGCTGCTCATGCGCCGGGTTGGCGTAGCTGTGCAGGAAGCAGATCCCGAGCCCCGCCGCACCGGAGGCGCGAATCGCCAGCGCCGCCGCGCGCACTGCGTCTTCGTCGAGCGGACGGCGGACGCTCCCGTCCCACATCAGACGCTCGGGCACCTCGAAGCACAATTCCCTCGGCACGATCGGCCGCGGCTTTCCGATGCTGTTGTCATACAGTTCGAACCGGCGCTGGCGGCCGATCAGCAGCACATCGCGAAACCCCTCGGTCGTGAGCAGCGCGGTCGGCAAACCCTTGCGCTGGATAACCGTATTGGTCGCGATGGTGGTGGCGTGGACCGCGTGGACCAAGTCGCGCGCGTCGAATCCGCCCTCGGCGAGCAGGGTCCGCAGTCCCGAGAGCACCGCGCGGGCCGGATCGTCGGCACTCGTCAGTACCTTTCCCAGCCGCAACGCCCCGGTCCGGTCGTCCATCAGCGCGAAATCGGTGAATGTGCCGCCGACGTCGATACCAACTGTCAAAGCCATGGCCGCTCCCTCGCACCGCCCGCAACGCCGAATGCGCTACAAGACTGGCAGAGCACGTTGCCCATCGCAAGAACATGACGAATGGTTCACGGTTCATATTCTTGCACCGCCGAACCTATGATGATTGACTCACGATTCACAACGCAGCCACACTCGCGCCGGTTCCCGCGTCTGCCCGACAGGAGAGCGACAGACACCCCATGGACCTCGGACCGACGCCTGAGCGCCCCGACAATCCGATCGGCCGCGCCTTCTACTATCTCGCCGCGCTCTCGATGATCGCGCTCGCGGCGGTCATCCTCTACATCATCGTGGCACGGTATTTCTTCAACGCGCCGCCCCTCTGGGGCGAGGACGTGCCGCGGGTCGTCTTCATCTGGGGCGTGTTCCTTGCGGCGCCCCTTGCGATCGCGATGAACCTCAACCTGCGTGTCACGCTGCTCCTGGATCGGGTTCCCGACCGGCCGCGCCGCTACGCCGAGGCGATCATGCACCTCCTCGTTCTTGTGATGCTCGCGGTGGTCTTCTGGCACAGCCTGCCCCTTGTCGAACTCGGCTTCACCGGCCGCATGTTGACCACGGGCTGGAGCAACGCGGTCCTGCGCATGCCGATCGCCGTCGGCGCGGCGCTGATGTTCGTGGCGCAGCTGGTCCAGCTGCGGAAGTCCCTCAAAGGCATCAGGTACTGACCGCGCCATGCTCCTGCTCACGCTCATCTGTCTGCTCGTCCTCTTCATCTTCCTCGGCATGGAGATCGCCTGGGCCATCGCGGTGGCCTGCCTCGCCTACATGGTCCTTTCGGACCTCATGGGGCAGGACATCCCCTACGCGCTCCTGCCGCAGCAGATGCTCGACGGCGTCGACACGTTCTCGCTGATCGCGATCCCGCTCTTCATCTTCGCCGGCGAGTTGATGTCGGCCACGGGCGTCACCGAGCGGCTCGTGCGCTTCGCCCTCGCCTTCATGGGGCACATACGCGGCGGCCTCGCGAATGTCGCCGTCACGACGAATTTCATCCTCTCCGGCGTGTCCGGATCGGCGATCGCCGATGCCGCCGCCACGGGCACGGTCACGATCCCCGAGATGAAGAAGCGCGGCTATCCAACCGACTATGCCTGCGCGGTGGTCGCCGCCTCGTCGACCGTCGGACCGATCATCCCACCATCGATCTCGTTCGTGCTGATCGCGTCGATCGCCAACATCTCGGTCGGGCAGCTGTTCCTCGCCGGCGTCCTGCCTGGCTTCCTCATGACGGCGTCGATGCTCCTGCTCACCTACGTCATCGCGCGGATCAAGGGCTTCCCCGTCGAGCCGCGCGCCGGATGGGGGGAGCGCCTCGACGCCGTGGCGCGTGCCGCGCTGCCGCTCATGGCGCCTCTGCTGATCATGCGCAGCATCACCTCCGGCATCGCGACGCCGACCGAAGCGGCGGCCGTGCTCGTGCTCTACGTCCTCGGGCTCGGCCTGTTCGTCTACCGGACGATGTCGCTGCGCATCGTGATCGACGCCGCCGCGAACGCCATGCTCGTCTCGTCGATCATCCTGCTGACGGTCGGCGCCGCGCAGATGTTCTCGTGGCTCGCGGTCTACGAGCAATTCGGCGAATTGCTCACCCAGACCATGCTCGCCATCTCCCGCGACGTGAACGTCCTGCTCCTCGTCTTCAACGTGCTCCTGCTGCTTCTCGGCACGTTCATGGAACCGCTTCCGGTGATGCTCGTGCTGGTGCCGATCGCGTTCCCGATGTTCGCGAGCATGGGCGTGAACGAGATCCATCTCGCCGTCGTGATGGTGATCAACCTCATTCTGGGACTGCTGACGCCCCCCGTCGGCCTGATCCTGAACGTCGTCGCGGTGATCGGACGGACGGACGTATCCAGCGTCTTCAGGGAGAGCATCCCCTACCTGGCCGTCCTGACCGTCGTCCTCATGATCGTGACCTACGTTCCGGCGGTCTCTCTCTGGTTGCCGCGCCTGCTCATGCCCACATGAGCGCGGGACGCGCCGACGCACTCACGCAGAAAACACCAACCGGACACCCAAGGAGGAATCCGACATGAACGCCAAGACGACCCGTCGCCGCTTCGCCGGCATGATGGCCGGAGCGGTCGCCGCGCCGGCCATCATCGGTCACGCGAATGCCCAGGCGCTGACCATCCGCTTCGCCAATTCCAGCGGCGAGGCGGCCCTTTCTAACCAGTTCGCCGCGCGTTTCCTGAGGATGCTCGAGGAACGGACGCAAGGACAGATCAAGGGTCAGCTGATCCTGAACGCCGGCAGCGAACAGTCGATCCTGGAGAGCATCTCGGTCGGGACGATGGACATCGCGAACACCGGCTACAGCGGCATGCGCGAGCTCGACGTGTTCTATGTTCCGTTCCTGCTGCGCGATCTCGATCACACGCTGCGTGTGTCCAGGTCGCCGCTGATGGAGAAGGCCCGCATGGCCGCCCAGCAGCGCTACAAGTGCCGCCTCGTCGGCCTCGGCAGCTCGGGCTCGTTCAACGTCGGAACCAAGGAGAAGATCGGCTCCTGGAAGGACCTGGCGGGACTCAAGATCCGCGTGCCCCCGTTCGAGGCCTATACCGAGGCCGCCAAGGCGCTCTCCATCGCGGCGACGCCCGTGCCCTTCAACGAGGTCTATCTCGCCCTTCAGCAGAACCTCGTGGCCGGCATGATCACCCTGGTCAACGTCATGCTCGCGAGCAAGTTCAACGAGGTCTGCAAGCATGTCGTGACCAACGATTTCGGCGTCGGCACCGAGAAGTTCTGGTGCTCCGAGCGCGCCTGGAACCGCATGACGCCGCAGCAGCGCGACATCTTCGTCGGGCTGTTCAACGAAATCGTCGGCGAGCATTATTTCGGCGCCGCGAAGCGCCAGGCCAGCGAAGACTTCAAGATCTGGGAACAGCGCAATGGCGCCGGGACGACCCTGACGCTGGACAGCGCCGAGCTGTCCCGGGTCATGCAGCCGGTCGGCGAGCGCCTCGCGAACGAGGTGTTCGGCCCCGGTTCGTACCAGGCGATCCAGGCGACCTGATCGCCGCATCCGTCGCCGTCCCGCTCCGCTTTCGGAGCGGGACGGTGCTCGGAACAGGGAGCACGTGCGTGGCCAGACCACGAAAGAAGACGAAATCCGCCGATGCGCGCGGCGTGACACCGGCACCAGCCACCGCGAGGCGTCGCAAGCCGACCGTATCGCGCGCCGAGAAATCCGAGGCGATCCGCCGCGCACTGCTCGAGGCCGCGGGCGCCGTGGTCGGCCGCTACGGTTATGCGGGTGCGTCGATCGCGCGGATCACGATGGCGGCGAATGTCGCCCAGGGCACGTTCTACAACTACTTCGACTCCCGCGACGCGCTCTTCGCCCATCTGCTGCCGGAGATCGGGCAGCTCATGATCGACGAGATCGGCGCGAAAGTCCGCCAGCACACGCGCCTCGCAGATCGCGAAGAGGCGCGCATCCGCGGCTATCTGGAATTCCTGCGCACCCATCCCGGCTTCTACCGCGTGCTGCGCGAGGCCGAGACCTTCGCGCCCGAAGCGCATCGCAAGCACATGGCCAACATGGTCGCCGGGTATACCCGTGCGCTGCGGGCAGAGCGCGAGCGGGCCGGTGCCGCACCGCTGCCCGACCAGCAGATCGAGAAGATCGTCTACATGTTGCTCGGCGCGCGCGACTACCTCGCGATGCAGTATCAGGGGCCCGGGAACGCACCCACGGCTGCCGACGACGAGACCGTGGCGACCTATATGCGCGCCCTCCGCGGCGGCCTCTTCGACGACATTCCCGACGACGTGGCGTGACGGCGCAGCCGTCAGTTGCGCCCCGCCGCCTCTCCCCATCGCACCAGCCGGTCCCAGAGCGGTCCGGCTCCCACCGCCGCTCGGGCGAGGTCGAAGGACCAGTCGCGCACGCCACCGAATTCGCGTCGCCAGGACATCAGCCGGGTGGTCAGCAGGTGGAGATCGTGCTCGCGCGTGAAACCCATCGCTCCGAGGACCTGATGTCCGACGGAGATCGCCGTGCCGGCGGCATCGCCGCAACGGATCTTCGCGGCCGCCGCCCAGGCACGCGCGGCATCGCCGTCCAGCGCCGCAAAGGCGCAGCGCGCGGCCATGTCGGCAGCCAAGGTCTCCTCCGCGAGGACCGCGAGTTGCTGCTGGATGGCCTGGAACGCCGCGATCGGCTTGCCGAATTGCTGCCGCACACGCGCATGCGCGACGGCGATGTCGAGTGTGCCGCGCACCGCCCCGGCGATCGTCGCCGCGCGCAGGGCGGCGCCCGCGACGCGCGGACCAGGCCCCGACGGAAGCCTGGCCATCGTCGCCTGGACGCCGCGAAAGACGAGCCGATCGCGCGGTTCGCCCGCGAGATTTTCCGCGCAAATGCGCTCCGCCGCGCCGGTCCCGAGCAGCAGGATGCGCCCCCCGTCGTCAGCGCCATCCAGTCCGACGACGACCGCCGCCGCATGCCGCCCCCAGGGCACGGCGCACAGCGTACCGCGGACGGATCCCTGCCCGTCGACCGTCAGCGTCCCGGCATCCGGGGCAAGCGTGATGACACCGGTGGGCGCCGGCAGCCCCGCGCGATGAAGGAGCCACCGCGCGAACATGTCCTCGCCGACCGGGACGGGTCCCGCATGACGGCCGATGGCGCGAAACGCTGGCAGCATCGCCGCGGGCGCGCATCCCGCGCCGCCACCCGCCTCCGGCAGCAGGGCGTGCGATATGCCGAGGGCGGAGATCTCCGTCCATAAACGGTCAGGCAGGCCGCCAGCCGCGAGCGCGGCCTGCGCCGGACGCCCGCCGAATGTCGCGAGCGTGCGGTCGACCGACTCTTCGAGCAACGCCGCGATATCGCTCATCGCAATCCCAGGTCGCGCGCGATGATGCTCCGCATGATCTCGCGGGTCCCGCCGCGGATCGAAAAGGATGGCGCGAGCAAGGTCACCATCTCGAGCATGCGCGCGAGCGATTCAACGGCGATCGCATCCGGCGTCGCCTCGAGCGCCTCCTCGACGATCCTCGGGACCTCCTGCTCGAAATTCATCCCCATGTCCTTGATGAGCGCCGCCTCCGTCGCCGGATCGTGCCCTTGTTCGAGCAGCCCGGCCACCGAGATCGACATCTGGCGCAGCGTCATCAGGTGGGCGAGAAGGCGGCCCAGCGCGTCACCGGCCGTGTCGAGCCGACCGCGCTCCGACAGCGTCGTGATCGCCTCCGCCAGCAGGGGATAGGCGCTGAGGAAACGCTCGGGGCCGCTGCGCTCGAGAGCGAGCTCGCTCGTGACCTGCGCCCATCCTTGGCCCGCGACGCCGACGAGCGCGTCGTCCGGGACGAAGGCGTCTTCAAAGACGACCTCGTTGAAATGCGGCTCCCCGGTGAGGTCGAGGATCGGACGACACGTGATGCCGGGCGTCCGAAGATCGACGACGAATTGCGACAGCCCGTCATGCCGCGTCGCGCCGCGCGGCTCGGTGCGCACCAGCGTGATCATGAAATCGCTGCGCTGGGCGTTGCTGGTCCAGAGCTTGGCGCCGTCGATCCGCCACCCGCCATCCACCCTGCGACCACGGGTCCGGATCGCCGCGAGATCGGAGCCGGCATCGGGCTCGCTCATCCCGATGCAGAAGAAGATCTCGGCGCGCGCGAGGCGCGGCAGAAAACGCATGCGCTGCGCCTCGGAACCGAAGCGCAGCAGCATCGGCCCGCTTTGTCGGTCCCCTGTCCAATGCGCCGCGACGGGAGCCCCGGCGGCCAGAAACTCCTCGAGGACGACGTAGCGCGCCAGCGCGCTGCGCTCGCCGCCGCCATAGCGCTTCGGCCAGGTCATCCCGATCCAGCCTTGCGCGGCCACCTTCCGACTGAAGGAGGGATCGAAACAGAGCCAGGACTTGGCGCGCAGCGCGGGCGGATGGTTGGCCAGTTCCCGCGCACAGAACGCACGGACCTCGGCACGCAACGCGGCGAGATCGGCGGGAAGCGCCTGGGGCGGAAGATCGATGCGCCAGCCCATGGGATCAGATGACCCCGGCGGCGCGCAGGGCGCCGATACGTTCGGATGACAGTCCGAGAACCTCGCCGAGCACCTCGTCGCTATGTTCGCCGACACGCGGCGGCGCGCCACGGTAGACGGGCGGGCAATCCGACATCTTGACCGGCGATCCGACGACACGCACCGCGCGTCCGTCGGATCGCGGCAGCGAAACCGTCATCCCGCGCGCCATCGCCTGATCGCTGTCGAGCGCTTCGCCCACGGACTGGATCGGACCGCACGGCACGTCTGCCGAGGCGCAGCGCTCGATCCAATGGGCGCGCGGATGCGTGGACAGGATCTCGTTCAAGGTCGCGACGAGGATGTCGCGATTGGCGAGCCGGGTCTCGGTCGTGTCGAAACGCGGATCGCGGCTCCATTCCGGATGACCGACCACCGACGCGACACGGGCGAATTCCCGGTCGGTGAAGGTCGCGATCATGATGTGGCCATCCGCGGCGCGGAACACACCGTAGGGAACGGCGCTGGGATGGTCGTTGCCGGAGCGTGGCCACGTGACGCCATTGTTCAGCCAGGCTGCCGCGGGATTGAGCAGGCCGGCCAGCTGGCTGTCGAACAGAGAGACGTCGATGTGCTGTCCACGCCCCGTCCGCTGACGCTGAAGCAGCGCGCCGAGGATGCCCGCGACGGCGTTCTGCCCCGCGAGAACGTCGCAGATCGGAACTCCCACGCGGACCGGGCCCGCGCCCGGCATTCCATCGGGATGGCCGGTGATCGACATCAGCCCCGACATCGCCTGGATGAGATAATCGTAGCCGGGTCGGGTCGCGAGCGGTCCGGTCTGTCCGAACCCGGTGATCGAGCAATAGATCAGCCGCGGGTTGACGGCTGCCAGGGCCGCATAGTCGAGCCCATGCCTAGCGAGGTTTCCGGTCTTGTAGTTCTCGATCAGGATATCCGCTTCGCGGACGAGCGCGAGGACGAGGTCGCGTCCTTCCGGACGCGTGAAGTCGACGGTCAGCGATCGCTTGCCGCGGTTCACGGCCTGGAAATAGGTGGATTGCCGGTCCTCGCGCCGCGTGTCACCGAGCCAGGGCGGACCGACGAGGCGAATGTCGTCGCCCTCCGCGACGCGCTCCAGCTTGATGACGTCGGCGCCCATGTCCGCGAGCATCTGCGCTGCGAAGGGTCCCGCGACGATCCGGCTCATGTCGAGGACACGGATGCCGGCGAGACACCCGGCTTCGTCCAGCGGTTGCGCCATCTGACACTCCTCCGAAGGGTGGTTTCCTTCCGGTTTGCGAGTATCGAACCCCCCGCCGCGCGGCGTCAATCTCAATGACCGATGAATCGCGGTTCATTATCGAGCACGGCCACCACCGCTCAGCTCCGCAGCCCTGGCGCCTCCTGTCCGGTGCGCGCGACGTATTCCGTGTAGCCGCCGGCATAGTCGTGCAGCCCCGAGGACGTCACCTCGAGAACGCGATTGGACAGGGCCGCCAGGAAATGACGGTCGTGCGAGACGAACAGCATCGCGCCCTCGTACTGCGCGAGCGCGGCCACGAGCATCTCCTTCGTCGCCATGTCGAGATGGTTTGTCGGTTCGTCGAGGACGAGAAAATTCGGCGGATCGAAGAGCATGCGCGCCATCACGAGCCGCGCCTTCTCGCCGCCGGACAGGACACGGCATCGTTTCTCGACGTCGTCGCCCGAAAACCCGAAACACCCCGCCAGTGCCCGCAGGGATCCCTGCCCCGCGCGCGGGAAGCTGTCCTCGAGGGCTTCGAAGACCGTGCGGTCTCCGTCCAGCAACTCCATTGCGTGCTGTGCGAAATAGCCGAGCTTGACGCTGCCGCCGACGACGACGTCGCCGGCATCAGGCTTGATGGCGCCCGCGACCAGTTTCAGAAGCGTCGACTTCCCCGCGCCGTTGACGCCCATCACGCACCAGCGCTCGCGCCGTCGGATGCGGAAATCGAAATCCCTGTAGAGCACCCTGTCGCCGTAGCGCTTGGCGACATTGCGCAGCACGACGACATCGTCTCCGGAGCGCGGCGCCGGCGGAAAATCGAAGGCCACGGTCTGGCGCCGACGCGGCGGCTCCACACGATCGATCTTCTCGAGCTTCTTGACACGGCTCTGCACCTGGGCCGCATGCGAGGCGCGCGCCTTGAACCGCTCGATGAAGCGGATTTCCTTCGCCAGCATCGCCTGCTGGCGTTCGAACTGCGCCTGCAGATGACGGTCGTTGAGCGCGCGCTGCCGCGCGTAGAATTCGTAGTCGCCCGAATAGCTCGTGAGTTCGCCGCCGTCGATCTCGATGATCTTGTTGACGACCCGGTTCATGAACGCGCGGTCGTGCGAGGTCATCAGCAGCGCCCCCTCGAACCCCGCGAGGAAACCTTCCAGCCAGATCAGGCTCTCGATGTCGAGGTGGTTGCTCGGCTCGTCGAGCAGCATCGCGTCCGGCGCCATCAGCAGGATCCGCGCCAGCGCGACGCGCATCTTCCAGCCGCCGGACAGCGCGCCGACGTCGCCCTCGACGACCTCCGGCGCGAACCCGAGACCGGCAAGGACCTCGCGCGCGCGCGCCTCGAGCGCGTAGCCGCCCAATTCCTCGAAGCGGGCCTGGGCCTCGCCATAGCGCTCCACGAGCGTGTCGAGTTCGTCGGCACGGTCGGGATCGGCGAGCGCCGCCTCGAGTTCCTTGAGATGGGCCGCCGCCTGGCTGACGGCGCCGGCGCCGTCCATCGTTTCGGCAAGCACGCTGCGCCCCGACATCTCGCCGACGTCCTGGCTGAAATAGCCGATGCGGATCCCGCGATCGACGGAGACCTGCCCCTCGTCCGGCACGTCCTCGCCCTTGATCATGCGGAACAGCGTGGTCTTGCCGGCGCCGTTGGGGCCGACGAGCCCGATCTTCTCGCCTTTCTGAAGCGCGGCGGACGCCTCGACGAAAAGGATCTGATGGCCGTGGCGCTTGCTGATGCTGTCGAGGCGGATCATGCGAACCGGGTCGGTGAGGCGGAGGGGCGCCGCTTATGCCACAGCTTGCGCCGGCGCAGCAGTCCCGAAGGCGACGCCCCCGAATGCGCCGAGGCCTCAGCGCGCACGCCAGCGCAGCAGGACGAACCGGGCCGCGGCCATGCCGGCGAACATGGCGGCCACGAAGACGATCGCGGCTCCCGATCCCGTGCCGAGCGCGACCAGGGCCGGTCCCGGGCAGAAACCGGCAAGGCCCCAGCCGATGCCGAAGATCGCCGGTCCGACAAGGATCCGACGGTCGATCCCCGCCGTGCCAGGCAGGTGGAAGACGCTGTCGAAGAGCGGGCGCGGGCGACGCAGCACCGCGCGGAACCCGAGAAAAGCCACCGCGATCGCACCGGCCATGACGAAGGCGAGGCTGGGGTCCCAGCCGCCGCTCGGCATCGCGCCGATGTCGAGGAAGTTGAGGACTTTCGCCGGATCCGACATCCCGGCCACGACGAGGCCCACACCGAGGAGAAGGCCGATGAGGAATTGCGCGACGATGGACATGGCGACCTCAGAGCACGTGGCGGACGACGAAGACCGTCGCGAACGCGGTCGCCATGAAGACGAGCGTCGCGACCAGCGAGCGCGGCGACAGGCGGGACAGGCCACAGACCCCGTGACCGGACGTGCAGCCATTGCCCCAGACCGTGCCGAAGCCGACGAGAAGCCCGGCGACGACGAGAACCACCGGCCCGGCGGCGATATGCATGCCCGGTACCGCGCCGGTCGCCGCGGACATCACAAGCGGCGCAGCGACGAGTCCCGCCACGAAGGCGGCACGCCCCGCCCAACCGCCATCCTCATAGGGTGGCAGAAGGCGTGCTGCGATGCCGCTGATCCCGGCGATGCGTCCTGTGGCGAGCAGCAGAAGGACGGCCGCGGCACCGATCATCGCGCCACCGAGCAGCGCAGCAAGCGGCGTGAATGCAGTCCGGACGATTTCGAGCGTGCCCATGTCAGGCCTCCGTCGTGGGGAGCCCGGCGCGGGATCCGTGGCATCTGGATTTGCGAGGCGGCATTGCGGTACTCCTGCGCGTGATGTACGAAATCCATATCTTCGTATCTACGAATATGTCAACGTGAAACGCATGATGCAGGCACCAGATCTGGCCGACATGGAAGCGAACGCCGAAGCCGCCGCGCGGCTGCTGGCGACCTTGGCGAACCCGAAGCGCCTGCTGGCGCTGTGCCACCTGCTCGACGGGGAGATGCCGGTCAACCGCCTGGCGGAGAAGGTCGGCCTCGCCCCGGCCACCTTGTCGCAGCACCTCGCCCGGATGCGCGACCTGCGCCTGGTGGAAACACGGCGCGATGGCCAGATGATCCATTACCGCCTCGCCAGCCCCGAAATCAGGACGATCCTCGCCACGCTCCACGGCATCTACTGCGCACCGCCACGGACGTGACCTCTGGCGGTCAGTGCACCGCCAGGGTGCAGCGATCGATCTCGTCCCAGTCGAGTTCGGCGCCGAGGCCAGGGATCGCCGGCAGATGCGCGGTGCCGCCCGCGATCGGCAGAGGCGTACGCAGTCCGAAGGCGAAATCCTCGATCGGATAGAGCAGTTCGAAGAAGTCGCAATTCCGGATGGCGCCGCAGCAATGCAGGTTGACGAGTTCCAGCGGGTGGAAAATCGCCGTGTGGACCTCGCAATTCACCGCGAAGGCCTCGGCGAGACGCGCCGTCTTCATGACGCCGGTGACCCCACCGGTCCACGACACGTCGGCGCGCACGCGATCGACCACGCGGGTCGAGATGCATTCGGCGACGCTGTACGGATGCTTGGCGAGCACCTCGGTACCGACGACCGGAATCTCGAGGACACGCGTCAATTCCCGCAACGCGTGCATGTCCTCGTCGAAGAGCGGTTCCTCGTACCAGTGGTATCCGAGTTTCTCGAGGCCACGGCCGAAACGCACCGCTTGCTCCAGATTGTAGCAGGACACCGGATCCGACATGAGCTTGAACTCCGGTCCGACCGCCTCGCGGGCCAGTCGGTGCGCTTCCAGGTCGGCTTCCCAGGATTTTCCCGGCGTGTGCAGCTTGTAGCCCGCCAGCCCCTGCGCCTTGGCGCGCGCCGCTTCCTCCCCATAGGCCGACAGCGACGGCAGGATCATGGAACTCGCATAGACCGGCACGGTATCGCGATAGCCGCCGAGATATTTCCACAGCGGTTGACCGGCGCGCTGTGCACCCAGGATCCAGAGGCAGCAATCGAAGGGGCCATAGGCGTAGATCGGCAGATGTCCCCACCAGCGGTCGGCCATCCGGAAATCGTGCCATGCGCGCTCGCGCTCCAGCGCGTCGCGGCCCAGGAAGAACGGCCGCAGCGTGTCCGCGACGAGGCGCCCTGCGCCTTCGGCCGAGCGCCCGGCAAAACCGAACATCGAGGCGCTTGTGCCGTCCTCCGTGTGGAGCGTCACGACGAGGAATTCGAAGCCCTTGAAATCACCGGTCCGGAACGCGCTGGCCGGAAAGCGCTCCGGTCCGCGGCGGCAACTCCTGACCTCCACCTTCGTGATACGCATCGCTCGTCCTTTCCCCATGGCTGACGACTGGAGCGTGATCGTCGGAGGCGAAACCGCCGGAGATCCGAACCACGCCACGAAACAAAGAGCCCGCACACGATCTAGGCTTGCGCCCAACTGCGGGACAGCGCGACCGCTCGACCGAACCGCTCATGCAACCGCGTATCCAGTGGCGCCTCCGGCTCCACGCGCAGCGCGGCACCGGGACCAGGCCGCTCGCCGCGCCCCGTCGCCGCGAGGCAGAGATGCAGCACGCCCAGCGCCGTCATGTCGGCCGATCCGGCGACGTCGATCGGACGACCGAGCGCGGCGGCGAGAAAGCGATTGAAGAATGCGCTGCGGCTCAGCCCGCCGTCGATTCCGATGCGCCGCACGCCGCCGAGCCGGACCTCCAGCGCGCGCACCAGTTCGGCGGACCTGAGCGCGATACCCTCGAGGACCGCGCGGCGCAGATCCGCGGCGCTGGTCGCGAGATCCAGACCGAGCCAGCATCCGCGCGCCGCACGATCCCAATGCGGACAACCCAGCCCCGCGAGTGCGGGCACGAACACGATGCCACGCTCGAGGGCGGAGGGACCGGCGAACCCATCGAGTTCGCCGTGATCCGTCAGCAGACCAAGGTCACCCAGCCATTCGACCGCTCCGCCCGCGGTCAGGATGCCGCCATCGAGCGCATAGCGCGCCGGGCCGACGCCGAGCCGCCACGCGCAGGTCGGCAGCAAGCCATCCGCGCTCTCATGGGCGGGAACACCGTCGCAGAGCGCGAGAGCGAAGGCACCGGTGCCGAAAGTGATCTTCATGTCGCCCGTGTCGCCGCATCCATGGCCGAACAGCGCGGCCTGCTGGTCGACAACGCTGGCGACGACCTGCCCGCCGCCGGGAAGACTGCCGAAATCGGCCGTGGTCGGGCGGATCTCCGGCAGACACTCCAGCGGAACGCCGAAGATGGCACATAGCTCCGGATCCCAGGCCAGGGTCCGCAGATCCATCAGGCTGGTACGCGATGCTGTCGACGCATCCGTCGCACAATGCCCCGTCAAGGCATGCAGGAAGAACGCATCGCTCGTCCCGAGACGAAGGCGGCCTTGCGCGTGCAGCGCGTGGGCGCCATCCGCGTGGTCGAGCAGCCAGCGCAGCTTGGAGGCCGAGAAATAGGCATCGAGCGGCAAGCCGGCACGCGCGCGGGTCAACGCCTCGACACCGGCGGCGCGCAACTCCTCGATCTGGGCTCCCGTACGCTCGTCCTGCCAGACGAGCGCGTTGTGCAGCGGGCGCCGCGTCGCCGCGTCCCAGGCGATCACCGTCTCGCCCTGATTGGCGAGGCCGGCATATGCGACGGGACCGGCAGCCTCGGCGAGGCTGCGGAGATGGCCGAGGATCTCGGCCGGATCGTGCTCGACCCAGCCCGGACGGGGCCGGATCTGTCGATGGGCGAAGCGTCCTACCGGTCGCAGGGATCCGTCGCGCCAGAGATACGCCTTGGTCCCCGTCGTCCCCTGATCGAGCGCGAGGATCCCGGTCATGCGAGTTCCACCGTCAGCGCCGCGGCATCGCGCAACGTCGCGGCGGGCACGTCGAGCCGCAACCGGCGCTCCGGCAAGACACGCACGCGGCGCTCACGCACGGCGCGCCCGTCGGCCAGCACCCGCAACCATCCGTCATGGGCCGTCGCAGCGCGCGCGTGGAGCGTTGCGCCACCGGCGCCGCGCACGAGGCGCTGCGGATAGGCGTAGCGCAATGCGCCTCGCGCCTCCACCGGCAACCCCTCCGCGAAAGGCGGCAAAGCGCCTGCGAGGGCCTTCAGGATCGCCTGGGCTGCCGCCCTGCCTTCGCCCGCCACGAAGCCGGAATGTTCGACCGGGCGCACCACGTTGCCGGCCGCGAAGACGACGCCCTCGCCACAGCGCCAGGCGCTGTCGATGACGGGGCCGCCCGTCCCGCGATCGATCGCGATGTCGCTCGCGCGCGCGAGCGCAGCGTCGGGAACGAAGCGCCCGCTCAGGACGACGCCGTCGCAGACGATCCGCTCCACGCGCCCATCGCGCTCGACGCGCACGGCCTCGACCCGCTCGGCGCCTTCGATCGCGAGCAGACGCGTGCGCAGCAGGACGGGCACGCCAAGCACATGCCGCGCGACGAGATCCGCCGGACGGTGGGCGAGGATCCGCTGTCCCGGTTCGATCATCGCGACCGGACTGATCCGCGCATGTCGCGCCGTGAGGAGGGCGGAAAACGCGACCCATTCGGTCCCGACGATGACCGGGGCGCGGAACGGCGGCGGGGATCCGGCGGCGACAATGTCCTGGAAGGCGCCGGTATTGAGGACGCCCCAGGGCCGGGATCCGGAGATCGCACGCGCCGCGCGGGACATCTCGCGGATGCCCGTGGCGATCAGAACGGCACGCGCCTCGACACGCCCAGGCCCCTCGGAATACGCGACCCCGACCGTGCCATCGGCGCCGATCGACGTCGCCGCCGCGCCGGTCACGATCTCGACGCCCGCGGCCATCGCGGCCTCGGCAAGGCGCCTCGCATAGGAAGGACCAGTCCAGACCCGCCTGAAATCCAGCATGCCCCAGCCAGGATGGCGGCAGGTCCGCGGCAGACCGCCCGGCTGCGTCGCGCGCTCCAGCACGCGCACATCGCGCAGCCCCGCTTCGGCGAGGCAGCGCGCCGCGCTGAGCCCCGCAGGACCGGCACCGACGATCACGACCGGCTGCGTCATCGCCGCGTCTCCGGGGCCGCACCGAGGTCCGCGACCCTCGGTGCGGCGATCTCGAGGATACGCCGCGTGCAATGGAAGCCCTGGCAGCGGCCAAGCATGCAACGGGTGCGGCGCTTGAGGCCACCCAGGTCGCCGGCAGGCAGCGGCCCCGCGAGCGCGGCCTCCAGCTCGGCCCGTGTCACCATCTCGCAATGGCAGACGATCTCGCCACGACCGGGCATCTGCCAGGGGCGCGGACACTCCTCGGCGAGGTTCGGCACGCGCACCGGGATCGGTTCCGGCCGGGGCGGCAGCGGTCCGAAATGCGCCGCATGCAGCGACGCCACGTGAGCCGCCAGCCCGAGCGACGCAGTCAACCCGGTCGACCGGATCCCGCCGACCGTGATCCAGCGCCGCTCCGGCAGGGCTTCGACGACGAAGTCCTTGACCTGCGTCGCCGGACGCAGCCCGGCATAGGCCGCGGTGACGGGTTCGTCGGCAAGGGCCGGCACGAGCCGCGCGCCTTGCGCGCGCAATACCTCCAGCGTCGCGCCATCGACCGATGTGTCGCGGCGATCCTCCTGATCCTCGGCCGTCGGACCGACGATCACGTTGCCGAACGCAGTCGGAGCGACGAGGACGCCCTTGGTCCGCTCGTTGGGCACCGGCAGGACGATCCCGCGGACATGGCGGCGCGCGGTCTTGTCGAGGACAACGAACTGCCCCTTGCGCGGCCGTATCGCGAAGGGGCTGGGGCGTGCGATCGCCTCGACGAGGTCGCCATAAAGCCCCGCGCAATTCACGACGACGCCGGCACGCAGCGTGCCCGCGGTGGTCGCGAGATGCCAGCCATGCGCGTCCGGCTGCCCGCCCGTGACCTCGACACCGCGCAGGACCAGCGCGCCATGGGCGACCGCCTGGAGCGCATAGGCGAGCGGCGCCGACCAGGGATCGATCACCGCCTCGCCGGGCACGACGACCGCGCCGAGTGCGCCGGCAGCCAGTCCCGGCTCGATCCTGTAGATGTCCGGCACGGCAACGATCCGCGCATCTTCGACGCCATTCGCACGGGCCCGGGAGACGATCTCCGGCAACGCGGCCAGCTCGGCCGGTGTCCAGGCCACCAGCAACGCGCCGGTCTCGAGGAGCGGAAGGCCGAACGCCGCATGGAGCGCGCGATACAGCGCATGACCGTCGCGCACGCACGCCGCCTCCAGGCTGCCGGGAACCGCGTCGAACCCGGTATGAAGGATCGCACTGTTGGCCTTGCTCGCGCCCGAAAGGATGTCGCGACCGCGTTCGATCAACACGACGCGGAGACCGGCAAGCGCGAAGGCGCGCGCGATCGCGCACCCGACGACCCCGGCACCGATCACGGCGACGTCGTGGCGGTCGTCGCGGCGCGCCCCACGCAGGGGCATACCAAATCCGGCTTCCGGCATGGCGCCACGTTAGGCGCCGGCACTCCTCGCCAGCAAGCGTTGCGGGGCGGCGGTTGCGTCGGCATGGTGGTTGCGATTAAGCAGACCCTGGACGCAATCGCGCCGCCCCGGGATGCCCCGGTGCGCAAGGCGCAGGACCGGAGGCCCGCCGTGACCCAGATCTTCTCGCTCGATGGCAAGGTTGCGCTCGTGACTGGCGCCTCGCGTGGCCTCGGCCGCGCCATGGCGCTCGCCCTAGCGCGCTGCGGCGCGCGCGTCGTCGTCAATGGCCGGAACATGGACGGGATCGCAGCTACGCGCGACGCGATCCTCGCCGCCGGAGGCCGGGCTACCGCCCTCGCCTTCGACACCACGGACGCGGCTGCGGCGACCGCCGCGATCGCGCGGATCGAGCAGGAACAGGGCCAGCTCGACATCCTGGTCAACAATGCCGGCTACGGGAACGGCGTGACCGCAAGCGAGACCACCGACGCCCAATGGGACGAGATCGTGGGCGTCGACCTCAATGCGTGCTTCCGCCTCGCCCGGCTCGCCTCCGTCGGGATGATCAGGCGCGGCTGGGGCCGCATCATCAACATCTCGTCGATCAACGCCCATATCGCGCGCGAGGCGAACACGAGCTACTGCGCCGCGAAGGCCGGTCTCGAGGGCATGACCCGCGCACTGGCCGTCGAGTGGGGACCGAAGGGGATCACGGTCAACGCGATCGCGCCCGGCTACATGATGACGCCCGACAACATGGACACGCCGCTGCGCGCCGATGCCGCGAAGCGCGACTGGTTCGCGCAGCGCACCGCGCTGCGCCGCTGGGGACAGGCCGACGAACTCGACGGCGCGGTCGTCTTCCTCGCCGGTGACGCGTCCGCCTATTGCACCGGCCACGTGCTGATCGTCGACGGCGGGATGAGCGTGAAGATCTGATCGCCGCGGCGACGCGGCGCGCGGATCAGACCCGTTCGACGATCAGCGCTATGCCCTGCCCGACCCCGACGCACATGGTGCACAGGGCATAGCGCCCGCCGCGACGCCGCATCTCATAGGTCGCGGTGGTCACCAGCCGCGCCCCGCTCATGCCGAGCGGGTGCCCGATGGCGATCGCGCCGCCATTCGGGTTGACGTGCTCCGCATCGTCCGGAAGACCGAGTTCGCGCGTGACGGCGAGCGCCTGCGCGGCGAACGCCTCGTTGAGCTCGATCACGTCCATCTGTCCGAGGGCCAGGCCCGCGCGGGCGAGCACCTTGCGGATCGCGGGCACCGGGCCGATCCCCATGATCCGGGGCTCCACCCCTGCCGCGGCCATGGCCACGATGCGCGCGCGGGGGGTCAGGCCCTGCTCCGCCGCGGCCTGCGACGACGCGATGACCATGGCGGCCGCCCCATCGTTGACGCCGGAGGCGTTGCCCGCCGTCACGCTCAGATCCGGACCATTGATGCCCGTGAGCTTGGCCAGTTGTGCGGCGGTCGTGTCGGGACGCGGGTGCTCGTCGGTGGCGACGACGAGCGGGTCACCCTTTTTCTGCGGGATCCGCACCGGCACGATCTCGTCCGCGAAGACGCCGCGCGCCTGCGCCGCGGCCCAACGCTGCTGGCTGCGCAGGGCGAAGGCGTCCTGATCGGCGCGTGGGATCGCGAAATCGGCCGCGACGTGATCGGCTGTCTCGGGCATGGCGTGCGTGCCATGCGCCGCCTTCATCCGCGGGTTGACGAAGCGCCATCCGATCGTCGTGTCGTACACGGCGCTCGTCCGCGCGAAGGCGGTATCGGCCTTCGGCATCACGAAGGGCGCGCGCGTCATGCTCTCGACGCCACCGGCAATCGTGAGGTCGCAATCGCCCGCCCGGATCGCCCGTGCCGCCATGCCGATCGCATCCATGCCGGACCCGCAGAGCCGGTTCACCGTCGTGGCCGGCACGGCGACCGGCATTCCGGCGAGCAGCACCGCCATGCGGGCGACATTGCGGTTGTCTTCGCCCGCCTGATTGGCGCAGCCGAAGACCACGTCGTCCACGCGCGCCCAGTCGACCGACGGGTTCCGCTCCATCAGGGCCGCGAGCGGGATCGCCGCGAGATCGTCGGCGCGCACCGTCGCGAGCGCACCCGCGTACCGGCCGATCGGCGTCCTCACGGCGTCGCAGATGAATGCCTCTGACATCGGTGCGCTCCCTTCAGACTGCCTTTGCTTCGCGATACTGGCGTAGCGCCTCGTCGACGCTCTCCACATAGACCACCGCCGGGGACCGGATGCCATGGACCAGCAAGGCCCGGCGCGCCTCCGGGTCGGCGCCGGCGACGAATAGCCGCACGCCCCGCCGCCCGGCCTTGTGCGCCAGCCCCTCGATGACATGCGCGCCCGTGGAATCGAGAAACGGGACGGACGCGAAATCGATCACGAGCGCGCGATGGGAATCCGAGATCCGGTCGAGGACCGATCCGATCGACGACGCCGCCCCGAAGAAGAACGCGCCGGTGATGCGGTAGACGACGATCTCCGGATCGGCGCCACCGGCAGCGCCCGGCCCCACTCCCGGAGCCAGCGCGTCGGGAATGTCCTCGCCCACCAGCGGCGTCCGTGCCTCCACACCCGTGGCCCGTGACATGCGATGGATGAACAGCACCGACCCCAGGGCGAACCCGACGACGATCGCCTCGGTCAGGTCGCGCAGAACGGTCAGCAGGAAGGTGGCGGCGAGCACCGCGGCGTCGCCCCATCCCGATCGCACGAGCGCGCCGATCGCCGTGCGCTCCACCATGTTCCACGACACCACCACGAGCACGCCCGCGAGCGCCGCCAGCGGAACGAAGGCGGCGAGCGGTGCCGCGATCGCCATGAAGGCCAGTAGGAACACCGCATGCAGCATGCCCGCGACGGGCCCCTGCGCGCCCGCACGCACGTTCGTCGCCGTGCGCGCGATCGTGCCGGTCACGCAGAACCCGCCGAACAGCGCGGTTCCGACATTGGCGATTCCCTGCGCGACCAGTTCGCAATTCGATCTGTGCCGTCGTCCACTCATGCCGTCAGCGACGACGGCGGAAAGCAGCGACTCGATGGCGCCCAGGAGCGCGAAGGAGACGGCTGACGGCAGGACCTCGACGATCCGCGCCATCGACAGGTCGGGCAGCGCCGGTGCGGGCAGGCCGCTCGGGATGCCGCCGAACTGCGAACCGATGGTCGACACGTTCAGCCCGAGCGCCGCTGTCGCCACCGATGCCCCCGCGACACCCAGCAGCATGCCCGGCCAATGGGGACGCAGAACCCTGAGGGCGACGATGACGGCGGCCGTGCCCAGGGACAGCGCGATCGCCGCCGGCGACGCGCTCGGCAAGGCGCTCCACAAGGCCGGCAGTTTCTCGAGCAGCGGACCCGGCTCCGGGCCGTCCAGGACGAGCCCCAGCAACTCGCGCAGCTGGCTCGCGAAGATGATGACGGCGATCCCCGCAGTGAAGCCGACGGTGACCGGAAACGGAATGAACTTGATGAACGTGCCGAGCCGCAGCCACCCGACGGCCGACAACATCAGTCCCGACAGGAAGGTCGCGAGGATCAGCCCGTCCATCCCGTGGCGCGCGACGGTCGCCCCCACCAGAACGATGAAGGCACCGGCGGGGCCGCCGATCTGGAAGCGCGATCCACCGAGAGCCGATACCAGAAATCCTCCGACGATCGCGGTATAGAGCCCCTGGGCGGGGCTCGCGCCCGACGCGATGGCGATCGCCATCGACAGCGGGAGCGCGACGATCGCGACCGTCAGCCCGGCCAATGCGTCCTTGCGGAGCTTGTCGACGCCATATCCCTCGCGCAGGACGGTGACGAGCTTCGGGGTGAACAGGTCCGCGAACCCCGTGGCCTCCACCGGCGCGGTCGCGCCACGCGTGCCGTGATGCCGTCGTGCCATGGCGCTCCCTCGCCGCAAGGCCTAGCCGCGCGCGACGAACGCAGCCGCCGCCGATGCGGGAACCGCGACCTCGCCACGCATGAGACGGCGCGCGGTCCGGAACAGGACGGCCGATAGCGCGCTCCACCCATCGCCGTCGCGCCGCACGACGGCACCGACCGACACCAGGCCCGACGGGTTGGCGACACGCACCTCCCCGCTGGCATCCGCCGGCCGCGACACGCGGTTGGGTATCGATCCGGGTATCTGCGTCGCGACACCGAGATTGAGGCCCCCGGTGCCCGGAATCGCCTTGTGCGCGCGTTGCATCGAGATCATGCGCGTGGCGACGTCGAAACGGTCGGGCTCGATCATCTCGCCATCCAGGGCACGGAACCGTCGCGGCGACGCGACGAGCGCGATGCGCGGGGTCTGCAATCCGATCTCGTCCGGCCGCGCGCCCAGCCCGCACAATACGCCTGCGGCGCGACGGATGCGCTCCAGGGCATCCATCACGGCGGGTCGCGCCTCGATCGCCTCGGGCGTTTCCGTCCCATCGAGCCCGAAGACCGCCGCGTCGACATAGGCTATGGGCGAGGTCGCATCGACGATCGACACGTCGAACGTCGCGCCGCCCCCAAGATCCACCCGGTCGATGACCGCGCCGGTCGGCAGCAATCGGCCCGTCACGGCGCCTCCAGGATCGAGAAAATCAAGACGGATCCGCGCCCCCGTCCCGGCCACGCCCGCGATCGCGTAATCGCCCTCGACGCATGCCAGGCCGCCGCGCACATCGAAGCGCGCATGGATCAGCTTGCGCGTGTTGGTCTGGTGAATGCGAACCGTCACCTCGCCGTCGCCGGCACGCACCAGCCCCTCGTCGACGGCAAACGGACCGACGGCCGACGACAGGTTCCCGCAATTATTCGACCAGTCGGCGACCGGCGCGTCGACGGCCAGTTGCACGAACGTGTAGTCGATGTCTGCGTCCGGATGCGTCGAGGGCCCGATGATCACCGCCTTGGACAACGACGAGAGACCACCCCCCATGCCGTCGAGCTGGCGACCATAGGGATCCGGGCTGCCGATCGCGCGCAGCAGAACGCGATCGATATCCTCCCGTGCGACGGGAAGATCGCGCGCGTGGAAGAACAATCCCTTGCTCGTGCCGCCGCGATAGAAGGCACAGGGAACGAAACGCTGGCTCATGCCGTCCTCATGCCTGGCCTGCCCGGCCCATCATCTCGCGCCACACGAATGGAAGGATCCCGCCATGGCGCCAATAGGCGATATCCTCCGGCGTATCGAGGCGAATCGTGAGACCGATCACCTCGGCACGCCCGTCCGCGCGCAGGATGCGACAGCGCGCCTCGCCCCGCACGGGAAACGCGTCGTCGAGTCCCTCGATGTCGAAGACCTCGCTGCCGTCGAGGCCGAGCGACCGCGCGGTCGTGCCAACGCGAAACTGAAGCGGCAGGACGCCCATCCCGACCAGATTGGTCCTGTGGATGCGTTCGAAACCTTCCGCGATGATCGCCTTGACCCCGAGAAGCGCGACGCCCTTCGCGGCCCAGTCCCGCGACGACCCGCACCCGTAATTGCGTCCCGCCACGACGACCAGAGGCACGCCGCGACCGGCATGGCGCTGCGCGGCGTCAAAGACCGGCATCGTCGTTCCATCGGGATGCAACCGCGTGACGCCGCCCTCGACGCCTGGGACCATAAGGTTGCGCAAACGGATATTCGCGAAGGTCGCCCGGATCGCGACATCGTGGTTGGAACGCCGCGTCGTGTAGGTGTTGTAGTCGGCCGGCAGGACGCCGCGTGAATCCAGGAACAGCGCCGCCGGTGTCCCCGGGCTGATCGCTCCCGAAGGCGAGATATCGTCCGTCGTGGTCGAATCGCCGAGAATGACGAGCGGGCGGGCACCGCGGATGTCGTGCGCCGTCGGCGTGGCGCGCGACAGACCATCGAAATAGGGCGGCCGTCGCACATACGTGCTCGCCGGATCCCAGGCGAAGAGCGCAGACGGCCCGCGCGCCAGTTCATCCCACGCCGGACCGCCGTCGAACAGGTCGCGATAGGCGTCGGTGAACCGCTCGGGCCGATAGCCGTCCGCGACGACGGCGGCGATCTCGTCTTCTCCGGGCCAGATGTCGCGCAGATGCACGGGGTCGCCCGCAGCATCCCGTCCCAGAGGATCCCGCGTCAGGTCACAGGTCATGCTTCCCGCGATCGCGTAGGCCACCACCAGCGCCGGCGACGCGAGATAGGCGGCGCGGACATGCGGGTGAACGCGGCCCGGGAAGTTGCGGTTGCCCGAAATCACCGCGGCCGTGACAAGCCGCCCGGCCTCGATCGCCGCTGCGATCGGCGGATCGAGCGGCCCCGATCCGCCGTTGCAGGTCGTGCATCCGAACCCCACGACGTGGAAGCCGAGCGCGTCGAGCGGCGCCTGGAGCCCGGCCCGCGCGAGCACCTGCGCCACCACATGGCTCCCGGGTGCGAGCGACGTCTTGACATGAGGCTTCGTGCGCAGGCCGCGCGCGACCGCGTTGCGCGCCAGCAGGGCTGCCGCGACCATGCCGCCAGGGTTCGACGTGTTGGTGCAGCTTGTTATCGCCGCGATCACCACATCCCCGTCCCGCACGCCATCTGCGACCGCCGCGGGCGAACGGCCCGCCAGGCTCCGGCAGTGGCCCGGAAACTCCGCCGCCGCACGATCGAGATCGATCCGCTCCTCGGGGTTGCGCGGCCCCGCGATGGACGGCCGGATACGTCCCAGATCGATCGGCACGACCTCGTCGAAATCCGGTGCGGGGTCGCCCGGCTCGCGCCACAGGTGCTGCGCGCGCGCATAGGCCTCGACAAGGCGGACATGATCCGGCGTCCGTCCAGTCATCGCGAGATACGCCGCCGTCCGATGGTCGATCGGAAAATACACCGCCGTGGCGCCGTATTCGGGCGCCATGTTGGCGATGGTGCCGCGATCCGCCACCGCGAGTTGCGCGAGCGCGGGGCCGAAGAACTCCACGAACTCGCCGACCACGTCGCGCGCACGCAGGGCCTCGGTGATGGCCAGAACGAGATCGGTCGGCGTCGCACCGGCCGGCATCGTGCCGCTGACCTCGACGCCGATCACGCGCGGCAACGCCATGGAGATCGGCTTTCCGAGCATGACCGCCTCGGCCTCGATCCCGCCAACGCCCCAGCCGAGGATCCCCAGACCGTTGATCATCGGCGTATGGCTGTCGGTCCCGATGCAGGTGTCGGGCGACAGGGTCGGCAGACCGTCCACCAGATCGCTGCGCACCACCTGCCCGATCGATTCCAGGTGGATCTGATGCATGATCCCCTTGCCCGGCGGCACCACGCGGACGTTGCGAAAGCTCTCGGCGCACCAGCGCAGGAAGGCGAAGCGCTCCGCGTTGCGGCGGTACTCGTGCGCGAGGTTGAGCCGCGGGGCGTCGCCCCGGCCATACACATCGACCTGCAGCGAGTGGTCTATGACGATGTCGACCGGCACGGCGGGATCGATGGTCGCCGGATCGATACCCTCGGCCGCGAGCGCATCACGCAGCGCCGCGAAATCGACCATCATCACCTTGCCGAGGATGTCCTGGCCGAAGACGCGGCTCGGGGCGAAGGACAGGCGGCTCCCGGCACGCCGCGCCAGAAGGTCGCCGATATCCTGCTCCACGCGACGCCCCGCCGCCGCCTGACGCATCAGGTTCTCGAGCAGGATCCGCAACGCGTAGGGCAACCGCGCGACAGCCGCGACCTCGTCGATCGCCATGTACCGCCCTGCCCCGTGCAAGTCACGCCAAGCCATCCTGCGTCCTTTCGCTCGACATCGCGGCCACTCGGCCGCGATTATCCACGTCGCCCCGATCCAGGGCTACTGCCGATCCCCGCGCACCTCGCGCACGCAGGGACGGACGGCGGGGTGGCGGGGCTCCAGGAGGGGACGATGAACATCTGCATGGTCGGCTATGGAATGATGGGGGTCTGGCACAGCGACGCGCTCGCCGCCATTCCCGGGACCGTGCTGCATACGGTTGTGGGTCGGCGCGCCGAAGCCGCGGCGGAGTTCGCCGGACGCTACGGGTACCGCAAATGGACCGACTCGCTGGCGACGGCCCTGGCCGATCCCGAGATCGATGCCGTGATCCTCGCAAGCCCGAGCGAACAGCACGAGGCCCAGGCGATCGCCTGCCTCGAGGCCGGCAAGCATCTGCTGCTCGAGATCCCGATCGCGATGAGCCTCGCCGGCGCCGAACGCGTCGTGGCGACCGCCATCCGCAGCGGCCTCACCTTCGGCCTCTGCCACCCGATGCGGTTTCGCCGCGAGCGCGAAGCGCTGCGGGCACGCATCGCCGCCGGCGAGGAACGCATCCGTCACATCGCCGGTCGCTTCTTCATCAAGCGGCTCGTGAACATCGGCGCGACCGGATACCGGCGCAGCTGGATCGACAACATCCTGTGGCACCATTTCTGCCATTTCGTCGATCTCGGCATGTGGCTCTTCGACGGCGCGCCGATCCGCCGCGTACAGAGCCATCTCGGGGCGTTGCATCCCGCCACCGGCATCCCGATGGAATCGACCGTTCTCGTCGAGACCGAAGACGATCGGACCCTGATGGTCCATGGCTCCTATCACGCGACCTATCGTCTCTACGACAAGCTGATCGTCACCGATCGCGAGACCTATCTCTTCGACATCCTCGCCGGAACGATGCGCACCGCGGAAGGTGTGGTGAGCATCGAGGACGAAAAGACGAATTGCGCGCGCGTCGTCGCCGACTTCGTCGATGCCGTCCGTGCGCGCCGCCAGCCCCTGGTCTCCGGTCCCTCCGTGCTGCCTGCGATGCGCGTGCTCCAGGCGGTCCAGGACGATTGGGACCGTCGCTGGGGCGCGCAGGACATTCCGGGCCGGCCCGCCGCGTCCTGACGCGGTCGCCCGCAAGGGCGCGGATCGAGAAGCCGTGCCCGGACGCACAACCCCAGAAAAAACCGATCATGGTTAACTGCGCGCTGTGGTTGCGCGCCCCCCTGGCCTGCTTGGCCGGACGCACGAAAAACCGCGTCTTTACTATGTTTTTCGAATCCTCCTCGCGAAACGATCCGTTAGTGTTAGCGCGATCTTAGCCATCGCACAGAACGGAGGGATGGCGGATCAGAACCCAGATCGGTCATCCACGAAGAGGAGTGACGCGACATGACAAGCCGTGGCCTGGACATCGGTGCGATGTCGTTGCCCGCGAGGATCTCGGCATGACGTCGATCGCCACGAATGTCGGCGCGCTGCTCGCGCAACGCTACCTGCGCGCCATCACCTCGGAACTCACGATCACCCAGAACCGGATTTCGAGCGGCCTGCGCGTGGCAACGGTCACCGACGACGCGTCGACCTACGCAGTCGCGGCGGGTCTGCGAGGGGACATCAAGGCCTACACGGCCGTAAGCGGTGCGCTTCAGGGCTCGGTCGCCGCAGCGAACGTCGCCGTGACCGCCGGCGAGTCGGTCAGTGAGCGCATCGGTGACATCAAGGCGAAGTTGCTCGAACTGTCCAACGATTCCCTGCCCCCCTCCGCGCGCAGTGCCTACAACGCCGATCTCGCGGTCATGGTGGCAGAGGTCAACACGTACCTCCTGCAGGCGAGTTACAACGGCAACAACCTCCTCGGGACCGGCGGTTCGGATATCAAGATCGTCGCGAACATCGACGGTTCGACCATCAACATCCGGAACCAGGATGTCTCGAACCTCGTCGTCGGAACCATCAACAACAACGGACAGGCGAAGGCGGCGATCGACGACCTTGCGGTGTTCGAGGGGCTTCTCAACACGGCATTGTCCAACATCGGTTCCGATCTGAATCGCGTGGCGCGGCAGCGGGAATTCATCGCGCGCACCGAGGAGACGGTCCGCATCGGCCTTGGCGCCCTCGTGGATGCCGACATCGAGCGCGAGACGTCCTATTTCAACGCCCTCCAGGCGCAGCAGCAACTGGCCGTCCAGACCCTCGGCATCATCAACCAGAACCCGAGCGTTCTGCTCGGCCTGTTCCGCACCGATTGACGCCTCGCGGCGGCGCACAGGTCGACTCAGACCTCCATCCGCACGACAACGGACAGTCCACGCGCCGACATGTCCGCGACGACGATCTCGCCCGATCGCGGCACGACGCCGGTCAGCGCCGTCACGTTGACCTGATGCGTCACGACGACCAGCGCGCCAGGGCCACGCCAGTCCTCGAGCACGTGCCGTGCTTCCGCCGTGCGCGCGTCACCCCGAGCGGGGGTCGAAAAAAAGGAGTCGAACGCGGCGTGGGCGTGCACGCGGCCGGGAAAGGCGAGTTCCGCGGTCTCCAGCGTGCGGCACCAGCGTGAGGACAGAACCGAACCGACGGTCACGCCTGCGGCGCGGAAGGCAGCACCGATGCGTCGCGCATGGACGCGCCCAGTCTCGTCCAGATTGCGCTGCGTCGCGCAGTCTCCCAGGCGCATCGTGGAGGGATCGCCCACGCCTGGCGCATTCGCATGACGGATGAGCGCGATGGCGCCGGCGCGCAGAGCCTCCCAGCCTGCCGGCTCTCCCGCGGCCGGCTTGACGCGCGACATGGCGATGGGGAGGGCGAGCAAGCCCGCAACGACCCGACGGCGCGACGGATGGACCATGGTCGAGGACGTAGCGTGGCGTGCCCGGAGCGCCAGTCCCGGGGTTCAGCCGCGCGAGGCGGGACGTTCGGCGACCACGAATGCGACCGCGACCAGCCCTGCGGCGAGCAGCACCGTCGTCACGACGAACACCCAGGGTAGTCCCGCATAGGCCGCCACCACGCCACCAGTCGCCGGGCCAAGGGAATTGCCCAGGAAATAGGCCGATGACGAGATGCCGAACACCATGCCGCGCTCGGCGACCGGCGTCGTCTTCGCGATCAGCGCGTTGGTGATCGGCACGATGCTGCCGACGAAGAGGCCCAGGCAGAACCGCTCGGCCACGAACCCCTGATAGGATCCGACCAGCGCCTGCGGCGCGGTCGCGAGGGCGGCGCCGGCGAGCGCGAGCATCAGAACGCGCTTTTCCCCGAACCGGTCGCAGGCGCGACCGAGCAACGGCACCGCCGCGATACCCGCCAGCCCCGTCGCCGACAGCGCCACGCCGCACAGCGTCGCGAGCCTCGGCTGATCGCCGGCGATGTCCTGGACGTAAAGCGCGATCACCGGCTGCACCGCCAGCGTCGCGAACTGCGTCAGCATCAGCACCGACACCAGCGCGACGAGTTCCGGCCGCTGCAAGATCCTGAGCGCGGACTCGCCGAAGCCGGGGCGCGCCGCGCCCGGCTCCGGCGCCGTGAAGACCTCCCGCACGGTCACGAAACACACGAGCGTCGCCCCCAGTGCGAGCATGCCCGCGGCGAAGAACGGCAGGCGATAGCTGCCGCTGAGATCGGCGAGGCCACCGCCAAGCACGGGACCGATCAAAGACCCTGCCAGCTGGGCGCTGCTCATCAGGCCAAGCGCGAGGTTCAGCTTCGATACCGGCATCTGCGTCGAGATGAGAATCACCGACCCGGAAGAGAACCCCGCGAAGATCCCCATCAGCGTGCGCGCGCCGAGCATCTGCCAGATGTCCTGCGTGAAGCCCATGAGCAACGTGCAGATCCCGATCGCGAGCGTGGAGCGGATCACCATCTGCTTGCGCCCGCGGCGATCCGCGATCCGGCCCCAGAGCGGCGAGAAGATCGCCGCCATGAACGACGTGATCGCCGCCAGCGCGCCTGACCAGAGATAGATCTGCGCCTCGGCCACCACACCGAGTTCGGGCAGGAACAGCGGCAGCACCGGCGACAGGAACGAGAACGACAGGCTCATGATCGCCTGGACGATCACCATCGCCGCGAGCGTGCGGCGCCACTCGGGAAAGCGCTGCTCGCCATCGGTCGCGTCGGTGGGACCGCTCATGCCTCCCGCCCTGCGGTCACCCGCGCGATGCCACGGCACGGGATCGATCTGTGTCGGATCATGTGGCGATACTGGCAGAAAGACGACGCGCCGGCACCCGGCGTGCGTCTTCCCGCGCGCTCCCGCCTCGCTTGATCGTGCCCGCCAGTCAGGATTTCGGGCGCAGGGATTGCGGATCGTGGAGCGGCTTGAGGCTCGCCCGCGCCGCGACGCGCGTGCCGGCGATCTCGATCTCCCATTCCGACCCCAGCATCGCCTCCGCGCTTTCGCCGGGCTCCACCGGTACGTAGCCGAGGCCGATCGCCGCGCCCAGATGATGACCATAGGCGCCGGAGGTGATCCGCCCGACGATCTGCCCGCTTCGCAGGATCGGCTCGTTGTGGAACAGCAGCGGCGCCGGATCGTGGAGCTGGAACTGCAGGAGCCGACGCCGCAGCCCGGACGACTGGCGCTCGAGAACCGCCTCGCGACCGACGAAGGACCCGAAGCGACCCGGCCGCTTGTCGGGCTTGACCGCGAAGCCGAGCCCGGCCTCGAGGACATGGTCCTCGCAGCTTATGTCGTGACCATGATGCCGGTACGCCTTCTCCATGCGGCAGCTGTCGAAGGCATGCATGCCGCACAGGGCGAGTTGCATGCCCTCGCCCCGTGCAACGATCGTATCGAAGACATGACGCGCCATGTCGGTGGGCACGTAGAGCTCCCACCCGAGTTCCCCGACATAGGTGATGCGATGGGCTCGCGCGAGTGCCATGCCCAGTTCGATCGTCCGCGCCGTCGCAAAGGGGAAGCCCGCGTTGGAGAGGTCCGCGTCGACCAACGGTGCCAGAAGCTCGCGTGACCGCGGCCCCATCACCGCGATGCAGGCCTCGGCGGATGTCACGTCGGTCGCGACGCAGCGCGCCTCCTCCGGAATCGCGCGGCGAAGCCAGTCGAGATCGCGCGGCAGGGTGGCCGACCCCGTGACCACCAGGAACGCGGTCTCCGAAAGCCGGGTGACCGTCAGATCCGCCTCGATGCCGCCGCGGCGGTTGAGCCATTGCGTGTACACGATACGTCCGGGTTCCACGGCGACGTCGTTTGCGCAGACACGCTGCAGAACGGCCTCGGCATCGGGACCCTCGACGCGGATCTTGCCGAAGGGCGAGAGATCGAACAGGCCGACGCCCTCGCGCACGGCCCGGTGTTCCGCGGCCGCGTAGTCGAACCAGTTCTGCCGCTTCCATCCATAGCGATAGACAGGCGTCTCCCCCCGAGCGGCCGCCTCGCGGGGCAGGAACCAGAAGGCGCGCTCCCAACCAGCGCTCTCGCCGAAGCAGGCGCCCCGCTCCGCCAGCCGCTCGTGGAGCGGCGTATGCCGGACGCCGCGCGCGCTATCGTAGTGGCGGTGCGGAAAGTGATCGGCGTAGAGCAGCCCCAGCGTCTCCTGCACGCGCGCGCGCAGATAGGTCCGATTGCCCTGGAAGGGGAACATCCGCCGGATGTCGACATCGCCGAGATCGAAAGGCGGCTCGCCCGCGTCCATCCACTCCGACAGCGCCTTGCCGGCCCCGCCCGCCGACTGGATCCCGATCGAGTTGAACCCCGCCGCGACGTAGAAATTGCGCAACTCGGGCGCCTCCCCGAGCAGATACCGGTCGTCCGGCGTGAAGCTCTCGGGACCGTTGAAGAAGAGGCGGATGCCGGCCTTGCCGAGCAGCTTGACCCGGGCCATGGCCTTTTCGAGCTCCGGCGCGACATGATCCCAGTCGTCGGGGAGCTGTATGTACTCGCTGTCGGCCGGTATTCCGTCCATGCCCCAGGGCTTGGCCTTCGGCTCGAAGAAACCGACGAGCAGCTTGCCGGCGTCTTCCTTGTAATAGGCGCACTCGTCCGGAACCCGAAGAACGGGAAGATTGCGCGGAATCTCGGGGTGCGGCTCGGTCACGACGTAGAAATGCTCGCAGGCGTGGAGGGGCACGTTGACGCCCGCCATCCGCCCGACCTCGCGTCCCCACATTCCCGCGCAGTTGACGACGTACTCCGCCGCGACCGTTCCGCGATCGGTCACGACGCCCGTCACCCGTCCCTTGTCGCGCGTGATCCCGGTGACCCCGACGCCCTCGAAGATGCGAACCCCGCGCTGTTGCGCGCCCTTGGCCAGCGCGAGCGCGATATTCGCCGGATCCGCATGTCCGTCCGTGGGCAGGAACACGCCGCCATGGACTCCATGCATCTCGGCCAGCGGATGACGCGCGGCGCACTCCGCCGGCGTCAGCATCTGCGCCTCGAGACCGAAGGTCCTGGCCATCGACGCACCGCGCGCGAATTCCTCGAGCCGGTGTTCGGAGAGCGCGAGGCCAAGCGACCCGTTGCGCCGATAGCCGATCGCGATGCCGGTCTCCGCCTCGAGACCGTCGTAGAGCTCCGCGGAGTATTTCGCGAGCTTCGTCAGGTTCAGCGTCGCGCGCAGCTGACCGATGAGCCCTGCCGCATGCCAGGTCGTGCCGGAGGTCAGACGCCTGCGCTCCAGCAGGATGATGTCGGTCCAGCCGAGCTTGGCGAGATGATAGGCGACAGAGCAGCCGACGGCACCGCCGCCGATCACCACCGCGCGGACCTTGCTGGGAAGTTCGGACATCGCTTGTCTCCCTTGCCTCGATGGGGGGCGGCTCAGACCGAGGCGAGATAAAGATCGCTGGCTTCGCGGGTGACAGGTCCGGGACGACCGTCTCCGATGACCCGCCCATCGACCCGTGTCACCGGCGTCACGCCACCCAGCGTCCCGGTGACGAAGGCCTCGTCCGCCGAATAGACCTGGGCGAGCGTGAAGTCGCATTCGCGCGCCACATGTCCGGCCGCGCGCCACGCGGCGACGACGCTGCCCTGCGTGATGCCCTTGAAGCTGAAGGCGCCGGTCGAGGTCCAGATCTCGCGACCACGGACGATGAAGAAATTGGTCGAGTTGCAGCTCGCCACGAAACCGCGAGGATCGAGCATCAACGCCTCGTCCGCGCCCGCGTTGATCGCCTGGATCAGGGCCTGGATCAGGTTGAGGCGGCTATGCGAGTTGAGCCGAAGGTCGAAGGCGTCGGGCCCGGTCGTCCTGAAGGTCGACGTGAACAGCGTGTAGCCGCGGGCCTTCGCCTCGGGGACCGGGGTCTTGTATTCGGCGACGATGACGATCGTCGCCGGCCCGACCACGAAGCGCGGATCCTGGTTGGGCGTGCGCTTGAGCCCGCGCGTCACCATCAGGCGCAGATGCGCGCCGTCGGTCATTCCGTTGCGCGCCAGCGTCTCCGCGATCGCCGCCTTCAGACCGTCGCGCGACATGCCGATGTCGATCGCGATCGATTTCGCGCCTTCGAACAGACGGTCGAGATGCGCCTCCAGACTGATGATCCGGCCGCGCACCAGCCGCAGCCCCTCCCAGACGCCGTCGCCGAGCACGAAGCCGCTGTCGAACACGGAGACCCGTGCCTCGTTGCGCGGCACGAAGGTGCCGTTGACGTAGACGAGGACGCCGTCGTTGCGCGGATCGGGCAGATAGCCCTGTGCGCTCTTGGCCTGTGGCTGGTCCATGGCTCGACCTGTCGCTCCCTAGAGACGGAATTCGTTGTGGCGCGCGATGAAGGCGCGGGTGCGGTCCTCGCGCGGCGCCTTGAGCACCTCGTCGGGCGTGCCTGATTCCAGGATCAGCCCGTCGGCGAGGAACAGAACGCGTGTCGCGACGTGGTAGGCGAAGCCAAGCTCATGCGTCACCAGCAGCATCGTGCGCCCCTCGCGCGCGAGCTCGCGGATCGTGCCCAGCACCTCTCCCACCAGCTCCGGATCGAGCGCGGAGGTGGGTTCATCGAACAGCAGGATCTCCGGATCCATGGCGAGGGCGCGCGCGATGGCGACCCGCTGCTTCTGTCCGCCGGAGAGATGCGCGGGATACTGCGCCTCCTTGTCGGCGAGCCCGACCCGCGCAAGCTCCTCGCGCGCCCGGGCACGCGCCTGCGCCTCTGACATCCGGCGCACGGTCCGCGGCCCCTCCATGACGTTGCCGAGCGCCGTCATGTGGGGGAAGAGATTGAATTGCTGGAACACCATGCCGACCCGCTGGCGCACGGCCACGAGGTCGGCTTCGCGATAGGCGCGCGCGCCGCCGGCGCCCGCGCGGCCGAGCGCGACGCCGTCGAGCTCGATGGTCCCGGCGTCCGGGATCTCCATGAAGTTGAGGCAGCGCAGCAGCGTGCTCTTGCCCGAGCCCG
>CAYSUY010000003.1:0-49566 GCA_964434345.1 uncultured Acetobacteraceae bacterium
ACGTGAAGTTCCGCATCGTCGTGTTCACGGAACGCACGAAGCGGTCGAGGATGATTTCCAGCATCGGCATCCGGTTGCTGGCCTGCGCGTCCTGGGCGACACGGTCGATGTACGCCTTGATCCCACCCAGCGGTTCGGCTGGGCGGCCGGCGAGCAGGGCCGAGATCTCCTCGGACGACAGTTCGGCCCGCGATGGCTGAGAGTCAGGGGCGCCCTCAACCAGGTCTGCCGGCGACATGCCTGTACTCCTTGATGAGATCGGTGGTCCTGGCCCCGAAACCTTGCAGCGCGTCAAGCGACGCGGTTCCCGCCAGGAACATGATCGCGGCGATCGCCACGACCTTTGGGACGAAGGTGATCGTCATTTCCTGTATCTGCGTCACCGCCTGAAGCATCGCGATCGCGCCGCCGACGAAGAACGCCGCCGCGATCGGCGGACCAGCAACGAGCGCCGTAACGCGCATGGCTTCTCCGCACAAGGTCAGGAACGCGATCGCATCCATGGCGCGACGGCTCAAACCGGCGTGCGCACGAGGTCGTTGTAGGCGGTAACCAGCTTGTCCCGGATGGTCACGAGCGTTTCCAGCATGATTTCCGCATCGGCCACTGTCGTGGCAACGGCGTCGACGTCCGCGACCCCGAGTGCAACCTGCCGATTGGCCTCCTCGACGCCCGAGACGGCGCGTGCGGCCTCGCGGTAGGTTGCCTTGAGGACATCGTCGAAGGCCTTGCCCGCGGCGGGCTTCGCCTGGAGGCCCTGGGCCGTCCCGGCATGGAGGGAGTCGATCTTCATCGTCCTCAGCCTTTCATCAGTTCGATCGCGTTGCGGAAGAGTCGCTTGGCGGTATCCACGACCTGCATGTTCGCGCGGTAGCTGCGGTCCGCGTCGCGCAGATCGTTCATCTCGATGATCGGATTGACGTTGGAATAGGTTACATAGCCGAACTCGTCGGCGCGCGGATGGCCGGGTTCATGGCGCTTTTGACCGGCCGTCCGGTCAGTCGTGATCTGGTTGACCCCGACGACGGGCGATTCGCTGCGACCCGCCATCTTCGCCTGGAGGATCGTCAGCTTGCGCTGATAAGGGACGCCTTTGCCGTCGTCGATGGTCTCGGCGTTTGCAACGTTTTCCGCGATCACGCGCATGCGCGTCGACTGGGCGCGCATCGCGGAACCCGAGAGATTGAAGATGTCCCGGATCCGCATCAACGTCCTCCGCGCAACGCGAGCCGCAGCAGCGAGACGTTCTTGCGGTACGTCGCGGCGGCGAGTTGATGCTGCGAAGAGACTTCCGCAAGCTTCATCATCTCGTCCTCCACCGAAATCTCGTTGCCGCTGATCACGGAGCCGTTGCGCTCCTCGGCCACCTTCGCCAGCCGGTCGGCCTCCGCAAGTCGCCCGATACGGTGACCCGCATCGGTAGCGGCAAGGCCAAGCCTCGCGGGCGCGGGGTTTCGTACATGCTCGGCCAGCGTCTGCGCGAAATCGCGCGACCTTTCGCCAGGGATGTCGGCGCGCGCGACATTCGACGCGATGATCCCGCTCCTCGCGGACCACCAGCGCATCGCCCCTTCCAGAAGCTTCGCCGTGTTCGACATGAACTCACCCTCGCTTCACTGCTGACGATACGGGGACCAGCGCGTCAGCCGAGTCGCACCGCGTCCGATTCGGACCTGTCTTCGGCTTCAGGGTGGCGGATCGGGCCGATACGGTGCCGCGCTGTGATTGGATTCGATTTGCTGGCGCGCCTGCGCGAGAGGCTCGGTGGGCGCGGACACCCACCCGGACCGGAGCCCCGGATCGCGGAGCGCCGCACGCCCTATCGTTGGCGCAGACGCGATGCGGACCACGTGGTCACGCTCGAGGAAGCGCTACGCAGGCAGACCAACGAGCCGCCTGCGATGCCCGATCCGGTCGATCCGCGCCGCGCGGCAAGCGAGCAACGTGCACGAAGCCTAGAGGAGACCGTGGACGCTCTGCGTCAGCAGATGTCACGACTGGAGGAGACGCTCCAGGTTGTCGGCCAAAGGTCGCGCCATTTCGAACGATCCTACCTGCAGCTCAAGTCGCAGATCGCGTCGGGACCCGCGCCGGGCCCAGCCCCGGCGAAGACGGCTGCCGACGAGGGTGGGCAGGACTCGACCGCCGCCCTCTACGCGCGCGTGGGCCTGTCGCCCGACGCACCGGATTTCGTCCTCGAAGCGGCTCGTCGCGCCTTCGCGCGACGCTTTCACCCCGATTCGGCCGCGGCGCGCGACGACCCCGATGCGTCGTCGACCGAATTCCGCTATTTCATGCGGATCTTCGACGTTCTCCAGGAGCGCAGGAAGCGCCATCGTCCATGAGCCAGGCCGTCGCCTCCCATCCGCTGCGCGATCGCATGCTTGGTCCGACCCGTCCAGGGCCGGAAGAAGCCGAAGCCCGACGCGCGGCCGAGGCACAGCGCCTTGCGCAACGACAGGAACGCCGGCGCGCGGACGCCGCCGAGAACGCGACTGCCGCGCCACCGCCTACTCCACCGCCGCAAGGCTATGATGCCGGCGGTCGGGTCCGGCAACCGCGCGGGGGCAAGCTGTCTCTCTCCGCTTGAGGTGGCATGCGCCGTGTCGATCAGAACGGCCGCAGGATCTCGATCATCTGCTGGCCATAGCTCGGCGCCTGATAGTCGGTGATCAGCCCGCGCCCGCCATAGGAAATGCGACCTTCGGCGATCTTGTCCGAACTCACGGTATTGTTGGGCTCGATGTCCTGCGAGCGGATGATTCCCGTCAACTGGATGTCGCGCAACTCCTGGTTCACCCGCAGTTCCTGCTTTCCGGCGATCACGAGATTGCCGTTGGGCAACGCCTCGACTATCACCGCGGCAAGGTTGATCTTGACGTTCTCGCTGCGCTTTGCGCCGCCGGCGCCGGCGAAGCTGCCGCTTCCAGACAAGCCGAAGACCTCAGACGAATTGAGCAATCCGGTCGGTCCCTCCGAAGGCAAGCGCTTGAACAACTGGTTACGGAAGCCGAACAGGGCCCCGACATCGAGGTTGCTTGAGTCATTTCTTGTCCGCTTGCTCTCGGCGTTGAAGTCGGCGCTGTCGGAAAGGTTGATGGCCACCGTGACGATGTCTCCGACACGCGAGGCACGCTGGTCTTTGAAGAAGCTCTTCGAGCCCTGACGCCAAATCGAATTTGCCGTCGCGGCATGGACTGGCGCGTCGGGAACAGGATAGCGGATGGCGGCGATCTCGGACGGGCGGCGGACATCTGCGATCTGCGACATGCGGGGTGGGCTGCCGACTTCGGCCAAACGGTCCAATCCGGCGCAACCCGCCAGTTGTACAGCACAGAGTGTCAAGAGAAGCGGCGACGCGATCCTGGACATCATTCGAGCTCCACGACGCCAGTGTCGGCGACCCGGCCGCGAACCAGCTTGTTTGAAGACGGATTGCGCAGCGTGATGGTCTGACCGATCGCGCCGCCGTCCACGGCGACGAGATGCGTGGTCAGTTCGAGTCCGGAACGGCGGAATACCGCACGAACACCCGCGCCGCGTTCGACGGCCAGCGCGTTCTTCACCTGCGCGCGCGCGACGGGCACCAGCGGCGCAATTGGCCAACGCGGCTCGAGACCGACCAGTTGATGCACGTCGAGAACCGCATTGGGCGGGACATGACGCGCATCGACGGCGACGATCCGCACATCCGCTGCGTCGATGACCTCGCCCGGAAGTATCCGGCGCGTCACCACCGGAACCTCGCGCGACATCGAAAGAGAACCCCGGAGCTGTCGTAGCATCCGGACGTTTCCGGGATCTCTCATGTCGGCGAGCGCGGCAGAGAACGTTCCCACGCGCATGTCGAGCTTGAGATTGACGATGGCGAGGCCCGGGCGCGCCTCGGCGAGGGCTCGCGAATCCGCCGAGCCGAGGGTCACGAGGGGACATGCGCCGATCCTCTCGGCGATCCGCCGCACCAGTTCCTCCTCGAGGCCAGGCGCGGATTCGCATCGCTGGGGTGGCAGACCGCTCGCCGAAGCGGGCGCGGCCAGGAACAACGTCGCCGCGAGGGCCGACAGGAGAACGCGCGCGATCATCGGATCTGGTTCATCGTCTTGAGCATCTCGTCGGAGGCCTGGATGACCTTCGAGTTCATCTCGTAGGCGCGCTGAGCAGTGATCAGCGTTGTAAGTTCGCTGACGATGTCGACGTTGGATGCCTCGAGAAATCCCTGCTGGATGGTGCCGAAGCCCGGTTCGCCGGCGAGACCGGCAACCGCAGCGCCCGATGCCGCCGTCTCGCGGTAGATGTTTCCGCCAAGCGACTGAAGGCCGGCATCGTTGGGAAAGGTCGCAAGCTGGAGCCGGCCGAGATCGACGGGCGCCACCTGCCCATCGACCGTGACCTGGACGAGGCCCTGGGCGTTGACGTTGATCTGGCGGGCATTTCCGGGGACGTTGAAGCCAGGAAGCACGCGATATCCGGTCGCGGTCACGATCTCGCCGGCTGGAGAGAGCTGCAGCGAGCCCGATCGCGTATAGCCGGTCTCGCCGTTCGGCAGCGCGACAACGAGATACCCGCGTCCCTGCACCGCCAAGTCGAGCGCATTCTCCGTCCCGATCAACGAGCCCTGGGAATGGATTCGGTAGACGCCGGCGGGACGCACGCCGGAACCGAGCAGGATGCCCGTCGGAACGATCGTGCCCTCCTGCGAACTCTGGCTTCCGGCCGCCATGCCACGAACCTGATAGAGGAGGTCCTGGAATTCGGCGCGCTGGCGCTTGAACCCCGTGGTGTTGAGGTTGGCGATGTTGTTTGCGATCACCTCGACATTGACCTGCTGTGCGGTCATGCCGGTCGCGGCGATGGACAGGGAACGGGACATGTTTGCGGCCTCAGAGGGTCGGGACGCGTTCGATGACGTCGATCAGCCGCGCGTGCTCCGAGGACTGGATCTGCTGGAGCGCCTCGAAATCGCGGGTCAACTGGATCAGGCGCGTCATCTCCATGATCGCCTGGACGTTCGACTGCTCGACGACACCTTGCTTGATCTCGAACCCCTCGGCCGGTCGCGTTGCAGACGCCTTCATCAGGCTGTCGCCGCGGGCATCGAGTGTCGCGCCAGGAGGCACCTCCACCACGTCGAGTTCGCCGACGAGGTCCTCTCCCCCGTAGATCGCGCCGCCCGCGGTGACGGTGATCGTCCCAATACGCTCAGGCAGTACGATTGGCTCCCCGTTGGTTCCGAGGACAGGGTTCCCAGACGCCGTGACGATTTGGCCGGTCTGGTCCAGCTGCAGTGAGCCAGCGCGGGTCAAAAGGGTTTCGTTGCCGCGGGCGACGACGAAGAACGCCCGGTCATTGCCGCTGATCGAGAGATCGAGCTGGTTTCCCGTCCCGACCACTGGCCCGGCGCTGAGATCGACGCGCATCGGGCGCTCGACCGGGTAGATGATCGGCGCAGACGCACGCTGCCGGCTCACGAAACCGTCGAAGGACATCTCTGTGCGGCGATATCCCGGCGTGCTGACATTCGCGAGGTTGTTCGACAGGCTCGCGAGCCGCATCTCGAGCGCAACTTGCTTCGATAAGGCGAGGAAAGCGGTGGACTCCATGACGGGGTGCGGTTCCTGTGCAGCGGATGACGACGCCCTCAACTAAGGCAACAACCGTGCCAATTCCGGACGCCAAGATTTTCACCCCCCCGCAGATGCCGGCGCACCGGCGGCTGCTGGACGCGCTCGCCACTGTGCGTATGGGCGAGATCGTCGGGCGGGTCTGCGCGATAAGCGATCAGCGGATTGCCGTGCGTGGTCTTTCCGCGCACGCGGCGATTGGCGACGTCCTTCACATGCGCGCGCGCGACGGACGCGAGATCCCGGCGGAGATCGTGGCGTTCGACGGCGACGATGCCGTCGCGCTGCCCTTCGGCGAGATCGCGGCGCTCGGACCCGGATGCGAGGCAGTACTCTCACCGGCCAGCGCCGTTGCACGGCCACATGACACCTGGCTGGGCTGCGTTTTCGACGGACTTGGCCGCTGCCTGATGGGACCCACACCGTCGACCGGAGCGACCGAGTATCCGCTGCGTCGGCAGCCGCCGCCGCCAGCCGCGCGTGGCCTCACAACCGACCCGGTCGATGCGGGTGTCATCGCGATGAACGCCTTTCTGACCTGCGGCCTTGGCCAACGGCTCGGAATCTTCGCCGGTTCGGGGGTCGGCAAGACGACGCTGCTCGGAATGCTTGCCGCACACGCGCGCTTTGACGCCGTCGTGATCGCGCTGATCGGCGAACGCGGCAAGGAACTGGCAGATTTCGTGCTGCGCTACCTGTCGCCGGAACAGCGTGCCCGTGCCGCGGTCTTTGTGTCGACCTCCGACGAGCCGGCGGTTCTGCGGCGGCGCGCGTCGTTCCTCGCGGTCACGGCCGCGGAATACCTGCGCGATTCTGGACGTCGGGTCCTGTTCCTCATGGACAGCGTGACGCGCTTCGCGGCAGCGTTGCGCGAGATCGGGATCGCCGCCGGAGAGCCGGTGGGATTGGGGGGCTATCCGCCGAGCGTCTTCGCGCAGATGCCGCGCCTGCTGGAGCGCTTGGGCCCACTCGAGGGCACCAGCGGGATCACCGCCTTCATAACGGTGCTGGTCGAAGGCGACGACATGAACGAGCCGGTCAGCGATGCCGTGCGCGGATTCCTCGACGGGCATGTGCTGCTCGACCGGCGGATCGCCGACGCGGGGCGCTATCCGGCCATCGACGTCATCCGCTCCGTTTCCAGAGCCGCGCCGCGTCTGCAGACGCGTGCGCATCGCGACGCCCTGCGGCGCGCGGTAGCGCTCGAAACCGCGTATCGGGAGGTCGCCGACCTGTTGCGTCTTGGTCTCTACAAGCCCGGCACCGATCCAGAAACCGACCGCGCGATCGAATTCCACAGGCGACTCGAGGCCTTCCTGGACCAGGACGAGGCCGATCGGTCCGATTTGGAGGGGGATGTCCGGACGTTGATTGCGATCCTGGATGAAATCGGGGCCGGTCAGGACTGAGACAGGGCCCATGAATGAACGATGCCCGTGATCGAACGCTTCAACGCGTTCTGAAGCTGCGCCGCCTCGATCTCCGGCGGGCACGCGGGCGGATCGGTGCGGCCGAGGCGCGCGATGCCGAAGCGCGCGAGGCACGCAAGCGCCTTGCGGAAGAGACGGATGCGCTCCCAAGCCAGGGCCGGTGCGTGGCGCCAGCGCTTCTGTTCGCGCGACTCGGGGAGATCGCCGACGAGGCTGTGCGACTTGCGGAGGAATCCACCCGCGCGGTAGCCGAACGCGATGCCGCCCAGAGCGAGTTGCGGGCCATCGCCGCGGAATGCGAGTCGCTGGAGACATTCCTCCAGCGCAGTGCCGACGAACGACGGAGGGCATTAAAATGGCGGTGAAGGATGATTTCCGTTCGCTGAGCGGCCCCTCCAAGGCGGCGATCATGCTGCTCGCGCTCGGCCAGGACTACGCCGCCAAGGTCTTCACGTTCCTCGACGACGACGAGATCCGGGAATTGTCGCAGGCGATGTCGTCGCTCGGCAGCGTCAACGCGAAGGTGGTCGAGCGGCTGTTCGTCGAGTTCGCGAACCAGATGTCGTCCGGCGGCTCGGTCATCGGAAACGTCGAGGCGACGCAGCGTCTCCTGGCGAGCATCATGGATCCCGACCGCGTCCAGGCGATCATGGACGACATCACCGGCCCTGCCGGGCGTACGATGTGGGACAAGCTCGGCAACGTCAACGACACGGTCCTGGCCAACTATCTCCGCAACGAATATCCGCAGACAGTCGCCGTGGTGATGTCGCGGATCAAGGCGGAGCAGGCCGCCCGCGTGATCGCCCTCCTGCCCGACCAGATGTCGCGCGACGTGGTCCTCCGCATGCTCAAGATGGAACATGTCCAGAAGGAGGTGCTTGAGGACGTCGAGCGAACCCTGAGGACCGAGTTCATGGCCAATCTCGGACGCTCGCAGAAACGCAATCCCTCCGAGAACCTCGCCGAGATCTTCAATGCACTGGATCGCGCCAATCTCAACCGCCTCATGGGGTTCCTCGACGATCAGGCGCCGGGCGACGCGGAAAAGATCCGCAGCTTCATGTTCACCTTCGACGATCTGTCGAAGCTCAATGGCACCGACATCCAGGCCATCCTGCGCGAGGTGGACAAGGATGCCCTGGCGATCGCGCTCAAGGGCGCCTCGGAGGATCTGCGCAAGCTGTTCTTCGGCAACATGTCGGAACGCGCGTCGAAGCTTCTCCAGGACGAGATGGCATCGATGGGGCCGGTCCGCGTCAAGGATGTCGATGAAGCACAGCAACGGATCATTTCGACGACCAAGGACCTCATCGCACGCGGCGTGATCGAGGTGCCCGAGGAAGGCGAAGCCAACGAGTTGATCGAATAGGGCCTGTGGTTCGCACGGTTTCGGACCAAAACATTCTCCCGCCACGATCCACGCCGCGCATGAGTCGCGGCGCTCATGGGAGACGTCGGCGATGCGGCGTTCCGCATTTGGGGAGTTGAAAAGTGGCTGACACGGCGGTTGTCGCCGCCTCGGACGAGGCGGTCGGGCGCGACGAGGGCGGACCGGCAGGCCGCCTGCTCGACGCCCTGCGCAGGCTGGGGCCGTTGCGCCTCGTCGGCCTGGTTGCTTCACTTGCGGCAATCGTCGTCGCTGTCGCGGCGTCGACGATGCACCTGATGGCCCCTGATTTCGTGCCGCTATTCTCGAAGCTTGCACCAGAAGACAGCGCAGCCATCGTGCGCCAGCTCGAGCAGGGTCGCGAGCGCTATCAGGTGGCCGATGGTGGACAGACGGTGCTGGTGGAGCGGTCGCGTGTCGCGCAGCTGCGGATCCTCGCCGCCGAACGGCGTCTTCCGAGCAAGGGGTCGCTGGGCTACGAGGTCTTCGACAAGGTCGATCCGCTGGCCACGACGACCAACCTGTTCCAGATAAACCAGATCCGTGCCCTCGAAGGCGAACTCGCACGCACCATCGCATCGATCTCTGGAGTCGAGAGCGCCCGCGTGCACCTCGTCATTCCGACGCGCGAGCTCTTCTCGCAGCAGACGCCGGATACACGGGCCTCGGTGGTGGTGCAGTTCCGGCCAAACATGGAATCTGCCCGCCAAAGGGTAGAATCGATTCGGCATCTCGTTGCGTCAGCGGTCAAGAACCTGTCACCGGCGCGGGTGTCGATCGTCGATACCCAGGGCAATCTTCTCGCGCGCGGCGACGGCGAGACGGCGGCCGGGCAGGCGACCGCCGTGCTCGAGCACAAGTTGGAGCATGAGCGGCGGCTACGCGCGGCCGTAGAGCGGCTGGTCGAGCAGCATGTCGGGTTCGGTCGCGTTCGCGCAGACGTCAATGTCGACGTCACCTATGCGGCGGTGGTCCGGACCACCGAGGCATTTGACCCCAAGGGGCGGGTGGAGCGCTCGGTCCAGACCGTCGAGGAGGCCTCCAACAAATCGGAACAGCGTTCCGATCAGGATCTCTCGGTTCAGCGCAACGTCCCTCCCGAGCAGCAACCTCCCGGCCAGCAGGGAACGCGCGGCAGCGAGACCCAGAGGCGCACCGAGGAGACGACGAATTTTGAAGTATCGCGGACGCAGGTAAAGGAGAGCATCGACCCTGGCTCGATCCGGCGCGTATCGGTCGCTGTCCTCGTCGACGGAGTGCGCCAGACCGATGCCTCCGGAGCCCAGACCTGGCGGCCGCGCGGCGACGACGAGCTCAAGGCGATCGAGCGGCTTGTCCGCTCTGCGGTCGGCTTCAATTCGGAGCGTGGCGACAGCGTCGAGATCGTGAACCTGCCGTTCAGCCCCGTCGAGCTTCCCGAGATCAAGGCGCCGGGCATGTTCGACTTCACCAAGGACGACATCAAGCTGATCGCGCAGGTCGCGGTTCTCGGCATCGCCGTGGCGCTCGTCGTCCTCTTCGTCGTCCGGCCTATCGTCGCGAAGATGTTCGAGGAACGGACCCCCGAAGCGGACGCGCTCGCGATCGAGGGCGGTGGTGCCGGCGCGCTCGTTCCGACCGAACAGGTCGACGAGGTGGCGCGGATGAAAGCGGAAATCGAACAGGAGATGCAGGCGCTCCAGGCGCAGCGCGCGCAGGCCATGGCGGAGATGATCGACATCGACAAGATCGAGGGGCAGGTCCAGTCCTCGGCGCTCAAGCGCATCACCGAGATCGTCGACAAGCATCCCGAGGAGGCGGCCTCCGTCATCCGCGGCTGGCTTACGCAGCGCGCATGATGCCCGCAGAGGACACGCGGCGACTGATCGCCGAACTCGAAACCGCGCTGCGCTCGGACCGGCCTGCGGGCGTGCGGGTCGCGCGCGCGGTAGCCGCCGCTGAGGAGGCCGAGCGTCGATCCAGCGGCGGCAGTTTCGCGCCGCGCCCGACGAGCAAGGCAGACGCTGCAGCGCGACAGGTATTCTGGCGTCTCGTCGCCGAGATCCGGCGCGCTGCCGCGGCACGAACATCGCATGACGGCATGATCGCGGCGGTCGTTCAGGCGATCGAGGACGCGCGCGACGACCTCAGCGAGGATCCAGATGCTTCTCGATGAAGTCCGGCAGGGTGAACACCACGCGCGGTGCGGCACGATCGGCCACGGCGCGCGCGCCGATGAGCCTGGAGAGTTCCTGCGGATCGGCGCGTCGCGCATTGCGCGCGACGAAGCCGCAATATCCATGGGTGACGACGATCACGGCATCGCGATACGCTGGCAGGTTGATCCTTACCTCCTCGGCGTCTGCGGGATCCGTCAGCATCGTGACGCGGAAACTATAGGCGAGCGGCTTCTGGTTGTCCGCGGGCGGGACGCCGGGACAGGTCACGGCGAAACGGCCGAGTTCGATGGCTGTCGAGGCGGGTGGAACCACCGCCGGGTCCGCCGCCCCGGCCACGCCCGAGGCGAGGAAGGACATGACGGCAATGACCGCGATGCGTGAGATGGAACCTAAAATCGACATGCGGATCTGCTCCTGGCCCGGGTTGGTGCGCAGATCCGGGCTTGTCTGCGTCCTCGAACAAGACAGGGTCGGGGACGTGGCGGAGATCATGGCACGATCGAATATCGGCGCGGTTCTCGTCCTGCGCAACGACGGAATGCTCGCCGGCATCTTCACGGAGCGCGATCTGCTCCGCCGCATCGGCTCTGGTGGGGGTATCGACATGGACGCCGAGGTGGGTGGGCTGATGACCCCTGATCCCTGGGGTGTATCCCGTGACGAGAGTGCACGGCTTCTGGCTCGCCAGATGCTGTCGCGGGGGTTCAGGCATGCGGTCGTCTTCGACGAAGACCGCACACCTGTCGGCATCGTGTCGATGCGCGACCTGCTCGCGATGCTCCTGGAGGAATGACGCATGCTGGGATGGCTGCGCTCCACGCTTGGCTTGGACGCCAAGGCCACGGCCGCGCCGCGACCAAACGACGGAGCCTCCGCGGTTCAATTCAGCGAGTATCGCGTCCGCGCGATTTTCCGCCGTCGAACATCGACGCATATCGATACCTGGTTCCCGGCGGCTCATCCCGACGAAGCGGTCGCCGCCGCGCGGCGCCGTTTTCCGACCGCGGACGCTTGGGAGTATCTTGGCGAACGCCGTGACCTGACGTCGGCCGAGATCGAAGCTCTCCGACGTTCGATGGCGGCGAAGTAAGCCCGTGAACGGCCGCGTCTTCGCGCTCGCCCTGGCTATGGTTGCCCTGCCATGGAGCGGTGCGAAGGCGCGCGCCGAGACCGCGCGGATCTGCGGGAACCAGGTCGACTTTCCCGGGCCGATTCGCCATTTCCGCCTTGACGAGTCGGATCCGTTCGGCGCCGGCGGCGTCGTAACCGGCGCGTTGCAGCAGGACAGCGACAAACTCCTTCTGCGCTTCAATTGTTGGCGCCTCGCGACACCGCGCACCGCGTTTCCGGACGAGCGGCCCACTATCGAACGCCTGTTCCGCCATACGCGCGCGCTCGGCGTGTTCAACCAGAGCTACGTCTACCTACCCGGTCAGGACCGGCTTTTCGTGCGCGTCAGCGGCGAACGCACGATCAATGGCAATGTCTACGAGGTACGATTCGAGTTTCACCTGCTCCGCGATCGTACCCTGGGTGCGATCGTCAGCCATAAACGCGATTCCCGCGCCGCTCGGCAGCAGGCCGATGCCTTCGTCGACGGCCTGCGGTCGCTGCGGTAGCGGAGCCGATCTGCATGCGCAATCTGGTCTGTCCCGAATGCGCCGCCGCGGTGCCGCTTCCGTCGGGGCTCGGGATCCCGGCCGCGGGACGCTTGGTGTCGTGCGGACGTTGCAGCACGATCTGGCGCGTCCTCCCGCATGAGGCGCCGGCCGAGCCGCCGGCGCAACCTACAACGACTGCCGAACCCACCGGCGCGACGACAGCGAAGACCGGCGCGACGCGCGGGCGTGGCCGTGGGCGCAAGATCGCGCTGGCTGCGATCCTGGGGATCGGCGCGACCAGCTTGCTCGTTGGTCTGGCGTTCCTCGCCCGCCACCATCTCGCCGTCTGGATGCCCGCGAGCCGCGCCGTCTTTCTGGCCGTCGGTGCGTCCGTGAAGCCATCGGTCATCGAAGCCGGCATCGTCGGCTGGCGACCGGGGCGCGACGGAACGCTTCTGGTCGGATACCGGGTGGCCAATCCCACGGCCATGTCTCAGGCCATGCCGGAGATCTGCGTCGAGGGGCGCGGCGAAGACGGCGAGACGTCGTTCCGGCGATGCTTCGCGCCCGATGTCGACAAGCTGGCCCCGGATGCGGCACGCGATGCGGAGTTCCTCGTCCTCGACATCCATGGCGCGGTAACGGTCGTGGAACTGCGCACGGCACCACCGCCGCGCTGACCGGTGCGTCGATCCGTGACGGACCAATCGTTGCCCGCAGCCGGGCAGAGCGTGACCGATATCGAAACCATGACGTTCGTTTCCAACGCGCCCGGGATGCAACAGGATTTTCCGCCGATGCGGGACGGCCGCGAGATCCTGATCGCCACTCGAGGCCTGCCCGAGCTCGAAGCTCTGCTCGCATGCTTGAGCGCGCGCGTCGACGCACGCATCCTCAGACCGGACGCGGATCCGCAGACGGCGATCGGCGCGGCGCTTGCGGAACGCGATCTCCGCGCGCTCCATCTCGTCGGGTTCGGCGCACCTGGCATAATCGCGATCGCGGCGGGTGCGGTGATCGACGTGATGGCGGTCCGGCGCCTATGCCCCGCGGCCTCGCCGCAAGTCGAGGTCAATCTCTGGTCGAGCTTCACCGGTGCCGGAGGGCGTGGACGGCATTTCGTGCAGACCTTCGCCGAGAGCGCGCAGGTTCGCGTGCTTGCGAGCGATGGGCTGGTGGGCGGACCCGAGCGCGGCGCGAGTTGGGATCTCCCGATCGCCGCCCGGCCACGCGGGCTCGCACCATTTGTCCGCCCGGGGCGCGACGTGGTGCGGTTGCCTGACGTTGTCCACGACGTTGGCGGATTGGAACCGGAACGGACCCGATGGCACGGGAATCGCGCGCGCACCGAAGGCTAGGCTACGCACGAGACAGGGGTGCTCGCGTCACGCCGCCAGCGGACGCAGACCGGGGGGATATCCATGCTTTGGAGCGGATTCGTGCGGACATGGGTGGTGGTTCTGGCCATCGCGGCTTGCGGGGTAGTGGCGGACAACTCACACGCGCAACCGCACATGGTCGGGCCTCAGAAATGCGTCGATTGCCACAAGGCGGAGAACGCAGTGTGGGAAGGCTCCAAGCACGCGACGTCCTTCAAGGACATCCATCGCAAGCCTGAGGTGAAGGACATCATCGCGGCTGCCGGTGGAAACACGAACATGCGCCGCAACGAGGTCTGCACGGCCTGCCATTTCTCGAACACGAAGGCCAACGCCACGGCAGCGGCGACTGCGTCGGCTGGTCCTTCCTGTGAGAGCTGCCACGGCAACGCCTCGGAGTGGATAAACATCCATAACGACTACGGCGGCGCGGGCGCGAAGCGGGAGACCGAGACGGCCGCCCACAAGGCGGAACGCATCCGCAAATCGGCCGCGGCAGGGATGATCTGGCCGTCCAATCTCTACGATGTCGCCGAGAACTGCCTGAGTTGCCACGGCCTGGGTCGAGCCGATGTTCCGGCCGACACGATCGCCAAGATGGTCGCCGCCGGCCATCCGGCGGGTTCGAACTTCGAACTTGTGCGCTACTCGCAGGGCACCGTGCGTCACCGCTTCTATCCGCCCGACGTGACCAAGAACGCCCAGATGACGCCCGCCGAATTGTCGCGGGTATTCTTGACCGGCCATGCCGCTGCGCTGGTACAGACCTCCGCCGCGACGGGGAAATCGTCCGATCCGAAGCTTCAGAAGACTCTGGACGACATTAAAGCCGCGGCACGGGCCGCGATCGATTCGGTCAAGGGGCAGGTTCCCGAGGCCGCCGCGCTGCTTGCCAGACCGAGCGAGGAGAACGCAAAGAAATTCGTGGCCGCACTGGCCGCGAAGGACCTGAGCACGCAGGTCGGGTCGAGGCTGCCGGCACCCTCGACCTACAAGTGACATCGTGACCGTCGCAGGGATACAGGCGGGCGCGCCGACGACGGTTGTCGGCCGTCTCGCCCGCTGGGAGGTTCCTTTCGGGGCGGACATGTCCGACGCGGACGTCGATGCGCTGCTGGAACGTCCCGAGATAGCAGACATCAAGGCGGGAAATTTTCCACCCGGCGTTCCGCTGCGTGGCATCCTGCGCAACGACGCGCGCATCGTTACACTGGCTCCCGGTGCGATCGCAGTGCGCGAAGGCGATTACGGCAATTCAGCGTTCCTTGTGCTCGATGGAACATTGCGGGTCGTGCTGCCACCAGGCCTGCCGCACGAAGCCTTGGGCCGGCAGGCGCCGGAACGCCGCGGACTGCTTGCGACCATCGCACACGCGCTGCGCCGGCCCAGGTTCCCGGAGGCGCGTGACATCGCGGGACGCGCGGGACGCCTTCGTCCGGGACACGCATCGCGATCGTATATGTTTTTGCAGGACATTCCCCGTGTGCTCGACGAGCATCGCAGCGTCACGCTCGTGGCGGGCGACATTTTCGGCGAGCTTGCCGCGCTGGGCCGCGTTCCTCGCTCGGCGACCGTCTTCGCCGAGACAGAGGCGCGGTTGCTTGAGATACGCTGGCAGGGCCTGCGCGAATTGCGACGCTTCGATCCAGGCTGGAAACGACGGATCGACGAAAACTACAGACGCAACGCGCTCCTCAACCATCTCCAGGCGCATCCGGTATTCGCGACCCTCGCACCAGATGTGCTTGCATCGGTCTCCACGCGGGTAAAGCTAAAGAGCTTCGGAAATTCAGAATGGCATGTCGCGCACAAACGCGCGAAGACAAACGGCGGTAACACCGACGAGGAACCGATCATCGTCGCGGAGGGTAGCCGCCCTGACGGGATCTATCTGATACGATCAGGCTTCGCGAGGCTTTCGACGCGGGTCGGCGGCGGACGGCGGACGATCACCTATCTCGGTGTAGGAGATCAGTTCGGTCTCGCCGAGACCTACGCCGCGTGGAAGACTGGCGGCGAGGTCAGGCTATCCCAGACGCTGAGTGCGATCAGCTCCGTGGACATCCTGCGCGTTCCCGCGCATGTGCTCGAGAAGCACGTCTTTCCGACGCTGCGCGACGTACCCGCGCCGTTCACGACCGAGCGTCGAATCGAGGAAGATGGGTTTGTCGACTGGATGGTCGACGAGCGCTGGGTCAACGGCACTCAGACGATGCTGATCGACCTGGACCGTTGCGTGCGCTGCGACGACTGCGTACGCGCCTGCGCGGCAACTCATGATGGAAATCCGCGCTTCCTCAGGCATGGGCCCGTCTCCGACCATTGGATGGTCGCGAACGCCTGCATGCACTGCCAGGATCCGGTCTGCATGATCGGCTGCCCGACGGGCGCCATCCATCGGCACGAGCAGGCCGGCGTCGTGGTCATCAACGACGATACATGCATCGGATGCGGGACCTGCGCGGCGTCGTGCCCGTACGACAACATACGCCTCGTCGAGATTTCCGACCTGTCCGGCGCGCCGGTCGTCGACGAGACGGGCAAGCCGGTTCGCAAGGCGACGAAGTGCGATTTGTGCGTCGGCCAGCCCGGCGGTCCGGCCTGCGTACGCGCCTGTCCACAGGATGCGCTGCGCCGCACGGGAGGCGAGGCACTTTTGAGACATGGCATGAAAGGCGGTCCGGTATGAGGGCGATCTCGCGCCCTGCAATCGGCATTTGGATCGTTGCGGCGATCGGCATTGCGGCGATCGCGATGTTGCGGACATCATCCCTTGGTCGCGCCTTTGATCCCGATTTCGCTACAGGCTGGATCCTGCTCGCGATCATCATCGCCCTCGCACTCTACGGCGTGCGCAAGAAGATCCCGATGCTGCCGCTCGGGCGCGCGTCTGTCTGGCTGTCCCTGCACGTGGTCGGCGGAGCCGTCGCCATCGCCGCCTATGCGATCCATGTCGGGACGCTTTGGCCGGCCGGCGCAGCCGACCGCGCCCTCGCGCTCGGCTTTGCGCTCGTAATTCTCTCCGGCGTCGCTGGACACCTCCTGCAGGCTGTCCTACCGACCCGACTGGCTCGCAGTGGCCCCGAACTTCTGTATGAGAGGATTCCCGCCGAGATCGCGCGCCTGCGCGACGCGGCCGCGGAAACGATACTTGGTACCGCAGCCGTCGCGGGACATACGACCCTGAGCGATTTCTATGCCCAGACGCTGGCCTGGTATTTCGAGCGTCCACGTTTCGCGGTCGACCATATCGTCGGCGGACAGGCCGCCGCCACCTGGGAGCGTCTCAAGCTCGGCGCAATCGAACGGCTTCTGACAGACGAGGAGCGCCCAAACCTCGCGGCGCTCGCCGCGATCTGCGCACGCAAGCGGGCTGTCGATGCGCAATATGCCCTGCAAAGCCTGCTGCGCGCCTGGACCTTCGTCCACGTTCCCGCGGCTAGCGCCTTTCTTGTGATGGCGCTTTGGCACAGCGTCCTCGTCCACGTCTACGCAGGCTGAGCATGACGCGCGACGATTTCCGACACGACCGCAGCCGCTACGAGCGGCCTTCGCTCGGCTGGCGCTGTGGCCGAGCGACCGGTTGGGGGCGGCCTTGCGTATCGGGGCCAGGGCCCGACGGAACCTGCCCTCACCGCGACTCCCCCTGCGCGCCGCGGCGGATGCACGCCCAACTGCGCGGACGCATCGCGCTCGTCGCTGCGGCGCTTGTCGCCGCGCTGATCGTACTTCTGGCAGGCGACGCCGCGCGCCTCGTGGGTCTGCCATCGTCGCTCGATGCCGGACCGCTCTCTGCGGCGCACGCAGTCTTTATCGGCGAGGAGGGTTGTGCCTCCTGCCATTCCGCCCATGGCCGTGGCGCCGCCGGTTGGCTGACGGCGGCACTCGGCGCCGTGCGCCCCGGGTCGGCGCATGCGATCGATGGCGCGTGCACGTCCTGCCATGGCTTCGGTGGTCATGAAACCCTCCCGCATAATGCGACCTTCGAGACCCGTGCCGAACTGCAACCGACCAGTTGTGTCGGTTGCCATACAGAGCATCGTGGCGAGTCTCGCATGGCCGAGCGCGTGGCCGACGCGCAGTGCAAGTCCTGCCACTCCGGACAGGTTCATGGCTTTTCCGTCGACCATCCCGCTTTTCCTCCCGAGTATCCATCCAAGCCCACCGGGTCGAAGATGTTCGACCATGCGTCACACCTGACGAAGCATTTCGTCGACCCGCGAAACGCGCAACTCGTGCCGAAGGGCGCGTGCATGGGCTGCCATGCGTCCGAGCCACGTAGTGGCGATATCCGCATAGCCGGCTACGACGCGGCATGCGCCGGCTGCCACGATCAGGGGATCGCCCGACGCGAGCTTCTGCTCATGCGCTGGCCGGAGCTCGAGCCGGCGCCAGCGCAGGAAACTGCCGGGGTCTGTGGCACTGGCGGGGGTGACGCGGGCAGTGACCCGGTCTCGCTTGATCCACCCAACGCGCTTCTCGCGCTGCTGCTCGGATCGTCGGCCGACGACCCCGCAACCTACGGCGAGCCACTGCGCACGCTCGCCAGAGCCATGGTTGCCGAGGGCTCCACACCAATCGTGGCCCTGGCAGGCAAGCGCCTGGAGGGCGATCCGGCTGCTCTTTTACGCGGTCTCGCAGGCGAAACGGCGCGCCTCGCGGCCTGCGCCTGGACCGCCAACCGGGAATACGAGGCGTCCAGCGCCTCCGGCCCCGGATGGCGCGCCGAGGCACTCGAAATACGCTACGCGGCGCCAGGCCATGGAGATCCGGTGATCCGGGTCTGGCTTGACGCGTTCGCCAGGACGGCAAGGCCGCAGGACGCGGAAGACGCCGAGCGCTTCGAGGCCGCACGCGCCGAGATCCTCGGTGCCGACGGCCCCGGCCAATGTCTCAAATGTCACGCGTCGACTGGGCCCGAGGAAGGGCCACGCCGCATCTCATGGTCCCGACCGGCCGCGCCGCACGATCGGTTGAACCGGTTCGATCACCGCCCGCATGTGACCGCGCTCGGCGGCGAGAGCTCCTGCACGTCCTGCCATAAGCCGCTAGCGACCAGGACTGGCACGGGCCTCGCCTCGATCGCGCGGGAATCCTGCGCCGACTGCCATCGCGCGGGACTTGCAGGCGACAACTGCCTTACCTGCCACGCGTATCACCAAAATCACGCTCTGAAGCCACGGATGGCAAAAGATGCAGACTGACCTGATCGCAGCACCCTGTCGCCGCGGTTCGAGCCTGATCGCAGCGGTCCTTTTCGTCATCGCAGTTGCCTTCGCGCTGGCGTTGGTACCCGTGCCATCGCTAGTGGCGCGAGCGGCCGAGACCGATCCACATGCAGACCTGCTCGCTGAAACTTCGTACCCCACAGCGGCGCAATGCGGCTCGTGCCATGGGCAGATATTTTCCGAATGGGCGTCCTCGAACCACGCCTACGCTTCGATCTCGCCGATGTTCCACAAGTTCGAGCAGGCCATCAACGATCTGTCCTCCGGCACGATTCGGGGCTTCTGCGTGCGCTGCCATCAGCAGGTCGGCACACAGCGTGGCGAAGAGCGGTGGTTGCCGCTCTGGGAACGCAGCGCGGTCGCGCGCGAGGGCGTAACCTGCATCACCTGCCACCGCATCTCCGAACAATACGCCAAGACCAACGGTGAACGCAGCATTGTCCCCGGCGACATCCATACACCTGTGACTGGCGCCGGCGATGGCGAGAAACTGGGTGAGGTTATCGCGCAGAAAGACAGCTACCGCGTATCGACAGGGCCGACGGAACGGGGCAACAAGATCCATCTCGGCGTTTTCAAGCTCGATCAGATCTCCAAGTCCGAGTTCTGCGTGTCGTGTCACCAGGTCGCCGTCCATCCGGGCATCAAGCTCGAGGTCGTGTGGGACCAGTATCGCGCATCGCCAGCGCTTGCCGAAGGCGTGAGCTGTCAGGATTGCCACATGGGCAAGGTGCCTGGCGTGGCGAGCGGCTATGAAACCGCTCCCAGCGCCGTGGTCAACGGCAAGCCCGTCAACCCCGGCCGCAAACACAGCAACCACGCGTTCTACGGCCCAGGCTATCCGATCGCCCATCCGGGCATCTTCCCGATCAACCCCAAGGCAGCGAAGTTCGACATCCGCGACTGGCTCAAGTTCGACCACCGCGCCGGCTGGGGAACCCAGGAGTTCGAGGACAAGGTGGAGTCGGGGCAGATCCGGGCCGAGTTTCCCGAGCCCTGGACGGATCGCATCGACCGCGAGGAAGCTCGCGAGATCGTCGACGAGAACCATGAACGTCTCGAAGAGAAACGCGAGCTGCGCCGCAAGGTCATGGAGAACGGGTCGCGGCTCGATGGGCCATTCTTCGCCGCACCGCCGCGTGCCGGCCAGAAGCTCGCCTTCACCTATCGCATCACAAACACCAACAACGGCCACAACCTGCCCTCAGGTTCGCTCGGCGCCCAGCCCGAAATCTGGCTCAACGTCGCGCTCATCGGACCTGACGGACGCACCGTGTGGGAGAGCGGATACGTCGACTCGCATGGCGACATGGCGGATCTCCACTCGCTGGACGTGTTGGCCGGGCGTATCCCCCGTGACACGCAGCTCGTCAATCTCCAGACCAAGTTTTTGACGCAGAACGTCAAGGGGACGGACCGAGAGATGTATCTGCCGATCAATTTCGACGTCGACCAGCTGCCCTTCATCCGGCCTGCAAGCGTCCCCACGACCGTCCTCAACCATCCACCGGGTATCCGCATGGAAGCCCGAAGCATCCCGCCACTCGGCACGCGCGACGCCACCTACGAAATCCCGGCCTCGCTGATGACGCAGCCCGGAAAGTACCGGCTGGCCGTCCGTATGCGCAGCCGCGCCGAACCCATCTATTTCATGAAATTCGTCAAGGCGACGCAAGAAATGGAGCAGTCCATGAACGAATGGATGCTCGACATCCACCCCTACAGCGTCGCTTTCGACGTCCGCTGAAACGACCCGGAGGCAAAACGATGCCACTCCATCCGCGTGCCGGGCTGATACCCCTCGCGATAGCGCTTGCCTTCGGCATCGCGATACCGGCCTCAGCAGCCGGCGACGAGCCGGCCATGTCGCCAGGCGTCGAACGGGTGCCTCACGACCCGAAGGTGTTCAAGGCCGATCCGGTCTACGGCACGCAAAGCTACGACCCGGCGCGCCAGATAGAAATCTATGGTGGCAAGCGAGACGTCCCAGAACCACGCCCGCTGCTCGAGGTCGGCCGCCCTCTCTATCGCGAGGGACCGCTGCCACCCTCCTATCATTTCCTCGGCGCCAAGAACCCCGTCAGCCCGTCCCTGATCCTCTACGGCGACTGGCGGACAGCGATCGCTTCGAACGACAACGGCCGCGGCAAGTCGACGTCGCAGGTGGCGACGCGCCTCAACCTCGAGGCCGATTTCGCGATCACCTCGACCGAACGCATCCATGCGCTGTTCCGGCCCTTCGACAAGGGTGGTCGTTTCACGCGCCACGAATTCGCGGGCGAAAACAGGCGTAGCGAGTTCATCCTCGACGGCAATGTCGACGCGCTCTTTTTCGAGGGGGATCTCGGCAACATCGCCGCCGGTCTTTTTGGCACCTACGGTTCCCTTGATGTACCGGTTGCCGCCGGACTCATGCCGCTGGTGTTTCAAAACGGTGTCTGGATGGACGATGCCATCACCGGCTTCGCGGTCGGCCATGCCGGACGCAACAGCCGGAGCCTCGGCATCTCAAACATGGACGTGTCCGTGTTCGCCGGCTTCAACAAGGTCTCAAGCCCGGCGCTGCGCAACGCCGCAGGTGAACCCGCGGACCGCGACGCGCGCGTCATCGGCGCGGCCTTGTTCCTCGACGCCAACGAGGGGCATTGGGAATTCGGCCTCGGCCATGTCGAGGGCAAGAACGCCCTCACCGATCAAGGATACAGCAGCGCGGCGATCTCCTTCACGCGGCGCTATGGCGGATGGCTGTCCAACAGCATTCGCATCGTTGGCGCCTTCGGTCAGGACCGCGAGCGCAACCGACAGCAGAGCGCTGATGGTTTCGTCGTTCTGCTCGAGAATTCGTTGATTACATCAAAGCCGCTGACATTAGTTCCCTACTTCAACGCCTTCGCGGGGTTCGACCGGCCACAATCTCTTGCGCGCGATTCGGGCGCGGGCGGGATCCTGAAGAATACCGGTATCCTCTTCGAGACCGATGGCTTGACGAACTTTCCTAAACTCGACGACACCGCCCACAACACCTACGGGGGATCGCTCGGACTGCAGTACCTTTTCAATCTCGATCAGCAGATCGTGGTCGAAGTCGCGGGGCTGAATGTCCATGGAGGAACCCTCGAGGCGGGGCGTTCTGCCCGCGGGGCCCAATTCGGGGCAGGCATCCGCTACCAGCTTCCCCTGACCAAATCGCTGATCTTCCGCGCCGACGCGATCGCCGCTCATCGCGAGAACGACGAGAACATTTACGGCGTCCGATCGGAATTGCGGCTGAAGTTCTGAGAACCGGAAGAGACGCGCATGATTGAGACACTTCTGCCTGCCGCAGCGACGATTTTCCTCGCCGGCCTCGGAGCGCGCCTCGCCGTCGCCGGTTGGCGTGAGATCGACGCGTCGATGGCGGCGCGGCGAAGCGCCGAGGCCGAGCGAGCGATTCTCGCTGCACGTGTCGCCGAGATCGCCGAGCGCCGGACGCGCGAGCGCGAAAAGGCGGAACGGACCTGGGACGGGTTCCGCAAATTCGTTGTTGCGCGGAAGGTGCTCGAGGCAAGGGACACATGCTCGTTCTATCTTGAGCCTCACGACCGGCGACCGCTGCCGGGTTTCAATCCCGGCCAGTATCTGACTTTTCGTCTGCCGATCCCGGGGCAGTCGAAGCCGGTGACGCGCTGCTACTCGCTCTCGGATGCGCCACACGCGGATTACTTCCGGGTGACGATCAAGCGCATCGCAGCCCCGCCAGGCAAGCCCGAGATCCCCGCAGGTGTCGCATCCTGCTACTTCCACGACGAGATCGACGTCGGAGACATCGTCGATGTGCGGGCTCCCGCAGGAGGCTTCTGGCTCGATCCGGCGGACACGATGCCGGTGGTGCTGATCGGCGGTGGTGTCGGTCTGACGCCCGTGCTGTCGATGCTCAACGCTATTGTCGACGCGAATGCCCGCCGCGAAGTCTGGTTCTTCTACGGCGTTCGCAACGGTGCCGAGCATGCGATGGCAGACCATCTGCGCGCGATCCCAAACCGGAACCCGAATGTCAGCCTGAATGTCTGCTACAGCGATCCGGATCCCGGCGAGAGTCCTGGCGATCGCTTTCAGCATGTCGGGCGCGTGAGCGTCGACCTGATCCGCAAGGTGGTCGGCGACCTGGCCAATCCCCATTTCTATCTCTGCGGCCCGCCACCGATGATGAAGTCGCTGGTCGAGGGCCTCGGTTCCGCCGGCGTTCCCGGCAGTCAGATCCATCATGAGGCCTTCGGGCCGGCCTCGGTCAAGGGTACGGCGGCGCCCGCCTCGGTGGCGACGGCGACCGCGGGGAATGATATCGGCGTCACCTTCGCCCGCACAGGCAAGCGGGTGACCTGGAATGGTGCGGCCACCATCCTGGAGATGGCCGAGAGCGCTGGTATCGTCATGGAATCCGGCTGCCGCGCAGGAAACTGCGGAGCGTGTACCACAGCGGTTCGGCGCGGCGAGGTTGCCTATCCCAGCCCGCCGGGTGCCGATGTTGCCCCTGGGTCCTGCCTCGCTTGCGTCGGCATGCCGCGCGTGGAACTCGAGATCGACGCCTGACCACGCGCCTGAGTGGTTAACGTATCAAAGGTCGCGGATGCGATTGGCCTCGCGGATGATGTCGATGTAGCGCCTTACGAGGGTGCGAACGATCATGGGGCTGCGCGCCAGCTCTTGTTCCAGTACGCGCCTTGGAATTACAGTAGCAACGGCGACGTCGACAGCTCGTGCGCCGGCGGAGCGTGGCCGGGAATCGACCAGCGCCATCTCACCAAAGATATCGCCCGGTCCAAGAACCGCCAACACGGTCTCGCCCCCATCGGACGTGCGAAAGATCTCGATTCGCCCCTCCTTCAGGAGGAAGGCGTCGTCCGCCTGCATCCCCTGGAAGAACACGATCTCTCCCGGCCGGAAAACGCGCACGCGCAGCGACATCCAGTCTCCTTCGACAAACGCGGAACGGGGCTGCGGAACGTTTCGGGTTTCGCTACCCCTTGACGTATCTCGACTGGAACAGGGTCGGCGCGCCTCTACCTTCGATCGCGGTCCGCGACGCGCTGCGCATCGACGGCTGGCGTCGGGACTTGCGTGACTGGCGGACGGGAGATATCCAAACCCTTCAGCGGATCGGACCACTCGACATCCACTCCGTCGACGAGGAAGCGCGCACAACCGAATTGCAAGGACACGAACGCGTCCTGCCGTCGACGCAGCGCCCGACGCAGCACGTGAAGGCTCGTCCATACCATCGCGCCATCCCAATCCGGGCCTGCGGCGATGGATCCCAGTATCGCGCCGTCCCTGCCTACGACGTCGAGGAAGTAGTCGTTGCGATCATGGATCAGCCCAATGGGCTCATAGAACGTCACGACGCGCCAGTTGGTCTGGCCACACCCGTCGAGGATTCGACGCAACCGCGCCCTCGACACATGGATCTGACTGAAAGCGAACATACGCGCCACTCCGTCGGCCCTGCACGCGCCCCGCCGTGATGCGGAGTACAGGAAGCCGGAGCCGCAGGATCGCCGCCGTCGCGTTCGGGATCACAGGGATCGTATCCAATGCGGCGTAAACCAGCCCGATGGCCTACCGGTTCTGTCGCGACACGTAAGCCCTTGTCGCCGTTCAAGCAGCTTGACGCCGCGGCACGCAAACGCGACAAAATCAACGAAAATCCGCCACGTGGCGGCACCCGGCCGTCGATCGGGTGGGGAACGAAATCCAGGACCTGAAGGGGCCGGCCATGCTCAACGAGTTCAAATCCTTCATCGCGCGCGGCAACGTGCTCGACCTCGCCGTCGGCTTCATCATGGGCGCGGCCTTCACGGGCATCGTCGACTCGCTGGTGAAGGACATCATCATGGCGCTGCTCGGGCCCATCCTCGGCGGCATCGATTTCTCGAGCTGGTTCGTCCAGCTGACCGGCCGCGACAAGATCGCCCCGACGCTGAAGGCGGCGCAGGAGGCCGGCGTCGTGACGCTCAACTTCGGGCTCTTCCTCAACGCGGTGATCAAGTTCGTGCTGATCGCCTGGGCGGTCTTCCTGATCGTCAAGGCCGCCAACAAGGTCTTCCCGAAGGAGGCCGCGGCGCCGAAGGGACCGTCGGCCGAGGCGAAGCTGCTCGAAGAGATCCGCGACGTCCTCAAGAGCCGCGGCTGACCGGCCAGGGCGACGCGATGCATCCCGTCGCCCTCGCCTGCACCGCCACGCTGGGCCTGCTGCTGTTCGGGCTCGGCGTCGCGGTGTCGCTGCGGCGGTTGCGCGAGCGCCGCGGCCTCGGCCTGCCCGACGATCCCACAAGCCCGCTCGCCAGGCTCGGGCGTGCCCATGCGAACACCGCGGAGTTCGCGCCGTTCCTCGCCGTCCTGTTCCTCTATCTGGGCGCGCATGCGCCGGGCGGCATCGAGTTGTCGCTGATCGTCGGCGCGACGGTGGCGCGCGTGTCCATCGTCGTCGGCATCCTCGCGTGGCCGACGATGAACGCGATCAACCCCTGCCGCTTCCTCGGCGCGCTCGGCACCTATGTCTTCGGGGCCGCGCTCTGCATTGCGCTGCTCGCGCGGATCTGAGGTCGCGACGCGCTCAGCGCGCGATTTCGACGAGCACGGCGTCGAGCACGCGCAATCCCGCCGGCGTCGCCACGAGCGTGCCGTCCGCATCGCGGCGCAGGAACCCGCCCTCGATCACCCGGGCAAGGCCGCGCGGATCGAGCGCCGCATCGAGCGGCGTGCCGCAGACGCGCTGGAACCGTGGCGGTGAAATGCCAGCCGTGAGGCGCAACCCCATCAGCAACGCCTCGCGCGCGGCATCCGCCGGGGCCACGATGTCGCGCGCGGCCAGGCCCTCGCCCGTGGACGCGACCCGCGCCATCCAGGTCTCCGGCGCGCGCTCGGCGCGCGTCGCGTATTTGATCCCGTCGATCGTCAGCCGCCCATGGGCGCCCGGGCCGACGCCGAGATAATCCTCGTAGCGCCAGTAGCCCAGATTGTGCCTGGACTCGGCGCCGGGTCGCGCATGGTTCGAGATCTCGTAGGCCGGCAGGCCATGCGCATCGAGGATGGCGCGCGTGGCGTCGAACATCGCGTCCGCGGTCTCGTCGTCGAGCGGTACGATGTCGCCGCGGCGGCGCAGCTGCTCGAACCGCGTGCCGGGCTCGAAGGTCAGCTGGTAGACCGAGAGATGCTCCCCCGCCAGCGCCAGCGCGGCGCCGAGCTCGCGCGTCCACGCATCCAGGCCCTGGCCGGGCCGCGCATAGATGAGATCGAAGCTGAACCGGTCGAAGATCGTCGCGGCGGCGGCGATCGCGCGGCGGGCCTCGTCGCCGCCATGAGCGCGGCCGAGCAGCCGCAGCGCGTCGTCGTCCAGCGCCTGCACGCCGATCGAGACGCGACCGATCCCGGCCGCGCGCAGGTCGCGAAACCGCGCGACCTCGGCCGAGTTCGGGTTCGCCTCGAGCGTGATCTCGACATCGGGGGCGAGCGGCCAGAGCGCGGCGATGCGATCGATCACCGCCGCGACCGTCGCCGGCGCCATCAGCGAGGGCGTACCGCCGCCGAAGAAGACGCTGGTGACGCGCCGGCCGGCGAACGGCCGCGCCTGCGTCTCGAGGTCGTGCAGCAGGGCGTCACGCCAGCCTGTCTCGTCGATCGTCGACCGGACATGGCTGTTGAAATCGCAATAGGGACATTTCGAGACGCAGAACGGCCAATGGACGTAGACGCCGAAGCCCGGCGCGTCCGCGGTCATGCGAAACAGGCGGCGACCAGCTTCGCGAAGGCCTCGGCGCGATGGCTGATCCGATGCTTTTCGTCGGGATCCATCTCGCCATAGGTCAGGTCGCGACCCGCATGCAGGAACATCGGGTCGTAGCCGAACCCGCGCGTCCCGCGCGGCGGCCACACGAGGCGGCCATGCGCCTCGCCGCGGAAGCTCTCGACATGGCCGTCGGGCCAGGCGAGGGACAGCACGGCCACGAAATAGGCGCTGCGATCGGCAGCAGCGGCGATCCCCTCCTCGACCCGGCGCATCGCCGCGGAGAAATCCTTCTCGGGCCCCGCCCAGCGCGCGGAATAGATGCCGGGTTGACCGCCGAGCGCGGCCACCACGAGACCGGAATCGTCAGCCAGCGCCGGCAGGCCGCTCGCGAGGGCGGAGGCGCGCGCCTTGAGTTCGGCGTTCGCCTCGAAGCTGTCGCCGGTCTCCTCCGGTTCCGGCAGCCCGAGCGCGCCGGCGCTGACGGTCTCGACGCCGAACGGCGCGAGCAGCGCGCCGATCTCGCGCACCTTGCCCGGATTGTGGCTGGCGATGACCAGCCGCGATCCCGTGAAGCGGCGGCATCCGCCCGGCTGCCTGACCATCACCTGCACTCCGCTCAGGCCGTGGCCTGACGCTGCAACTCCATCAGCGCGGTGATGCCGCGCCGGGCCAGCGCCATGAGGGCGAGGAACTCGGACTCGGAGAACGGCGCGCCTTCCGCGGTGCCCTGCACCTCGATGATGCGTCCGTCGCCGGTAAGCACGAAATTGGCGTCGGCCTCCGCCTTGGAATCCTCGGCGTAGTCGAGGTCGAGGACCGGAACGCCCCCGAAGATGCCGCAGGACACGGCCGCGACCTGCCCGGTCAGGGGCATGGACGTGATCTGCCCGGCCTTGCGCAGGCGCGCGATCGCGCCGTGCAGCGCGACCCAGGACCCGGTGATCGCCGCGGTGCGCGTGCCGCCATCGGCCTGGATGACGTCGCAATCGAGCTTGATCTGACGCTCGCCGAGCGCCTGGAGATCGACGCAGGCGCGCAGGCTGCGGCCGATGAGGCGCTGGATCTCGAGCGTACGTCCCGACTGCTTGCCGCGCGCGGCCTCGCGATCGGTGCGGGTATGGGTCGAGCGTGGCAGCATGCCGTATTCGGCGGTGATCCAGCCGCGCCCGCTGTTGCGCATGAAAGGCGGCACCTTCTCCTCGATGCTGGCCGTGCACAGGACATGCGTATCGCCGAACCGCACGAGGCACGAGCCCTCGGCGTGGCGGGAATAGCCAGGCTCGAGGGAAACGGTTCGAAGCTGGTCGACGGCTCGGCCTGAAGGTCGCATCGTGGATCCGGGATCAAGAGGAACGCGCACATTCGCGCCCGCCACGCTTAGTCGCCGCGGCGCACAAAGTCCATAGCCGGCGCCATCCGCGCGGGCGCGCGTTGACGCCTCCGGACGGCGTTCCTAGATTGCCGTCCATGAACATGGTCAAGCCCGGCGCATCCCTGCAGACCGAACGGGCATCGGCGACGATCTCGGCCCTCAACGAACGCAGCCGCGAGGTCTTCCGCGAGATCGTGGAGACCTATGTCGCCACCGGCGAGCCGGTCGGATCGCGCACCCTCGCACGGCGGCTCGGCGCATCGCTGTCGCCGGCGACCATCCGCAACGTCATGGCCGATCTGCAGGATCTCGGCCTGCTCTATGCGCCGCACACCTCGGCCGGGCGCCTGCCCACGGCGATCGGGCTGCGCCTCTTCGTCGACGGCCTCCTCGAACTCGGCGCGCTCGGCGAGGAGGAGCGCGCGGCGATCGACGCGCAATGCGCCGCCGCCGGTCGCTCGCTTCCCCAGGCCCTCCAGGAAGCCTCGGCGGCGATCGCGGGCCTGTCCCGCTGCGCCAGCCTCGTGATCGCGCCCAAGGGCGACGACGCGCTCAAGCATGTCGAATTCATCAATCTCGGCCCGGGCCGTGCGCTCGTCGTGCTGGTGACGAATAGCGGCCTGGTCGAGAACCGCCTCATCGAGGTGCCGGCCGGCCTCACCCCCTCCCAACTGGTCCAGGCGAGCAATTTCCTCAACGCCCGCCTCGCCGGTCGGACCCTCGGCGAGGCCCGCAGCGACGTGCTCACCGAGCTCGCGGAACATCGCGCCGTCCTCGACGAGCTGACGCGAAAGGTCGTCGAGGCCGGCCTCGCGACCTGGGCCGGCGACGCACGCGGTGGCTCTCTGATCGTCCGCGGTCAGGCGCGATTGCTGGAGGACGTCAACGCGCTCGAGGATCTCGAGCGCATCCGCATGCTGTTCGAGGCGCTGGAGACGCGCGAGACCATGGTGCGGCTGCTCGAGGCCGCCCAGGGCGCCGACGGCGTCCGCATCTTCATCGGCGCCGACAACGCCCTCTTCGATCTCGCGGGGTGTTCGATGGTGATCGCACCCTATCGCAACGGCAGGTCGCAGATCGTCGGCGCGATCGGCGTGATCGGCCCGCAACGATTGAACTACGCGCGCGTCATCCCCATGGTGGATTATACGGCGCGCGTCATCGGCCGCATGCTCGGCTGACCGTGCCCGGCCAAGACAGGAGTTCCTTCGACATGTCCCACGATCCCGCCACAGCCGGGGCGCCTCAGGGCGCCGGCGCGACCTTCGACGCCTCCCAGCCGCAGCCCGCGGCGGACGCCGCCGCGCGTATCGCCGAGCTCGAGGCCCGGCTGGCGGCGCTGGAGGACGAGGCCGGCAAGGCGCGCGATCAGGCCTTGCGCGCGATGGCCGAGGCGGAGAATACGCGGCGCCGCATCCAGCGCGACGCCGAGGAACGGGAGAAATTCGCGCTGTCCGGCTTCGCACGCGAATTGACCAGCGTCGTCGACAATCTGCGGCGCGCACTGGAGACCTTGCCCGCCGATGCCCGCGCCGCTGACGGCAAGCTCGACCAGTTCGCCCAGGGCGTCGAGCTGACCGAGCGCGAATTCATGGCGATCCTCGATCGCAACGGCATCAAGCGCATCCATCCCCAGGGCGAGCCCTTCGACCACAACCTGCATCAGGCGATCGCCCAGGCCGAAAGCGCCGAGCACGCGCCCGGGCTGGTGATGCAGGTGGTCCAGGCCGGCTACACCCTGCACGGCCGGATTCTGCGGCCCGCGCTTGTGGTCGTCGCGAAAGCCGGATCGGGCTCCGGCACCGGCGGCCCTGGCGCCGCGGTCGACACTACGGCGTGACGGCGCGCACCGAGGCTGCGACACGGGCGCCTCTGCGGCCTGAAGCAGCCTCAGGCGCCCTGACGCGCGCGCCACGCTGAAACTGGAAAAACGCTGACGCGCAAGATGTCCTGAAGCGACGCCCAACCCGCAGCGTGCGCTGCGGGTGTTCAGGCCTGCATGCCCCCGCCGCGCTTGCCCCCGCGCTCGCCACCCTGTCCGGCGGTCCGATAGGCGCGGCTGACATCCTCGGGTTCCTTCGGGTCGCCCTTGGGCGGCGCCGAGGGACCGAAAAGCCGCAGCAATTCGCGCTGCGTGCGCGCATCGACGAGGTCGACGAACATGATCGTCGTCCCGTCGAAATATCCTATACGATTCGTGAATTTCGGTTCGGGACGTACGGCTTCGGCCCGCGCGGCGTTGTTTTCCACGCTCGCGCGACGCACCGCTTCGAGGCGCTGCTGCTCGGCCTGCTCGCGCTGCTTGAAGACGAGGCTTTCGGCCGGCCGGAAGCGCTGTTCCTGGCGTTCGCGCTCTTCGTCGACCCGCCGCCGCGCCGCATCCGGTACGCCAGACCCACCCTCCGAGGTCTGCCGCGTCGGGGCGATGCGTGGGCGATCGCCCGGCGCCGGACGCGGCTGTGCCGCGGCGCCCCCAAGGGCGCTCAACGGCATCAATTCGGAGAGACGCGGTGCGTTCATGGTCGGTATCGACGGCCTTCTGTCGCGATCCGTCCAACTGGACGTAGCAGACTTAGTGGAGGTCTCCACGCAGAGTCAAGTGATCGCGCCCATTTCGGCCTGCCAGGGACCCGCGGCACGGCGTCCTTGGTTAACAGAGAATTGAATGCGTGCCCGGACCGCCTGTTTCGGCGCATCTGGGCGGCGATCCGGGTTGCAGGGCTGGAGGGCCGCTCCTATATACGCGGCGAAACCCCCACCCAGGCTGCGGTCGCTCGCTCGAACGGCGGCGGCGCGCGGCCAACCCCCGGGGGTCAGCGCCGGGGCGCTCAGACGAGGCTCCGGCACCCGACCCGCCGCTTATCGAAGGACGAGTGTCACATGAGCAAAGTCATCGGAATCGATCTCGGCACGACCAATTCCTGCGTCGCCGTGATGGAGGGCAGCCAGCCCAAGGTCATCCCGAACGCCGAGGGCGCGAACACCACGCCGTCGATCGTCGCCTTCGCCGACAACGGCGAGCGCCTCGTCGGCCAGGCCGCCAAGCGCCAGGCGGTCACCAACCCCGAGAATACGCTCTTCGCGATCAAGCGCCTGATCGGGCGCCGGTTCAACGATCCGATGGTCGCCAAGGACATCAACCTGGTCCCCTACAAGATCGCCAAGGCCGACAATGGCGATGCCTGGGTCGAGGCGCGTGGACAGGACGGCAAGCCGCAGCGCTACGCCCCCTCTCAGGTCTCCGCCTTCACGCTCCAGAAGATGAAGGAGACCGCCGAGGCCTATCTCGGCGAGACCGTCACCCAGGCGGTCATCACCGTCCCGGCCTATTTCAACGACGCCCAGCGCCAGGCCACCAAGGATGCCGGCAAGATCGCCGGCCTCGAGGTGCTGCGCATCATCAACGAGCCGACCGCGGCGGCGCTCGCCTACGGCCTCGAGAAGAAGAAGTCCGGCACGATCGCGGTCTACGACCTCGGCGGCGGCACCTTCGACGTCTCCGTGCTGGAGATCGGCGACGGCGTCTTCGAGGTGAAGTCGACCAACGGCGACACGTTCCTCGGCGGCGAGGACTTCGACAGCGCGATCATCGACTACCTCGCGGCGGAGTTCAGGAAGGAGCAGGGCATCGACCTGCGCGGCGACCGCCTCGCCCTGCAGCGCCTCAAGGAGGCCGCCGAGAAGGCGAAGATCGAGCTCAGCTCCGCGGTCCAGACCGAGGTGAACCTGCCCTTCATCACCGCCGACGCGACCGGGCCGAAGCACCTCAACATCAAGCTCACCCGCGCCAAGCTGGAGAGCCTGGTCGACCACCTGATCCAGAAGACGGTCGAGCCCTGCCGCGCCGCGCTCAAGGACGCCAACCTCAAGGCGTCCGAGATCGACGAGGTCGTGCTCGTCGGCGGCATGACGCGCATGCCCAAGGTCATCGAGACGGTGAAGCAGTTCTTCGGGCGCGAGCCGCATCGCGGCGTCAACCCGGACGAGGTCGTCGCGATCGGCGCGGCGATCCAGGCCGGCGTGCTCAAGGGCGAGGTCAAGGACGTCCTGCTGCTCGACGTGACGCCGCTGTCGCTCGGCATCGAGACGCTGGGCGGCGTGTTCACGCGCCTGATCGACCGCAACACCACCATCCCGACGCGCAAGTCCCAGGTCTTCTCGACCGCCGAGGACGCGCAGACCGCGGTCACCATCCGGGTCTTCCAGGGCGAGCGCGAGATGGCCGCGGACAACAAGAGCCTCGGCCAGTTCGACCTCGTCGGGATCCCGCCCGCGCCGCGCGGCATGCCGCAGATCGAGGTCACCTTCGACATCGACGCCAACGGCATCGTCAATGTCAGCGCCAAGGACAAGGGCACCGGCAAGGAGCAGCAGATCAAGATCCAGGCCTCGGGCGGCCTCAGCGACTCCGACATCGACCGCATGGTGAAGGACGCGGAGTCGCACGCCGCCGACGACAAGAAGAAGCGCGAGCTGGTCGAGGCGCGCAACCGTGCCGACGCGGTGATCCACGACACCGAGAAGAACGTCAAGGAGCACGGCGACAAGCTGAGCGCGGCCGACAAGGCGGCGGTCGAGAGCGACATCGCCGCGCTGCGTAGCGCGAAAGACGGCGACGACGCCGAAGCCATCCAGGCGAAGACCCAGGCCTTGATGCAGTCGGCGATGAAGCTTGGCGAGGCGATGTACAAGGCCAGCCAGGCCGAGGCGGGCAGCGGCGAGGCCGGGGACGGCGCGAAGCCGAAGGACGACAAGGTCGTCGACGCGACCTTCGAGGAAGTGGACGAGCGCAAGGGCGGCAAGAAGCCGAACTGAGCGGCTCCGGCCGACAAGACTGGCGGCGGCGCGACGGTAAGACCCGCGCGCCGCCTGCCGCGATGACCCCTGACGGACACGACCGGACCGCCCATGTCGAAGCGCGATTTCTACGAGATCCTCGGCGTGTCGCGGGATGCGAGCGCCGACGACCTCAAAAAGGCCTTCCGCAAGCTGGCGATGCAGCATCACCCGGACCGCAACCCGGGCGACAAATCCGCCGAGCAGAAATTCCGCGACCTCAACGAGGCGTATGACGTCCTCAAGGACGAGCAGAAGCGCGCCGCCTACGACCGCTTCGGCCATGCCGCGTTCGAACAGGGCGGCGGCCGGCCAGGCGGCGGCGCGGGTGGTGGCGGCTTCGAGTTCAATTTCGGGTCCGGCGGCTTCGCCGACATCTTCGACGAGATGTTCGGCGATTTCATGGGCGGCCGGCGCGGCGGCTCCGCCGCGGGCCGCGGCGCCGACCTGCGCTACAACATGGAGATCACGCTCGAGGACGCGTATCGCGGCCGGCAATCGACGATCCGCGTCGCCAGTCTCGCGAGTTGCGAGGCCTGCAGCGGCAGCGGCGCCGAGCGCGGCGCGAAACCCATCGCCTGCACGACCTGCCGCGGCCATGGCAAGGTCCGCACCCAGCAGGGTTTCTTCACCGTCGAGCGCGCCTGCCCGAATTGCGGCGGGCGCGGACAGACGATCGACAAGCCATGCCGGACCTGCAATGGCGAGGGACGCTCGCGCCGCGAGCGCACGCTCAACGTCTCGATCCCCGCCGGCGTCGACGACGGCACCCGCATCCGGCTCGCCGGCGAGGGCGAGGCGGGATCGCGTGGCGGCCCGACCGGCGATCTCTACATCTTCCTCAGCGTGACGCCGCACAATCTGTTCAAGCGCGACGGCAACGACCTGCATGTGCGCGTGCCGATCCCGATGACGACCGCGGCGCTTGGCGGCACGATCGAGGTCCCCTCGGTCGACGGTTCGCGCTCGAAGGTCAACATCCCGCCCGGCACGCAATCGAGCCATGGGTTCCGGCTGCGCAACAAGGGCATGGCGATCCTGCGCGGACAGGGCAGAGGCGACCTGTTCGTCGAGGCGGTGGTCGAGACGCCGGTCAATCTCACGAAACGACAGCAGGAATTGCTGCGCGAGTTCGAGAAGGCCGGCACCGCCGAGAAGACAAGCCCCGAATCAGCGGGCTTCTTCAGCAAGGTCAAGGAATTGTGGGACGACCTGCGCGAGTGAGCGCGGCCAGAGGTCCAAGGGGGGGGGAGAATGACGAAACGCATCGGCGTCGTGGGCGCGGCCGGACGCATGGGACAGATGCTGGTGCGCGAGATCGCGGCCACGCAGGGTGCGGCCTTCGCGGGCGGGACCGAGGCGCCGGGCAGCGCCGCGCTCGGGCGCGACCCGGGAGAGATCGCGGGTAGCGGACCGACCAATACGCGGCTCGGCAGCGATGCGGCGGCCCTGTTTGCGGCGAGCGACGTCGTGATCGATTTCACCATCCCCGCCGCGACGCGCGCGCATGCCCTGCTCGCCGCGGAGACCGGCAAGGGGCTGGTGATCGGCACGACCGGGCTTGGTCCCGAGGACGAGCGCGCGATCGCCGCCGCGGCCGACCGCGCGCCGATCGTTCGCGCCCCGAACATGAGCCTCGCGGTCAATCTGCTGATGGCGCTGACCGAGCGCGTCGCCGCGACGCTGGGTTCCGATTACGACATCGAGATCTTCGAGATCCATCACCGGCACAAGATCGACGCACCCTCGGGTACCGCCCTCGGCCTCGGACAGGCGGCCGCGCGCGGCCGCGGCGTCGATCTCGCCACGCATGGCGTGCGGGCGCGGGATGGGCATACCGGACCACGCCAGGAAGGCACGATCGGGTTCTCGGTCGCGCGCGGCGGCGGCGAGGTCGGCGACCACGTGGTGATGTTCTGCGGCGGCTCCGATCGGATCGAACTCACGCACAAGGCCCATGGGCGCGGAATCTATGCGGGCGGGGCCGTGCGTGCCGCACTCTGGCTCGCAGGACGCAAGCCCGGGCTTTACACGATGAAGGACGTTCTCGGTCTCTGACGCGGCAGGTCTCTGACGCGGCAGTCAGGCCGAGACGGAGATCGCCGGCTGCGGGTGCGCCGGCGGGGCGGGAAGCGGCCTGCCGTCGCGCAGGGCGGCGAGCACCTCGTCGATGTGGAGGGCGAGCCGCTCGCGCTCGTCCGGCGCCAGGAACTGACCGATCGCGTAACGGCGGCCATGGCTGGTCAGGACGAGACGCGTGACCTCGCCCCGGTGACGAACGACCCGCACGCGCAGCCAGTAGGGTTGCAGGTCGACGGACACCTCGCGGCCCCAGTGGTCGCGCCGAAGGATCGACAGCCGGTCGCGGTAGAAGGCCAGCCGCTCCGACTGGCGCGCGCGGGCATAGCTGAGCTTGAAGGCGAGCCAGACGAGGGCCACGTCGAGTCCCAGGAAGCCGATCACCGGCCAGGCACCGACCGCGAGGAAGACGATCCCGGCGACGAAGTTGAACCCGATCAGCGCCGCCATGAGCGCAACGAACCCATGGCGCGGCAGGCTGCGATGCGGGGTCAGCACGAGTTCGAGGAGGGGCGGCTCTTCGGCCGCGCGCGCGGTCATGGGAAGGACACTAACCCCATCCGCCGCCGCCGTCTGCGGCCTTGCGGCAACGCCCCGGCCAAGCGGGCGAGGCCATGATCCGCGCTGACAGGCGCACGGATCATGCTTTAGCTTTCCGCTCCGTCGCGTGACCCACGTCTTCGGCGGTTCCGCCTCCGACGATCACGCCCAGAGGCACGGGCATGAAGCCAACCGAGATCGCCGCCTTCTACGGCCGCCTCGCGGCCGCCAACCCCGCGCCGCAGACCGAGCTTGCCTATGGCAACCCGTTCCAGCTCCTGGTCGCGGTCGTGCTGTCGGCGCAGGCGACCGATGCCAGCGTCAATCGGGCGACGGCCGGGCTCTTCGCACGCGTTCGCACCCCCGCCGAAATGCTGGCGCTCGGCGAGCCGGCGCTGCGCGAAGAAATCAAGACGATCGGGCTGTTCAACACCAAGGCGCGCAACGTGATCGCCTTGTCGCGGCTGCTGGTCGAGACGCATGGCGGCGCGATCCCGGATACGCGCGAAGCCCTGGAGGCACTGCCGGGGGTCGGGCGCAAGACAGCCAACGTCGTCCTCAACATCGCCTTCGGCACACCGACGATCGCCGTCGACACGCACATCTTCCGCGTCTCGAACCGCACCGGTCTCGCGCGCGGCCGCACGCCCGCGCAGGTCGAGGCGCGGCTGGAGCGCGTCACGCCGCCGGAGTTCAAGCTGCATGCGCATCACTGGCTCATCCTGCACGGGCGCTATGTGTGCAAGGCGCGCAGGCCGGACTGCGCGTCCTGCGCCGTCGCCGACCTCTGCGCCGTCGCGCGCAAGACCACGGGCAAGCCCCGCCCCGGGCGCCCGACCGCGGGCACGTGACATCGCAAGGCCCTGACATCGCAAGCCACGACATCGCAAGGCCACGACATCGCGCATGCGTGACGCCCCGGTCGCGCCCTGCGCGGCCGGGGCGTCCGCCGATCGAAATCCCCCCTTCGCCGCGAGGGGGGACGGGCGCCCGCGCGCGTGGCGCGACCGCCCCGGCGGCAAGGGCGGCCCTACTCCGCCTTCGCCACCATTCGTCCCATTGGACGGCCACCAAGGACATGGACGTGCAGATGCGGCACTTCCTGATGTCCGTTGCGACCGCAATTGGAAATGACGCGATAGCCGCCAGCGGCGATGCCGGTCAGCCGCGCGACGGTGCCGATGGCGCGCGACAGCGCGGCCTGCTCGGCGTCGCTTGCCGCCGCGTGGAAATCGTCCCAGGATTCATAGGCGCCACGGGGCACCACGAGTACATGCACCGGCGCCTGGGGCTGGATATCGTGGAAGGCGAGGACATGCGCGTCCTCGTAGACCTTCCGGCAGGGGATCTCGCCGCGCAGGATACGCGCGAAGATGTTGGCGCTGTCGTAGCTCATCCGTCCTCCCGGTTCTCGCCGCGGCCCGCCTTCTCGGCGATGCCGGAGACACCCTCGCGCCGCATCAGCTCGGCCCAGACATCGCCCGGCCTGACCCGGGCGTCCGCCCAGAGCACGAGCAGGTGATACATCAGGTCGGCGCTTTCCTCGACGATGCGCTCGCGCTTGCCGCGCACGGCTTCGATGACGAGTTCGACCGCTTCCTCGCCCGCCTTCTGCGCGATCTTGCGCGTGCCCTTGGCGAAGAGCTTGGCGGTATGCGAGGACGACGGATCGGCGTCGCGGCGCGATTCGATCACCGCGAAGAGGCGGTCGATCACAGCGCTGGCGGGTATGTCGTCGCGATCGTTCATGGCGTCGTCCTGGTCGACGTAAATCGAGGTTGTCCGCGCAAGACTGGACCATCGCCGCAAGCGCGTCCACACCGCCGTTGCGCGGCTGCGTCGCGCCGCGGCGGCGCCATTGCGCCGTGGCACCGCGCGCCGCTAGCCTGAACGTCATATGTACGCACCTCTCGACGACCTGCGCGTGGCCGAAGTCGCGAGCTTCATCGCCGCGCCCACCGGCACGCTCTACCTGCGCGAACTCGGCGCCGATATCCTGCGCATCGATCCCGTCGGCGGCGGCCCCGATCGCCGGCGCTGGCCGCTCGCGCCGGGAGGCGACAGCCTTTACTGGGAGGGTCTCAACAAGGGCAAGCGCTCGGTCGCGATCGATCTCGCGCGACCCGAAGGCCGCGAGCTCGCGACGGCGCTGATCGCGGCATGCGGCATCTTCGTGACCAACCTGCCCGACCGCGGAAGCTTCGCCCACGCCGCGCTCGCGGCGCGCCGGCCGGACCTGATCTCGCTGCGCGTGATGGGCTGGCCCGACGGGCGCCCGGCAGTCGATTACACGATCAACGCCGCGACCGGCTATCCGATGATGACCGGCCCGGAGGGAGTCACGGGACCGGTGAACCATGTCCTGCCCGCCTGGGATCTCGTCACCGGCGCCCTGGTCGCAGCAAATCTCCTCGCCGCCGAGCGCCGCCGGAACGCCAGCGGTCGCGGCGCGGAGATCGCGCTGCCACTTGCCGACGTCGCCTTCTCGACGCTGGCCCGCCTCGGTCACGTGGCCGAGGTCACGGCGCGCGGCACCGACCGGCCGCGCATCGGCAACGACCTCTTCGGCGCCTTCGGCCGCGACTTCGAAACCGCGGACGGCGCGCGCATCATGCTGATCGGGTTGACCGCGCGGCAATGGTCGGCGCTGGTCGAGGTGCTGGACATCGCGACACCGGTCGCGCGCCTGGAGGCGGAGACCGGCGCCGATTTCGCAGCCGATGAGGGCGCGCGCTTCGTCCACCGCGCAGCGCTGGGCGCGATCTTCGCCGCGGCCATCGCGGCGCGTGATCTCGCGGCGCTCGGCGCGCTGCTCGATCGCGCCGGCGCCACGTGGTCGGTCTATCGCAGCGTCAAGGAGGCGCTCGCCCACGAGCCCGGCCTGTCGGTGGCCAATCCCGTCTTCGAGATGGTGGCGCATCCCAGCGGCGTGTCCCATCCGACGCCGGGCGCGGCTGCGACATGGCGCGGCGAGGCAAGGCGCGCCGTGCCGCGCGCGCCGCTTCTGGGCGAGCATACCGACGCCGTTCTTGCCGAGATCCTCGGACTTCCGGATCACGAAATCGCGCGGCTGCACGATCGCGGGCTGGTCGCCGGCGCGTGACGCGCGCCTTGTCCGATCACTCGACCGGGCGCACCGGGATCCCGGCGGCGGCGAGACCCGCCTTGACCGTCGCGATCGAGATCGTTCCGAAATGGAACACCGAGGCGGCGAGCAGCGCGCTGGCATGGCCATCGCGCACGCCGGCGACGAAATGCTCGACCGCGCCGACGCCGCCCGAGGCGATCACCGGCACCGGCACGGCGTCGCTCACCGCACGCGTCAGATCGCAATCGAAGCCCTGACGCGTGCCGTCGCGATCCATGGACGTCAGCAGGATCTCGCCGGCGCCGCGCCGCGCCATCTCGCGCGCCCATTCGACGGCATCGAGCCCGGTGGCGCGCCGACCGCCATGGGTGAAGACCTCGAAGCGCCCCGCGCCCGCGCGGCGCGCGTCGATCGCGACCACCACCGCCTGGCTGCCGATCTTCTCGGCGACCTCGGAGACGAGCTCCGGTCGCGTCACGGCCGCGGTGTTGATCGACACCTTGTCGGCACCCGCCAGCAGGAGGCGGCGCACGTCCTCGACGCCGCGCACGCCGCCACCGACGGTCAACGGCATGAAGCATTCGTCCGCGGTGCGGGCGACGACGTCGAGGATCGTGTCGCGGTTCTCGTGGCTGGCACCGATGTCGAGAAAGGTGAGTTCGTCGGCACCCGCGCCGTCGTAGATCCGCGCCTGCTCGACCGGATCCCCGGCGTCGACGAGGTCGACGAAATTCACGCCTTTGACCACGCGTCCGCCATGGACGTCGAGGCAGGGGATGATCCGGACCTTCAGCATGCGCGCTGCTCCGCGGCGAGGGCGAGGGCTGCGGCGAGATCGATCCGCCCGTCATAGAGCGCGCGCCCGGTGATCGCGCCGACCAGCCCGTCACGCGCGCGCGCTGCGACGGCGCGCAGATCGTCGAGCGAGGCGATCCCGCCGGAGACGACGACCGGAAGACCGCAGTCCCGGGCCAGGGCGGCGCTGGCCTCGACATTGGCGCCGCCGAGCGCGCCGTCGCGATCGATGTCGGTATGCACGATCGCAGCGACGCCCGCGTCGCGGAACCGCAGCGCCAGTTCGGTCGCGGTGACTGACGACGTCTCGGCCCAGCCCTCGACCGCGACCTGTCCGTCGCGCGCGTCGATGCCGACCACGACATGGCCGGGCCAACGCCGGCAGGCCGCGATCACGAAGGCGGGATCGCGCAGCGCCTTCGTGCCCAGGATCGTCCGCGTCACGCCGGCCGCGAGCCAGCGTTCGATGTCGGCCTCGCTGCGGATCCCGCCGCCCAGCTGTACGCGCGCGCCCGCGCGACGCGTCTCGGCGACGATGGCCTCGACCGCGGCGGCATTCGCGGCGTGGCCGGCGAAGGCGCCGTTGAGATCGACGACGTGCAGGAACTGCGCGCCGGCGGCAAGGAAGCGCCGCGCCTGATCGCCGGCGTCGTCGTTGAACACGGTCGCCGCGCGCATGTCGCCGCGCAGCAGACGCACGCAGCGCCCGTCCTTGAGGTCGATGGCAGGAAAGACGATCACGGCCGCCACCGCAGGAAATTGGCGAGCAGCCGCAGCCCGGTGGCCTGGCTCTTCTCGGGATGGAACTGCGCGCCCGCGATGTTGCCGCGCGCCACCATCGCGGTGACGGGACCGCCATACGAGGCGGTCGCGACGACGTCGGCCGGATCGTCCGCGACGACATGGTAGGCGTGCACGAAATAGGCGTGGGCGCCGGCCGCGATCCCGTCGAGCAGCGGATGCGCTGCGCGCGGCTCCAGCTCGTTCCACCCCATATGCGGGATCTTGAGCGCCGGGTCGGAGGGCTGCAGCCGAATGCAGTCGCCGGGGATCCATCCGAGGCCCGGCGTGATTCCATGCTCGGTCCCGCGCGTCGCGAGCAGCTGCATGCCGACGCAGATGCCGAGGAAGGGCCGCGCGTCGCGGCGCACCGCGCGCTCCAGCGCCTCGTCCATGCCGGGCAGGGCCGCGAGGCCACGACGGCAATCGGCGAAGGCGCCATCGCCGGGCAGCACGACATGGGTGGCGGCGCCGATCCCGGCGGCGTCGGCCGTCACCTCGACCGTGCAGTCGAGGCCGGCATCGGCCGCCGCGCGCGCGAAGGCCTTGGCCGCCGAACGCAGGTTTCCCGCGCCGAAATCGACGATCGCCACGCGCGGCGTCATCACGGCTCCGCGGCGGCGCGGCGCGCGAAGACGAGATGGGCGGCGCGTTCGGGATCGGGCGCCACGACCACGCCGCTCTCGACATGGCCGCGGCGGCGCAAGGCGGCCCGGCGCCAGTCGTTGGCCTCGAAACCGACCCACAGGCTGAGCGCGAAGCCAAGCGCCTCGACGACGCCGGCGCCGGGGTCGAGCAGGTCGGCGAGCGCGGCGAGGCCGAGCGTCGCGGCCAGCAGCAGCGCAGCCGCGAACCACATGCGATGGCCCAGCGCCCAGAAGACGGAGAAGAAGAACGCCGGCCAGCAGAAGCCCTCGCGCACGAGCACCGCGTCGCGATCGGGGGCCGCCGACCAGGCACGCAGATGGACGGTGTAGATCTTCAGTCGGGCCATCGTTCCGCCCTCACGCGCTCAGCGTGCCCTTGGTCGACGGGACGGCGTCGGCCTTGCGCGGATCGACGGCGATCGCGGCGCGCAGCGCCCGGGCGAGGCCCTTGAAGCAGCTCTCCGCTATGTGGTGGTTGTTCTCGCCGTAGAGCGTCTCGACATGGAGCGTGATCCCGGCCGCCTGGGCGAAGGCCTGGAAGAACTCCTTGAACAGCTCGGTGTCCATCTCGCCCAGCTTGGGGCGCGTGAAGCCGACGCGCCAGACGAGGTAGGGGCGATTGGACACGTCGAGCGCAACGCGGGTCAGCGTCTCGTCCATCGGGATCAGGGCGTCGCCATAGCGCTGGATGCCGACCCGCTCGCCGAGCGCCTGGGCGATCGCACCGCCGACGACGTAGCCGCAATCCTCGGTCGTGTGATGGAAGTCGATATGCAGATCGCCCTCGGCGCGCAGCGTCAGGTCGATCAGGCTGTGGCGCGACAGCTGTTCCAGCATGTGGTCGAGGAAGCCGATGCCGGTGCGCACGTCGTAGACGCCCGACCCGTCGAGATCGACGCTGGCGGAGATCCGGGTCTCGCGGGTGGTCCGGGCGATGGACCCGCGGCGGGGCGGTAGATGCGGCATGGCGGCCTGTCTCGTCGCGCTCATGGGGCGGGTTATAGCCAAGCCGGCCGCTCCAGACCATACGCGCCACGGCACGGGACTCGACGCCGCGGCATGGCCGGGGTAGGGGAGGCGTGCATCCACCAGCGGAGCCGCCATGCCCCGGATCGCCCATCTCGCCGCATGCAAGGCCATCGTCGCGGCAAGCCGCGAGATGAACCGCCTCGGCATCAACCAGGGGACGGCAGGCAATATCGGCCTGCGCATCCCCGGCGGGTTCCTGGTGACGCCGACGGGCATCCCGGCCGACGAACTCGAGCCGCGCATGATCGTGCGCATGGACTTCGACGGCCGGCATGCGGGCGCGTTCGAGCCCTCGAGCGAGTGGCGCTTCCATCGCGACATCCTCGCCGCGCGGCCCGATGTCGCCGCCGTGGTGCATTGCCATGCGATGTTCGCCACGACGCTGGCGATCGCCCGCAAGGAAATCCCGGCGGTCCACTACATGATCGCCGCAGCCGGCGGTCCGACCATACGCTGCGCGCCCTACGCGACCTACGGCACGCAGGCGCTGTCGGACAACGCCCTCGTCGCGCTCGAGGGCCGCAACGCCTGCCTGCTCGCCAATCACGGCATGATCGCGACGGGACCGACGCTCGCGCGCGCCCTATGGCTGGCGGTCGAGGTCGAGACCCTGGCCGCGCAGTACTGGCGGGTCCTGCAGATCGGCGGGCCGACGCTTCTGCCCGACGCGGAGATCGCCGTCGTACAGGAAAAATTCGGCAGCTACGGTCTGCAGCCGGGCCGCACGGCAAGCGTCACATCGCGGTCCGGCCGCCGTCGATCATATGGACGCCCCCGGTGACGAAGCGCGATTCGTCGCTGGCGAGGAAAAGCATCAGCGCCGCGATCTCCTCGGGACTGGCATAGCGCCGCAGCGGGCTGCGGCTTTCGAGCTGGCGGCGCGCGGCCTCGCGCGACTGCGGGTCGAGCCCGTCCTCGAGCTCGCGGATCATCGCCGTCTCGACCGGCGAGGGGTTGACGCTGTTGACGCGGATGTTGTGCGCGGCCCCTTCGAGCGCCGCGGTGCGCATCATGCCGACGACCGCATGCTTGCTCGCGACATAGGCCGACAGCCCCGCGCTGCCGCGCACGCCCGCGGTCGAGGCCGTCACGACGATGCTGCCGCCGCCACGGCGGGCGAGATGGGGCATGGCGTGCTTGAGCGCCAGCCAGACGCCGCGGACATTGACGGAGATCACGGCGTCGAAGACGTCGACCGGATAGTCGGCGATCGGCTTCACGAGGCCGAGAATGCCGGCATTGGCCAGCAGGATGTCGAAGCCCCCATGACGCTCGACCGCGGCGTCGACGTAGCGCCGCGTGCCGTCCTCGCTCGACACGTCGGCGGCGACGTGGCTCGCCATCGGCCCGATCGACTGCGCCACGGCCGCGAGCCGCGTCGCGTCGCGATCGACCAGGACGACCTGCGCGCCCTCCGCCGCGAAGCGTCGCGCCGCCGCCGCGCCGATGCCGGCGGCCGCACCGCTGATGATCGCCGTCTTGCCTTCGAGCCGTCCCATTCCCGTCGTCCCTTTCGCTGTCGGTTTCAGGCCGCCGTGCGGCGGATGCGCGCATCGCGGCGGCGGAGCAGGTCGTCCTGCAGCCGCGTGCCCAGTCCGGGACCGGACAGCGGCCGCATCATGCCGTGCGCGATGGCGGGCAGATCGGTGACGATGTCGCGATACCAGGTCGTGTAGTAGGACCGCACGATCTCCTGGACCAGTCCGTTCGGCGCGTTCATCACGACGTGATTGCCGGCGATCAGCGTCACCGGCCCCGTGGCGTCGTGCGGCGCCACCGGCAGATGATGGGTTTCCGCCATGGCGGCGATCTTGCGCGCCTCCGAGATCCCGCCGACCCAGGCCGCGTCGAACATCGCGATGCCCACGGCGCGGCGTTCGATCACCTCGCGGAACTCCGCGCGCGTGCCGAGCGTCTCGCTGCCACAGACAGTGAGGCGGGTCGCCGCGGCATAGTCCGCGAGCACGTCGACATTGTCCATCTTCACGGGATCCTCGAGCCAATAGGGCTCGAATTCCTCCAAGGCGCGCGCGATGCGCCTCGCCTGGGGCAGGTTCCACAGCGAGTGGAAATCGATCATCACGTCGATGCGGTCGCCCACCGCCGCGCGGATGCGGCGCAGGGGTTCGAGCGCGAGGCGCAGATCGGCCGCGGAGACATGCAGCCCGCCGCTCGCCTCGGCGGCCGCATTGAAGGGATAGATCTTCATCGCGTCTATGCCCTCGGCGAGAAGGCTGTGCGCGAGCTCCTCGGGCCGGTTGATGAATCCCTCGAGATCCTCGTAGGGGCCCTCGGGCCGGCCAGCCGGCAACAGCCGCCAATAGCCGTCGCCGGGATCGCCCGGCCGACGCTTCCAGCCCGGCCGGTAGCCGTTGCAGGTGTTGTAGACACGGATCTCGTCGCGCGACAGGCCGCCGAGCAGCGTATGGATCGGCAGACCTGCGATCTGGCCCAGTATGTCCCACAGCGCGATGTCGAGCGCGGCGATCGCCCGGATCTCGGCGCCCGAGCCGCGATAGGCGACCAGCGCCATCAGGCTCTTGGTCAGCGTACGGTGATGCAGGTCGATACGGGTCGGATCCTTGCCGAGAAGATAGGGGGCGGCGACCTGATGGATGTAACCGGCGACGGCTTCGGTGTGGTAGCTGGTCTCCCCCAGGCCGATCGGCCCGGCATCGGTATGCACACGGACCCAGATGAGATGCGGCCATTCCTCGACCTGAACCGTCTCGACCGCGGTGATGCGCATGCGTGCGGGCCCTCCCGACGCGCATCCTGCACGCGCGGCCGCGCCTGTCGAGCGCCGTCTTCGGACCGGTGCCGCCGGTGAGCGCGCGCATCACCCTGCCGACGGAAGAGGAGATCCGCGCACGGCTCGGGCATCTCGCCACCCGCAACGGAGATATCTGCCAGCGCGACGGCCGGGTGATGATCCGGACGCGCAGCGAGGATGGCGCGACGCTGCGCGCCGAGGTCCAGGGGTCGCGTCGCCGGCCGCACATGGTGACCGTGACGATCGCGTGGCGACCCAGGCTCGACATCGCGGGGCGCTGCGACTGCCCCGCGGGAACCGGCTGCGAGCACGTCGCCGCCGTGCTGCTGGAGGCGGTGCGCCGGCCGCCGGCCGCGCGCGCCGTCGCGCCCGCCCAGGCGGCGGTGCCGGCACCGCCGACGCTGCCCGTCGCATGGACGGAATTCCTCGCCCGCCTCGATGCCGGCCTCGCGCCGGCGGCGCGGCGGCGCGAGCAGCTGATCTATCTGCTCGAACCGCTGGACACCGCGGAGGGCCCCCGGATCCTGGCCGGCACGCGGCTGCTGCGCGGCAGCGGCGACACCGCCCAGCTCGCCCGCGGCCCTGCGCTCGACGCACTCGCCGCGCAGGAGCGCGGCGTGATGCAGCCGGGCGACAGGGAACTCGCAGTGGCGCTGCTCGGACAGCAGACCCTTTCCGGGCGCTACAGCCCGGAAGGCGTCTTCCTCTATGGCCCTGGCAGCGCCCACCTGCTGGCAACCCTGGTGGGCAGCGGGCGATGCTTCTGGCGCGACCCGGGATCGCCGCCGCTCGAGGCGGGCGCGCCGCGTATGGCCCGCGTCGCCTGGCGACGCGACGACGAGGGACGCCACCGCCTCGCGATCGAGGGCGAGGACATGGATGTCGTGCTGCCCGTGATGCCGCCCTGGTATCTCGACACGCGCACGGGCGACGCGGGGCCGATCACGCTCGATCTGCCACCGGCACTTGCGGAGACGATCGCCGCGGCGCCACCGGTGAGCGAGACGGACCTGCCGCTTCTCGCCGCCGAACTCGCGCGGCGCTTTCCCGGCCGCGGCGACCTGCTGCCGCCGGGCGCGGAACTGCGGCATATCGACGAGGCGCCGCGCGTGCGGGTGGTCCTCTCGGCCACCCGGCTGGCACGCAGCGACCGGTTCCGCGACCGGGACGCGCCGCGCATCGCGGTCATCTTCTGCGACATGAGCTTCGTCTACGGCGAGGCGGCGCTCCCGGCGACGAGCGAGGGCGCGTTTGCGAGCCTGCGCCGTGGCGGTGCGGCGGTGCTGGTCGCCCGCGACCGGGCGCGCGAGGACGCGGCGCGGCGGGAGATCCGCAGGCTCGGCATGGTGCCGGCCGCGAGCTGGGCACCGAACTACGCGATCGAGCCCGCGCTTCTGGGTGCCTATCTGCTGCCGGTGCCCGACGACAGCGGTGTCGCCGATCTCTTCGCCGGATTGCTGCCGGCGTGGCGTGCGATGGGCTGGGAGGTGGAACTCGCCGCCGACTGGCCCTACGGCGTGCTGGAACTCGACGGCGAGTTCACGATCGCCCTCGAGGACGACGCCACGCAGGACTGGTTCGACCTGTCGCTCGGCGCCATCGTCGACGGTCAGCGCGTCGACCTGGCGCCGGCGTTGCTGCCGATGCTGAGCCAGTTCAACGACCTGGTCATGCGCCATGGAACACAAGGCGCCATCGAGCGTTTCGCCGAGACCGGCGCGGTCCGCACCATCCGGCTCGCCGACGGCCGGCGCGCCGTCCTGCCGCGCGCGCGGCTGATCCCGTTCCTGGTCGCGCTGTCCGAGATCTTCGGCAGCGAGACCCCGGGTCAGGGCGGTCGCATGCGCCTTGCCCGCGCGCGCGCGGCGGCGCTGGCGGCGCTCGACGCGGCGGTCAGGCCGCGCTGGTTCGGCGGCGACAGGCTGCGACGCTTCGCCGAGCGTCTGCGCGGCTTCTCCGCGATCTCGGAGGCGGCGGTGCCGGCGGGCTTCGCGGGCGATCTGCGCGGCTACCAGCGCGACGGCCTGTCCTGGCTGCAGTTCCTGCGCGACTACGGTCTCAACGGCATCCTGGCCGACGACATGGGTCTTGGAAAGACGGTCCAGACCCTGGCGCATCTGCTGCTCGAGAAGGAGAGCGGTCGCGCCGACCGGCCGAGCCTGGTCGTGGCGCCGACGAGCCTGATCGCGAACTGGCGCTTCGAGGCGACGCGTTTCGCGCCGGCGCTGCGCGTCGCGGTCTGGCACGGCGGCGCGCGCGAACGCGCGGCGCTGCGCGACTGCGACCTCGTCATCACCAGCTATGCGCTGCTGGCGCGCGACCGCAAGCTGCTCGCGGAGCAGGACTTCCACGTCGTGGTGCTGGACGAGGCGCAGGCGATCAAGAACCCGCTCGCCCATGCGACCCAGGCGGCACACGCGCTCAGGGCGCGGCACCGGATCTGCCTGACCGGAACGCCGCTCGAGAACAATCTCGGCGAACTCTGGTCGATCATGCACTTCCTCAATCCGGGCCTGCTCGGCGAGCGCAAGCGCTTCGCCCAGGATTTCCGCACGCCGATCGAGAAGCATGGCGACATGGCGCGACGCGACGCGCTGGTGGCACGTGTCCGGCCCTTCATGTTGCGGCGGACCAAGTCCGCGGTCGCGCGCGACCTGCCGGCGCGCACCGAGATCGTCGAGCGGCTGCAGTTCGATACCGCGCAGCGCGATCTCTATGAGAGCGTGCGTCTTGCGACCTATGGCCAGCTGCGCGAGGAGATCGCGGCGCGCGGGCTGGCGCGCAGCCATATCGCGATCCTCGCGGCGCTGCTCAAGCTGCGGCAGGTGTGCTGCGATCCGCGCCTGCTGCGTCTCGAGCATGGTGGCCGCGACGCCGGATCGGCGAAGCTCGAGCGGCTGATGGAGATGCTGCCGGAGATGCTCGCCGAAGGCCGCCGCGTGCTGGTGTTCTCGCAGTTCACCAGCATGCTCGCGCTGATCTCCGCCGCGCTCGACGAGGCCGGCATCACCTATACGACGCTGACCGGCGAAACCGATGACCGCGCGGCGCCCGTGCGGCGTTTCCAGTCGGGCGAGGTGCCGGTCTTCCTGATCAGCCTCAAGGCCGGCGGCGTCGGGCTCAACCTCACCGCCGCCGACACGGTGATCCTCTACGATCCCTGGTGGAACCCCGCCGCCGAGGCGCAGGCCATCGACCGCGCGCACCGCATCGGACAGGACAAGCCGGTCTTCGCCTATCGCCTGATCGCGCTGGGCACGGTGGAGGAGAAGATGCTGGAACTCCAGGCGCGCAAGCGCAGCCTCGCCGACGCGCTGCTCTCGGGATCGGCGGCGGCGAGCGCGGAGATCACCGAGGGCGACCTCGAGGCGCTCTTCGCGCCGATCGGCTGAAGCCGCGCACTCAGAACCAGCCCTTGGCCTTGAAGAACAGGTAGGGGACCACGGCCGAGAGGACCATCACGCAGATCGCCATGGGATATCCGTAGGGCCAGTCGAGCTCGGGCATGTGGCGGAAATTCATGCCGTAGATGCTGGCGACCAGCGTCGGCGGCAGGAACACGACCGCCGCCACCGAGAACAGCTTGATGATGCGGTTCTGCTCGATGTTGATCATGCCGAGCGTGGCGTTGAGCAGGAAATTGACCTTGTTCGTCTCGAAGCCGGCATGTTCCGCGAGCGAGACGATGTCGCGGCTGATGGTCTTGAGCCGCGCCTTCAGGTCCTTCGCCTCCTTCTTCGGCCAGCCATCGACGACAGCGCCAAGAAAGCTCACGACCCGCGACACCGACAGCAGGCTTTCGCGCGCCGTCGAGGCCAGGTCGTCGTTGCGCGCAAGCGTCTTGAGCACAGCCTGCAGGTCGCGCTCGCCGCCCGGCCGGCCGGAGCGCGTGTCGAAGATCGCGCGGGAGGTGTGGTCGAGGTCGAGGCTCACCTTCTCGAGGATGTCGGCGAAGCGGTCGACGAACGCCTCCAGCAACCCGACGAGGGCATCTTCGGCGCCGGCGCAGGCCGCCGGCTGACGCGCGATGCGCGCGGCGTAGCTGGCGACCGGGCGCGGATCCACATGGCGCAGCGTCACCAGCGTCTGACGCGCGAGAACGAAGGTGATCGGATCGGCGCTCGGGTTCGGGTCGTCGGCGCGGTTGAGGATCGTCGCCGTGAGATGGATCGCGTCGCCCTCGACGTAGAGGCGCGACGACGGCTCGATCTCGCGCATCTCGTCGCGTGTCGGCAGGGCGATCCCGAGCGCCGCCTCGACCACCGCGCGCTCTTCCGCCGAGGGGTCGAAGAGATCGTACCAGACGGCACCGGCGGGCAGATCCTGTCCCGCGAGCCGCTCGCGGCGCTCGATCAGGGACTGACGACGAAGAAAGACGTAGAGCATGGCGCACCCGATGGACCGGTCGCCTCTATAGCACTCCGCGAATACGGCACCATGACGCCAATGCGCGGATGGCGGCTATCCCCAGCGGCGAACCGGGCCGATGTCGAGATGGAGGAAATTGCGGCGCGGATAGGTGCCGACGCCGCCGCCCTGGAGCGCGAGGGCGGCGCGACGCAACTGGCCTATGGTGAAGCCGTCGACGCGCAGATCGACCGCCTGGCCCTGGGTGTGGAAGCTGTTGCGCGCGACACGGCTGTCCGCGCTGCGGGCGCGCGCGTTCGATCGAGGCGAGCGGTAGCCCGAGACGATCTGCAGCGGCTCGCCCGTCCCGAGCGTCCGCTGCATCCGGGCCATCAGGTCGATCAGTCGCGGATCGATGCGCGTGGTGTCGTCATGAGGGTCGCGCATGAGTCGGCCGATGCGGGTCACCGCCTCGGGCAGGTAGCGGCCATCAGCGAAGTAGACGCCCTTGAAGCTTTCCCCGGCCTGAGGCCGGGCGATGAACAGGCGGCGCGGCGCCTGCGACACGCGCGCGGCTGCCTGCGCGGTGCCGGACCCGAAGGCCACGAGGCCGCACAGGCCGGCCGCGAGGGCGAGGAAGCCGCGGCGGCCCGGCGACGGCGCAGGATCGTTGAGGCCGTCCACGGTGCCGCGGCCGACATGTGGAA
>CAYSUY010000003.1:49666-66168 GCA_964434345.1 uncultured Acetobacteraceae bacterium
AGCCAGCGCCGGGACGGCCAACAGCGGGAGGGCCAAAAAATTCAGGCCGGATCTGCGGCGGAAACTCCGACATGGCGGCGGCTCTCCTGTCGCAATATGAAACAATGCGTGATCCGGACGCTCATGCCAGATCGGGACAGCGATGCGCAACCCCGATGTCGGGGAATTTTCGCGCCCGCCATTGTGGACAACTCGGCCCATCCGGACCGCCGTGACGTGCTCCGGACACGCAAGCGCCTGGAATGGCGAGGATTTTGCCGTCCGGGCGGATCGCTTGACGCCGGACGGGGAATGGTTTCTCTATATCTTGTTGCTGGTCAGCGGCCGGCCACAATCGATAGACGCAGAGGGATCCCAATGGACTGGACCGACGAGCGCATTTCCGAGCTGACCAAGCTCTGGAATGACGGGCTTTCGACCGCCGAGATCGGCAAGCTTCTCGGCATTTCGAAGAATGCCGTGGTCGGCAAGGCCCACAGGCTTCGCCTCGCCGCCCGCCCATCCCCGATCCGGCGGATGGCCGTCCGGCCGGCGACCCCGCGCGTACCCCGCGCCACCCGGTCGACCAGCCTGCCCACGCTGCCCCAGGCGGCGACCATGGCGGCGCCGGCAAAGGCGACGGCTGTGGCGCCGGCACCGCAGCCCGCGCCGCGCCCGCGTGTCGAGGTGCCTGCGATGCTGCTTTCCAACCAGCGCTGCATGTGGCCGGTGGGCCATCCCGGCGATGGCGACTTCCATTTCTGCGGCGATCGCGCCCTGGTGGGCAAACCCTATTGCGCGGCCCATTGCGCCGTGGCCTATGTGAAGGCGAAGCCGAAATCGGGCGAGGCGGCCTGATCCGCCCGCCTGACCCGGCGGCCGGGTCGCGGGCTGCACGCCAGAACCCCGGCCACCCAGCCTCGGGAGCCAGCGCGATGCCGGATCGGGACGGTCTGCTGATCGCGGGCGGCGCACATGCGCACGCCCTCCTTCTGTCGCGCGTGAACCGGCATGGCCTGATCGCGGGCGCGACGGGCACCGGCAAGACCGTAACCCTCCGGGTGATGGCCGAGAGCCTGTCGGCCGCCGGGGTTCCGGTCTTCATGGCCGACGTCAAGGGCGACCTCGCCGGCCTCGCCAGGCCCGGCGAACCCAACCCCAAATTCGTGGACCGTGCCCGCGCGCTGGGGCTCGACGGCTTCGGCTTCGCCGCCAGCCCGGTGGTGTTCTGGGACCTGCTCGGGGAGCAGGGACATCCGCTGCGCGCCTCGGTCTCGGAGATCGGACCGACGCTGCTCGCGCGTCTGCTCGACCTCAACGAGACCCAGGCCGGAATCCTGCAGATCGCCTTCAGCTACGCCGACGACAACGGCCTGCTGCTCGACGACCTCAAGGACCTGCGTGCCCTGCTGTCCGACCTCGCCGAGCGCGCCGAGGAGGTGCGCCGCGATTACGGGAACGTCAGCGGCGCGTCGGTCGGAGCGATCCAGCGCGGCCTGCTGGCCCTGGACGCGCAGGGCGGCGACCGCTTCATCGGCCTCCCGGCCTTCGCGGTCGAGGACCTGCTCGCGAAGGACGGGCGCGGGCGCGGCATCGTGCATGTGCTGGCCGCCGAGCGGCTGATGATGCGGCCGAAGCTCTACGCGACTTTCCTGCTCTGGCTGCTCTCCGAACTCTTCGAGACCCTGCCGGAGGTCGGCGACCTCGACCGTCCGAAGCTGGTCTTCTTCTTCGACGAGGCGCACCTGCTCTTCACCGACGCGCCGGCCGCGCTGGTGCAGAAGATCGAGCAGGTGGTGCGCCTGATCCGCTCCAAGGGCGTCGGCGTCTATTTCGTCACGCAGAGCCCGCTCGACCTGCCCGACACCGTGCTCGGCCAGCTGGGCAACCGCGTCCAGCATGCGCTGCGCGCCTTCACGCCGCGCGACCAGAAGGCCGTGCGCGCGGCCGCGGAGACGTTCCGCGCCAATCCGCGCCTCGACGCGGCGGCGGCGATCGGCGAACTCGCCGTGGGCGAGGCGCTCGTCTCCTTTCTCGACGCGGATGGCACCCCTGGCATCGTCGAGCGCGCGAAGATCTGCCCACCGCGCAGCCATCTGGGCGCACTGACGGCGGAGGAGCGCCGCGCGGTGATCGCCGAGAGCCCGTTCCTCGGCCGCTACGATCAGGCCGAGGACCGCGTCTCGGCGGCCGAGCAGATCGCGGGCACCGGCGCGCCGCAGGCAGGTGGCGGTGGCGGCGGCGTGATGGACACGCTGGGCGGCATGTTCGGCGGCGGCACCGCGCCGCCGCGCCGCGGCACGGGCCGCCGCCAGCCCGAGGGCATCGGCACCACGATCGCCAAGAGCGTCGCCCGCAACGTCGCGGGCCAGATCGGGCGCGAGCTTGGTGGCGCGCTGTTCGGTCGCTATGGCCGCAGCGCCGGCGCGGCCATCCTGCGCGGCGTCCTGGGGTCGATCCTCAAGGGCCGATGATGAGCGCCCCCGCGGGCGACCCGCCACCGCTGCCCGCCGCAGAGATCCTGGCTGCGATCGAGGCGCGCCGATACCCCGAGGCCGTCGCCCTGGCCGAGGGCGCGCTGCGCGTCGGTCCGGCGCGCGCCGAGGTCTGGAACGCGCTCGGCGTGGCGCTGCGCGTGGGTGGCGACGCGCGCGCGGCGCTGGCCTGCCATCGCCGCGCGCTCGAATTGTCGCCCGAGAGCGTCGTCGCGCTCGTCAATCTCGGCAACGCCGCGATCGAACTCGACCGCGTCGACGAGGCTGTGGCCGCGCTCCGGCGCGCGGTGGCGAAACGGCCGACCGCCAAGCACCTGATGGATCTCGGCCATGTCCTGCACGACGCGGGCCTTCTCCAGGACGCGCTCGCTGCCTTCGACGCCGCGCTGCGCCTGGAACCCGACGCGGCGCGCGCGCATTGCGAGCGCGGCCAGGTGCTGCTGCGCCTCGGACGCTATTCGGAGGGCTGGCCGGAATTCGAATGGCGCTGGCGCCTGCCCGACATGGGGCCCTTGCCAGGCTACCGGACCCCGGCCTGGAACGGCGCGCCGGTGTCCGGCGCCGTCATCGTCTGGCCGGAGCAGGGGTTCGGGGACGCGATCCTGTCGGCGCGCTTCCTGCCCGGGCTGCGCGCGCGCGTCGGTCGCTTCGTGCTGGGCGTGAAGCCCGAACTGTCGCGGCTGTTCTCGGAACTGGCCGGCGTCGACACGCTGGTGGCGATGGGCGCGCGACAGCCGGCCCACGTTGCCCATGCGTCGATGATGAGCCTGCCCGGCTTCGCGATGCGCGACCTGCGCGATCTGCCGCCGCCGGCGCGGCTGCACGTGCCCGCCCAGGCGCGCGCGCGGCTGGCCCCGCTGGTCGCCCAGGCCGGCCGGCGCCTCAAGGTCGGGATCGTCTGGTCCGGCAGCGTCACCTTCAAGGCCAATGCCCAGCGCGCCACCGGGCTCGACCGGTTCCTGACCTTCGCCGAGGTGCCGGGGGTCCAGCTCTTCAGCCTGCAGAAGGGGCCGCGCGCGGCCGAACTCGCGGCTTCGGGCGCGCGCAACTTCGTCATCGACCTCGCGTCGCACTGCGCCGATTTCGCCGACACTGCGGCCGCGGTGGATCTGCTCGACCTCGTCATCATGACGGATTCCTCGGTCGCGCATCTCGCCGGGTCGCTCGGAAAGCCGATCTGGAACCTGCTGTGCTTCGCACCCTACTGGCTCTACGGCGTGGCGGGCAGCGAGACGCCCTGGTATCCGTCCATGCGCCTCTTCCGCCAGACGACGGCGGGCGCGTGGGACCCGGTCTTCGCCGCGGCGCGCACCGCGCTGGCCGAAACCGTCCGCGCCGGTGGCCACGCCTGAGATCCGCGGATATTGACTTGCGGCGACGCCTGACCGAGAGATCCCACCCGGGGGTCGCGACCACGAGGCCGGAATGAGCACCACGAACCCGGGAGCCGGCGCCACGTCGGCGCCCAAGCCCTACGCCGAGATCCAGCGCGCGCTCGCCGAGCGTCGCCACGACGACGCCATCGCGCTTGCCGAGGGCATCGTCGCGGCGACGCCGCGGCGGGGCGACGCCTGGAACGCGCTGGGCGTGGCGCTGCGCGCCGCCGGTCGGCCGCGCGAGGCAATCGGCTGCTACCGCCGCGCCCTCGACCTGTCGCCCGAGGACAGCGCCGCGCTCGCCAATCTCGGCAACGCGCTCAAGGACCTCCAGCGCTACCCGGAGGCCATCGCGCTGCACCGCCGCGTCCTCGCGCGGCATCCGGACTCCACGGCCTGGACCAATCTCGGCGTCGCGCTCCACGACGGCGGGATGCTGGTCGACGCGCTGGCCGCGTTCGAGGAGGCGATCCGCCTCAACCCCAACAACGCGAGCGCGCAGTTCGACCGCTCCCAGGTGCTGCTGCGGCTGGGCCGCTTCGAGCCGGGCTGGGCCGCCTTCGAATGGCGGTGGCGGCTGCCCGACAAGCCCTCGATCCCCGGCTACCAGACCCCGCTCTGGGACGGCCGCGACCTGCAAGGCACGCTGCTGGCCTGGCCGGAGCAGGGCTTCGGCGACGCGATCCTGTCGGTGCGCTTCCTGCCCGCGCTGCGCAGCCGCGTGCGTCGCGTCGCGCTGGGCTGCAAGCCCGAATTGATGCGGCTGTTCGGCACCCTGCCCGGCGTCGACGAACTCGTCGCGATCGGCAGCCCGGCACCGGAGCACGCGGCGCATGTGCCGTTCATGAGCCTTCCCGGCAAGATCATGCGCTCCTTCGCCGACCTGCCGCCGCCGGCGCGGCTCCACGTGCCGCCCGAATCGCGCGCGCGCCTTGCACCGATGATCGCGGCCGCCGGCAAGCGGCTGAAGGTCGGCATCGTCTGGTCGGGCAGCATCACCTTCAAGGCGAACGCGCAGCGTGCGACCGGGCTCGATCGCTTCCTGACCTTCGCCGAGGTGCCGGGCGTTCAGCTCTTCAGCCTCCAGAAAGGGCCACGCGCCGAGGAACTGGCCGCGTCCGGCGCGCGCAATTTCATCATCGACATCGGTCGCCAGTGCGAGGATTTCGCGGATACCGCCGCGGCCATCGAGCAGCTCGACCTCGTGATCATGACCGACTCCTCGGTCGCGCATCTCGCCGGCTCGCTCGGCAAGCCGATCTGGAACCTGCTGCCCTACATGCCGTACTGGCTCTATCTGGACGGTCGCAGCGACACGCCCTGGTATCCCTCGATGCGGCTGTTCCGCCAGCGCGCGCCGGGAGACTGGGATCCCGTCTTCGCCGAGGCGCGTCACGCGCTGGAGGAAATGTCGCGCCGCCATGCGCATCAGCGCCCATAGGCTCGCGGCCTTCGCCGTGGCGGCGGGCCTCGCCGGTGCCGCCTGCGCAGCGACCGCGTCCGAGATCCAGACGCGCCGGATCGGGCCGTCATCGGCAAGCAGCGCCTGCATCGGCGACGCGTCCAGCGTGTCCTGCGCGGTCGACACGCTGCTCGCCTGCGTCGCGCGCGCCAACCGCGCCCTGTGCCTGCGCGCCGGCGCCGAGCCGCCGGATCCCATGCCATCGCCGCGCACGCTGTTCTATGCGATCGAGCGCAGCGGCGTGATCCGGCGCGAGCAGGTCGGCGACGACCAGCGCGATCTCCCGTGGTTCCAGCCCGGACACACGCTCGTCGAGCTGCGGCTGCGCGCCTGCCCGGTCGGCCAGTCGACATGCCCGGACGAAGCCTGGGAGGATCTGCAGATCTATCTCCACCGCCAGGGCCAGTCCTGGCGGATCCTGCACTGGCACGCGCCGGGCGATTCCGACGCGTCGCCTCAGATCCCCGATTCCTTCAGCCCCCGCCCGCCCGCGCCCTGAGCGCCGGCGGACGCCGCAGCCGGCAGCCCGCCGCGATAGCCGAGGCGCCGCGACACGCCGCCCGCCGCGGCGCGCAGCGCCGTGATCACGTCCATGCGGGTCGGCCGGGTCATGCGCGCTTCCGGCGCCGACAGGCTGAGCGCCGCCACCGGTCGGCCACCGCGCTCGAGGATCGGGACGCCGATGCACATCAGCCCCTCCTCGTTCTCGCCGGTCTCGATCGCATAGCCGCGCCGCGCGATCTCGCGCAGCTGACGGCGCAGCTGCAGCGGGTCGACCGTGGTCCGCGCCGTCATCGCCTTGAGCGGCGCACCGAGCAGCGGCGCGCGTTCCGCCTCCGACATGAAGGCCAGGATGGCCTTGCCGAGCGACGTCGAATTGAGCGGATGGCGTTCGCCGATGCGCGCCTGCATGCGCAACGCCCGGCTGCTCTCGATCATCTCGACATAGACCACGCGATCGCGGTCGGGAACGCCGAGATTGATGGTCTCGTTGAAACGCGCGCGCAGGGTGGACATGGCCGGCAACGCGAACTCGCGCAGCCGCGCGACGTCGATCTCGCTCTCGCGTCCGCGATGCAGCCGCGGCCCCGCGCGATAGCGGTCGCGGCTGCTGCCATACGCGACGAATCCCGCGGCAGCGAGCGTGTAGAGATAACGGAAGGCGGAGGTCTTCGGCAGGCCCAGCGCGCGCGCCACGTCGCTGAGCCCGACCTCCTGGCCGGCATCCTCGACGAAGGCGAGAACGGCGAGCGCCTTGGAGACCGGCTGAACGAGATAGGGATCCGCCGGCGCCTGGGCCGAGGATGGAACGGAGCGGCCGGAGCCGGGGGGCGGGGAGGTGGGGCGTTGCATTCCGCGTCGCGAAACATCGGTTTCGGGTCCGGAAACCGTTGACCTAGTCTCGGCCGCGGATCAAGGGAAACACGACGGGAGGGACCCATGACGGTCTCGGAGAACGCGGGCGCGGCGCAGGCCGGCCATAATTCCGGGCGCTGCAGCTTCGATGAATCGGCGCGTCGGCTGCGCGAGAATTCGCGCTGGCTCGCCGGCGGCGTGAGCAGCAATTTCCGGCTCGGCATCGCGCCGACGCCGCTGGTCTTCGAGCGCGGCGAGGGTGCCTGTCTCTACGACGTCGATGGCAACCGCCTGATCGACTACTACCTGGGCATGGGGCCGATGATTCTCGGTCACAGTCCCGAGGGCGTTCGCCGCGCCGCCGCGGCGCAGCTCGACCGCGGGATCCTCTACGCCGGCCAGACCGATCTCGAGGCGCAGGCCGCACGCAAGGTCTGCGAGATGGTGCCGTGCGCCGAGCGCATGCGCTTCGCCTCGTCGGGCTCCGAAGTCGTGCAGGCCGCCTTCCGCCTCGCGCGCGCCGCCACCGGCCGCAAGACGATCGTCAAGTTCGAGGGCCACTACCACGGCTGGTTCGACAACGTGCTGTGGTCGACCGCGCCGGCGCTGGATCTCGCCGGACCCGAGGATGCGCCCGTGCCGATCCCCGGCAGCAAGGGCCAGGAGGAGAGTTCGGGGCAGAATGTCGAGGTCCTGTCCTGGAACCGTCTCGACCTCGTCGAGGCGCGGCTCGCGCGTGGCGACGTCGCGGGCGTGATCATGGAAGCCGCGATGTGCAATGCTGGCGCCGTCGCCGCGGCGCCCGGATATCTGGAGGGTGTGCGCGCGGCCTGCAGCCGCCATGGCACGATCCTGATCTTCGACGAGGTGATCACCGGCTTCCGCCTCGCCCCTGGCGGCGCCCAGGCCCGCTTCGGCGTGACCCCCGATATCGCGACCTTCGCCAAGGCGATCGCCAACGGCTTTCCCGTCGCGGCGATCGCGGGCCGTGGCGACATCCTCGACCTGTTCGGCAAGGGTGTCGTCCATGGTGGGACCTTCAATGCCCAGCCGGTCGCGATGGCCGCGACGCTCGCCACGCTCGAGGCGCTGACGCCCGAACTCTTCGCCGGCATCGAGACGCGCGGGCGCCGGCTGATGGATGGGATCGCCGCCGAGCTCGCGGCGGCGGGACACAAGGCGGTCGTCACCGGCTGGCCGCAGGTCTTCCATGTCGCCTTCGATCTCGACGCGCCGGCGCGCAACTGGCGCGACCTCGCGCGCATGAACCGCACGAAATACGTGCGCTTCACCGCCGCGCTGCTGGCCCATGGCGTGCGCGCGCTCGAGCGCGGCGCGTGGTTCATGTCGGCGGCGCATGACGACGCGATCGTCGACCAGACCCTCGCCGCGGTGCGCAAGGCGGCCCGCGAGATCGGCGACGCGTGATGCGTATCGCCATCGGCTCGCTGATGCAGGAGACCAACACGCTCGTCCCCTTCCGGACGACCGTCGAGACGTTCGAGTCGTTCTACCTGCATCGCGGCACCGGAATGCTGACGGGCTACGGCGCCGCACGCGTCGAGATACCGGCCTTCCTGTCGGTCTTCGCGGCCGCCGGCGCGGAGGTGGTTCCGCTCGTCGGCGGCTACGCCGGCGCGAGCGGAATCGTGACGCGCGCGGCCTTCGACGAGCTGGTCAGCGAGATGACCGACCGCCTCGCGGCGGCCGGACGCGTCGACGGCGTCGCGCTGGCGCTGCACGGCGCGATGGTGGTCGAGGACGAGCCCGATGCGGAAAGCGAGATCGTGCGCCGCGTGCGCGCCGTGGTCGGGCCCGGCATTCCGATCGGCGTCTCGCTCGACCTGCACGGCCACATCACCGCAGCGATGCTGCAGCCGGACGTCTTCTATGTCGGGTATCGCGAATACCCGCATATCGACATGTGGGAGACGGGCACCCGCGTGGCGAATCTGCTGCTGGAGACGATCGCCGGGCGGCGGCGGCCCGTGATGGCGCTGGCGAAGCGCCATATGATCGTGACCCCGATGGTCGCGACCACGGGTCGCGAGCCGCTGGCGACGATCGTGCGCGCGGCGCGCGCGCGCGAGGCAGCGGGCGAGTGCCTCCATGCCTCGCTCTTTCCGGTCCAGCCCTGGCTCGACGTGCCCGATCTCGGTTTCGCGGCGCTGGTCTGCGCCGATGGCGATCTCGCATCGGCGCAGCGTGTCGCCGACGATCTCGCCGACATGGCCTGGGCGGCCCGCGAGGGGTTCGAGCCCGAACTCGTCGCGCTCGACGACGCGATCCGCACCGGCCTCTCCGGCGAAGGCACCACGGTCGTCAGCGACATCGGCGACAGCCCCAGCGGCGGCGCCGCGGCCGACAGCGCGGCGGTGCTCTCGGCGCTGCTGCGGCTGGGCGCCGACACGGCAGGCCGGCTCACCTATCTGACGCTGTGCGACGCTGTCGCCGCAAAGACGGCGGCGCAGGTCGGGCCAGGCAAGCGGGTGCGGCTGCGGCTCGGGCACCGCAACTCGCCCGCGGACGGCCAGCCGGTCGAGGTCGATGCGCGGGTGCGCGCGGTCAGCGACGGCGAATTCACGATGTACGACGCCGGCGCCGAGGGCACGGTGATGCAGCTCGGCCTCACGGCGGTGCTTGCGATCGGCGACGTGCGGGTCGTGGTGCGCAGCAATCCGTCCTTCGAGTGGGATACCGGTCTGTTCGCCGCCTTCGGTCTCGAGCTCAAGCGCGCGGCGCTCGTCTTCGTCAAGTCGCCCGCGCATTTCCGCGTCGCCTTCGGCCCGCATGCCGCGCGCATCCTGGTCGCCGACACGCCGGGTCCGACCTGCGGCAACATGCGGCGGCTGAAGCTCGAGCGCGTGACGCGTCCGCTCTATCCGATCGACTGGAACGATCAGGCGCCGAGTTCGAGCAACTCGTAGGGCAGCGTGTTCATCGTCTCGTGGCCGGTCTCGGTGACGAGCAGCTGGTCCTCGATGATGAACCCGCCGACGCCGTCCACGTAGAACGGCGTCTCGAAGGCCATGACCATGCCGGGCTCGAGGACGATGTCGACGCCCGGTCCGGTGTACGGCCATTCCTCGCTCCAGACGTTCTGGCCGATGCCATGGCCGAAATGGCCGCGCGCGTAGCTGGAGAATCCGTGGCGGCGCATCGCCGCGAGGCAGGCGGCGTGGATCTCCGCCAGCGCGATGCCCGGGCGGAACAGCGCGCGGCCCGCGTCGAAGGCGGCGCGCAGACCATCGTAGATCGCGCGCGCATGCGCATCGGCGCGGCCGAACACGAAGGTGCGCGCGGAATCGGAGCTGTAGCCGGAGAGGACGCAGCCGACGTCGATCTTGATGACGGTGCCCGGCGCGACCAGCCCGCCAGGTCCCCAGGGATCGGGACCGACGGAGATGTAGTCCCATTTGCCGGTCATGTTGGTCACGCCGCGACGCGACGCCTCCGCGGCGACCGTGGCGTTCCACAACGCCGAGAGATCGGCGCGGCTCTGCCCGGGCCGCAGACCCGCCATCACCGCGCGGATTCCGGTCTCGGCGAGTTCTGCGCCGCGGCGCAGCAGCGCGACCTCGGCCGGCGCCTTCACCATGCGCAGACGGTCGAAGACAGGCGAGCTGTCGACCAGACGCAGCCCTGGCACGGCCGCCTCGAGCAGGCGCAGATCGTTCACGGGCAGGAAGTCGAACTCGACGCCGATCCGCGCGCCGAGCAGCCCACGCTCGGCAAGCAGGTCGCGCAGCATCGCGAAGACGCGGTGCGGCTGGAAGGTCGGCGGACGCTGGAATCCCGCGGGGCGCCGCGCCTGGGTCTCCGCGATCAGCGCGCCGGTCGGGCGGTTGCTCGGCAGCGCGCCGCGCAGATCGGCGGTCTCGACCCAGATCGCATGCGTGCGCAGATCGGCGATGTCGGAGGCGGCACGAAAGGCCGGCGCGAAGAGATCGGTGACGATGGCGGCGGCAGGTGCGCGCGCATCGGCCGGGATCAGCGCCAGCGCGGCGCCGGCGCGACGCCACAGGGCCGCCACGCCGGGCGTGGCCCCGGTGGCGTAGACGAAATTCTCCGGCTGCAGGACGACGAGCGCGTCGATCCCCGCGCGCTCCATCAGCGCCTGCGCGCGTCCGCGATCGAGAAACCCACCCTTTGCCGCCATGTCGTCCCCTCCGCTCGCGCATCGCGGCGATCATCGCACCGGCGCGACGATGTCCGCCAGCGTGCGATCATCGGCGCCCCGCGTCACGCGACGAAACAAGGTACCCGCGCCTGGACCGCGCTTCTGTCGGCGCGGGTCATGCTCTAGCATCGCTGCGTTCCAAGAGGAGATCGTCATGCCTCGTCTCGTCCGGCGCTGGGAGGCGCTCGCCTGGACCGAGTTTCGCGACCTGCCGGCGGACTGCGTCGCGATCCTGCCGGTGGCGGCGATCGAGCAGCACGGCCCGCATCTGCCACTCGCGGTCGACGCGGCGCTCAACACGGCGATCCTGGAACGCGCGCTCGCGCGCCTGCCCGACGACATGCCGGTGGTGGTCCTGCCGCTCCAGCCGATCGGCCACTCCCCCGAACATGCGCGGTTTCCCGGCACCCTCACCCTCGGCGCGGAGACCATTCTCGCGCTCTGGGCGGAGCTTGGCGCCTGCGTCGCGCGCGCCGGGCTGCGCCGCCTGCTGATCTTCAACACCCATGGCGGGCAGCCGCAGCTTGTCGAGCTGACCTGCCGTCGACTGCGCGCCGCGCACGGGCTTTTCGCGGTCGGGACCAGCTGGTTCGACCTGCAGCGCGCCGATCCGGCCGAGGCGGTGCTGCCGGCGGCGGAGCGGCGCTGGGGCATCCATGCCGGCGCGGTCGAGACGGCGATGATGCGCCATCTCCATCCCGGCGCGGTGCGCGAGACCGAGGTGGCGGATTTCTCGTCGCGCTGGATGGGTCTGACGGACGCCTATGCGCAGCTCGTCCCGCATGGCGGCACGGGATTCGGATGGCAGACGCAGGATCTCCATCCCGCGGGCGCCGTCGGCGACGCGCGGCTGGGCGACGCGGCGCTCGGCGCGCGGATCGTGGATCAGGCGGCGGAGGCGCTCGCGACACTGGTCGCGGAGATCCGCCGCTTCGACGTCGACGCCTGGATGCGCGACGGACCCGGTGGCGCATAGCGCGGGCCCGGACATGGGCGCATGGAAGACCTGCCACGCGGTGCCATCGACATCACCGCGCGCCGCGCGCAGGATCGGCGTCATCGCGATGACGGAGCCATGACGCCCATGCCCAGCCTTCCCGACCCGCTCGCCGCCTTCCGCCTCGACGGCCGCACCGCGCTCGTGACCGGTGCGCGACGCGAGATCGGGCGCGCCATCGCGCTGGCGCTGGCCGCGCAGGGCGCACGCGTCGCGATCCATCATGCCGGCGGCGAGGACGAGGCGCGCGACGCCGAGGAGGTTCGCGCGCGCATCGTCGCGGGTGGTGGCGAGGCTCAGGTCTTCGCGGCCGATTTCGCGGCCGATGGCGCCGCCGAGGAACTCGGCGCCGCGGCGCTGCGCGCCTTCGGCGGCATCGACATCCTCGTCATGAACGCGTCGATCGAGATCCTCGAGGACTGGCAGACGATCCCGCGCGCGCATTTCGATCGCCAGATCCAGGTCAATCTCTGGGCGACGCTGGCGCTGCTCCAGGCGCTGGCCCCTGGCATGCTCGCCCGCGGCTGGGGGCGGATCGTCACGATCGGCAGCATCCAGCAGCAACAGCCCCATCCACGCATGCTCGTCTACGCGGGCACCAAGGCGGCGCAGCACAACTGGGCCGTCAATCTCGCGCGGCAATTCGGCGGTCGCGGCGTGACGGTGAACAATCTCAGCCCCGGCGTGATCGCGACGGCGCGCAACCGCGTACAGCTTGCTGCCGATGGCGGTGCGCTGCTCGCGCGCGTGCCCGTCGGCCGGACCGGAACGCCGCAGGATCTGGTCGGCGCCGCGCTTCTCCTGTGCTCGGATGCCGGCGCCTATATCCATGGTGCCGACATCCTCGTGGATGGCGGGCGCGCGGTGTCCTGAGCGAGACCGGCGGAGCCGGATCCATGCTCGCGCGTCTGCAGCGCATGCCTGTGGTGATCGCCGCCGCAGGTTTCCTCGTGATGATGGCCTCGGGCGCGATCTGGGGTTCCTTCACGCTGTTCCTGGTCGCGATCGAAGCCGACACCGGATGGTCGAAGACCAGCATCGCCCTCGGTTTCACCGTGTTCACGTTCTTCGGCGCCTGCACGGCACCGGTCACAGGCTGGCTCACGGATCGCTACGGATCGCAGGCGGTGCTCGCGGGCATGACGCTGCTCTTCGCCGCGGGCATCGCGCTGGCCGCGCTCAGCGACCAGCCCGCGATCTTCTACCTGACCTTCGGCGTGCTGGGTGGCTTCGGGTCGCAATGCTGCGGCAGCTACACCTTGTTCACGATCGCCGGGAACTGGTTCAAGCGTCCGGCGACGGCCATGGCCGTCATGGATTCGGGGTCGGGGATCGGGACGCTGCTGTCGCTTCCGCTGCTGCGCCTCGTCATCGACGCCACGTCCTGGCGCACCGCCTATGTGGTGCTCGCGCTCGTCGTGCTGGTGATCGTCCTGCCCCTGACCGCGCTGTTCATGCGGCTGCATCCGCCAGGACAGGATCCGCCGACGGCGAAACCTGGCGAAAGCGCGCGGCGTTCGCCACTCGCCGCGGCGCGCGCGATCGCGACGACGCCGACGCTGCGCTGGCTTGCGGCCGTGCATCTGCTCGCTCCGCTCACCTTCCACGCCCTCGGCTCGCATCAGATCGCCTATTTCCAGGACATCGGCATCGCGCCGGATCTCGCCGTGCTCCTGGTCGCGTCGACCGGCTTCACCTTCTTCGCCGGACGGCTCGCCTTCGGCGCGCTCATCGACTGGCGCGGAATCCTCGACGCGGGCGTCGTCACGGCGATCGCCGCGGTGGTGACGCTCGGCTTCCTGCTGGCTCTGCCGACGGCGATCGATGGCTGGGCGCCCCTCGCCTATCCCGTCCTCTTCGCGCTCGGCTATTGCGCCACCGGGATCCTGTTCACCAACGCCGCGCGGCAGATCATCGATCCCGCCTCGTTCAACGCGGTCTTCGCCGGCATGCGCCTGCTCTATGGAAGCGGCGTCGCGCTCGGACCGCCCGTGATGGCGGCGATGGTCGAGGCGACCGGGCGCTACGACATTCCGCTCGCGATCGTCGGCGCGGTCCTGGTCTTCCACCACGCCGCCTTCGTGATGCTCGCGCGCCGGCGCCGACGCGGCATCTGACGGCGGACGCCGCGGCAAGGCGCTTGCGCGGCGCACGCCCAGCGCCGAATCTGCACCATCCCGTGACCGCGCCGGAGCCAGCGCCCCCATGACACAGCCCAAGGACGTCATCTTCTTCGCCTCGCCGCTCGAAACCGAGCAGGTCGAGCGCATCCGCGCCGCGGCCGGCGACCGTGCGGAGGTCGTCCACATGCCGGACCTCCATCCGCCGCTGCGCTACGTCGCCGACCATAACGGCCGCGAGGATTTCCGCCGCGACGCGGCGCAGGAGGCGCGGTGGCGCGCGGCGCTCGCGCGCGCGACGATCCTCTGGGATTTCCCGGACAAGGCCGCGGGCGGCGCGGATGGCGTCGCGCTCGCACCGCTGGTCCGCTGGGTGCAGACCACCAGCGCCGGCGTCGGCCAGATGGTGGCGCGGCTCGGCCTCGCCGACAGCGACATCGTCGTCACGACGGCGCGCGGCGTACATGCCGCGGCGCTCGCCGAATTCGTCTTCCTGGCGCTGCTCATGCGCAGCAAGGATCTGGCGCTGCTGCAGCGCGACCAGCGCGCCCATCGCTGGGCCCGCTATTGCGGCGGCGAACTTGCGGGGCAGACGATCGCCATCATCGGTGCGGGCATGATCGGCGCGCAGACGGCGCGTATCGCGAAGGCCTTCGGGATGCGCGTGATCGGCACACTCGCCAATCCGTCGCCGGCGCGCGCGGCGGCCCTCGGCCTCGACGCGGTCCATGGCCAGGACAGGCTGCACGCGGTGCTGGCGGAGGCCGACGCGGTCGTGCTCTGCACGCCGCACACGCCCGCCACCGAGCGGATGATCGACGCGGCGGCGATCGCCGCCATGAAGCCGGGCGCGACGCTGATCAACATCGCGCGCGGCCAGGTCGTCGACGAGGCGGCGATGATCGACGCGCTGCGCCGGCGCCATATCGGTTTCGCCGCGCTCGACGTGGCGCTGGTGGAGCCGCTGCCCGAAACCTCGCCGCTCTGGGACATGGACAACGTGCTGATCAGCCCGCATTCCGCGAGCACCGCGCCCAGCGAGAACCGCAAGATCACCGACATCTTCATCCACAATCTCGGCTGCTGGCTCGACGGCCGGCGTGGCGAGATGCGCAACATCCTCGACAAGAAGCGCATGTACTGACCGGCGCGACGGCGCAGGCGCGGGACGATCCATGACGGCACGCATCGACCTCGTCCCGCTTTTCGCGACACCGGTCGCGATCGCGGATCTCGCTGACGCGGCGCGGCTCAATGCGGGGCTGCGTGCGGCCATCGACGCACGCCGCGCCGAAAGCGCCGGCACGCGACATTCCAATCTCGGCGGCTGGCAATCCGACTGGGAGATGGCGCGCTGGGGCGGAGATGCGGCACAGACGCTGCTCGCCGCGGCCCGCGGCATCGCGTCACGCATCACCGCCGACCGCACCGGCCGGCGCGTCGACATCGCCTGGACGGCCAATATGTGGGCGAACGTGAATCGCCGCGGCGACGCCAACGAGTTCCATGCCCATCCCGGCAGCTTCTGGTCGGCGGTCTACTACGTCGACGATGGCGGCATCGGCGCCGACCCGGCGCTGGGGGGCGAGCTCGAATTCATGGATCCCCGCGGTCCGGGGCCGGCGATGTACGCGCCGCATCTCGCCTTCGCGACGCCGGGCGGGTTGTCGGTGGGCAGCAACGAGACGGTGTCGCCGAAGGCGGGGCGCCTCGTCATGTTCCCGGCCTGGCTGCTCCATCAGGTGCGCCCCTATCGCGGCGATGCCGAGCGGATCTCGGTGGCGCTGAACCTGAGCGTGTGAGCGCGACGCGGGATCGACGCGGGCGGCGCGGCGCACTACCCTCGACCACGTTCGTCCGGAGGTCGCCATGAAGATCAAGCTGGATATCGACTGCACCCCCGAGGAGGCGCGCAGCTTCTTCGGCCTGCCCGACGTCAAGCCGCTGCAGGAGCGGATGATGAAGGAGATCGAGCAGCGCATGGTCCACGGGCTTCAGGCCATGGATCCGGCGGACATGATCAAGACGTGGATGCCGGCGACGATGCAGGGCTTCGACCAGATGCAGCGCTTCTGGTCGCAGGTCGCGTCGGATGCGCTCGACCCGAAGAAGAAGTGACAGCCAAGGAGACGCCGCGATGAGCGCACGCCCGGATGATCCCAAGCCCTATTACGACGCGCATGTCTTCGCCTGCGTGAACGAAAGCCCGGCCGGACACAAGCGCGGCTCGTGCAAGGAGCGCGGCGGCGAGCCGTTGCGCAACTACATGAAGGCGCGCGCCAAGGAGCTCGGCCTCGGCAACCTGCGCATCAACCAGGCGGGCTGCCTGGACCGCTGCGAGCTCGGCCCGGTGATGGTGATCTACCCCGAGGGGATCTGGTATCGCGCCGAGACCACCGCGGATATCGACGAGATCCTGGAGACGCATCTGCGCCGCGGCGAGCGCGTGACGCGCCTGCTTCTGCGCCCCGAGGGCGGCCCCGTCAAAGGCGCTTGATCGCGGTGATGGGACCGCTGCCGCGCGGCGCGGTGCGTCC
>CAYSUY010000003.1:66208-67087 GCA_964434345.1 uncultured Acetobacteraceae bacterium
TGCCGACATGGCCCTTCCAGAAGATCAGATCGCCGCGGCGCAGGGCCGAGCGGTCGTTGATCGCGGTGCCCAGTTCGGCTTCCTGCATGTCGCTGTCGCGGGGTGCCGAAACGTCGCACGCGTCGAGCGCCGTCTGCACGAGCCCCGAGCAATCGATCCCGAGCCCGGTCCTGCCGCCCCAGAGATACGGGATCGCCAGGAAGCTCTCGGCGACGGCGACGAAATCGTCTGGCGCGGGCGCATCGATCGCGACGGCATGGACCGCGACGACATAGCCGCCGCGCGCAAGCCGCAGGAAGCGCGCATCGTGCGGCGCCGCGGCGAAGCGTGCGCCCAGCGGTAGCCAGGACAGCGGCGGCGTCTTGATGTCGGGCGCCGGATAGACCAGCGTGCGCGGCACGCGCAGGCGATGGGTATGGGGCGCGCCGGGCGGCGCCAGCGTCGCGGTCTCGACATAGCCGACATGGCGGTCACGGGCGAGCTGTACCCAGCTCCAGCCATCCGGCCGCGTCTCGAAGATGGTCGCGGCCTCGCCCGCCAGCGCCTCGCTTTCGAGCGGCGCGTCGCGCGCGGGGTGGCGGCGCAGTGCCGTGGCGGGGGCGACGATCTCCCCGGCGATGCCGGCGACGAAGCGCGTGGCGACAACCCGCCCCGCAAGCGACGCATCGGCGAGGTCCGAACGGAACGCGTGGCGGCGCGGATCGAGTGTCATGCGCGGGGATCATCCATCGAGAAGCGACGCCACCGATAATGCGTCCCACCCCCGCCGCGCGTCGAGCGGGACAAGGCGGGGCGTGGCGCGGTAAGGCTGCGCGGCGATGGACAGCGCGCGCGCCGACGACACGATCTTTGCGCTGGCGACGCCGGCCGGCGGCGGAG
>CAYSUY010000004.1:0-59217 GCA_964434345.1 uncultured Acetobacteraceae bacterium
TGAACTGCTCCTCGACGAAATCCATCTCCGTTCCGAACAGGAACATCGCCGCCTTGGGCGCGATCAGGATCGTGATGTCCTCGGCCGGTCGCAGCACCTCGTCGCCCGGCTCCGCGGCATCGGCGTATTCGAGCGTGTAGCTCAGGCCCGAGCAGCCGCGCGTGCGGACGCCGACCCGTACCCCGTAGGACGGCTTGCCGCGCTTGGCGAGCAGCGCGCGTACGCGCTCCATCGCCGCGGTCGTGACCGATACCGGCGGCGGGCGCGGCGCGCGCGGTCGGCTCGCCGGGGCTGGAGCGGTCGTCTCGAGCGTCTCGGACATCGTCGGGATCCCCGCGTCAGCCGTTCGCGGCCTTGGGATCCGCTGCGCCGTGCTTGCTGCGGTAATCCTCGATCGCGGCCTTGATCGCGTCCTCCGCGAGGACCGAGCAATGGATCTTGACCGGCGGCAGGGCCAGATGCTGGGCGATCTGGGTATTGCGGATCGCGGCAGCCTCGTCGAGCGTCTTGCCCTTGACCCATTCGGTGACCAGCGAACTCGACGCGATCGCCGAACCGCAGCCGAAGGTCTTGAACTTCGCGTCCTCGATGATGCCGTCGGCGCCGACCTTGATCTGCAGCTTCATCACGTCGCCGCAGGCCGGGGCGCCGACCAGGCCCGTGCCGACCGCGCTGTCGTCCTTGTCGAACGCGCCGACGTTGCGCGGGTTCTCGTAGTGGTCGACCACCTTGTCGCTGTAGGCCATGTGCGAGTCTCCTGTGTGGGGAGGGTATAAAGCGTCGTCCGGCGGCTTTGAAGGGGCTGCGCCGTCAGTGCGCCGCCCACTGGATGGACTTCAGGTCGATCCCGGCCTGCGCCATCTCCCAGAGGGGGCTCATCTCGCGCAGCTTCTGGACCGCGGCGATGATGCGGTCGGCCGAGTAGTCGACCTCCGCCTCGGTGGTGAAGCGGCCGAAGCCGATGCGCAGGCTGGTATGCGCGAGCTCCTCCTCCACGCCCAGCGCGCGCAGCACGTAGCTGGGTTCGAGCGAGGCCGAGGTGCAGGCCGAGCCCGAGGAGACAGAGAGGTCCTTGATCCCCATCATGAGCCCCTCGCCCTCGACATAGGCGAAGGAGAGGTTGAGGTTGCCCGGGATGCGGTTCGTCGCGTCGCCGTTCATGAACACCTCGGGCAGGCGCGCATTGATGCGGGACAGGAAGCGGTCGCGCAGCGCCTCGAGGCGCGCGGTCTCCTGCGCCATCTCGCGCTGGCAGATCGCGGCCGCCTCGCCCAGCCCGACGCAGAGCGGCGTCGGCAGGGTTCCCGAGCGCATGCCGCGCTCCTGGCCGCCACCGTGGATGAGCGCCTGCATGCGCACGCGCGGCTTGCGGCGGACGTAGAGCGCGCCGATGCCCTTCGGTCCGTAGATCTTGTGGCCGGAGATCGACATGAGGTCGATGTTCATCGCCTCGACGTCGAGCGGGATCTTGCCATAGGCCTGCGCGCAGTCGGTGTGGAAGAAGGCGCCCTTCGCGCGGCAGAGCCGGCCGATCTCCGCGAGTGGCTGGATCACGCCGATCTCGTTGTTCACGCCCATGATCGAGACGATCACCGTGCGGTCTGTGATCGCGGCCTCGAGCGCGGCGAGGTCGACGAGTCCGTCCTTGCCGACCGGCAGGTACGTCACCTCGAAGCCCTCGCCCTCCAGGTGGCGGCAGGTATCGAGCACGCATTTGTGCTCGGTCACCAGGGTCACGATGTGGTTGCGCCGGTCCTTGTAGAAACGGGCGACGCCGGCGATGGCGAGGTTGTTCGACTCGGTCGCGCCGGAGGTGAAGACGATCTCGCGCGCGTCCGCGTTGATGAGGTCGGCGATCTGGGCGCGCGCCGTCTCGATGCCCTCCTCAGACTCCCAGCCATGCAGATGGTTGCGGCTGTGGGGATTGCCGAATTTCTCGGTGAAATACGGCATCATCGCCTGCAGGACGCGGGGATCCATCGGCGTGGTCGCCTGGTAGTCGAGATAGATCGGGCGGGGCTCGTTGCTGCCCGTCCGCCGCTCGTCCTTGGTCGCCGTCGTCGTCATACCGGACATCCTCGTACCTCGTGTTGAATGGTCATGCTGTGATCAGGCGGCCGCGCGGCGCGCTGCGACGCGCTCCGCGAGAACCGCCCAGTGCCGGACGAAGCCATCGATCTCGGCCGTCGTCGTCGACGGGCCAAGGCTGACACGCACGGCCCCGCCGGCGATCTCCGCGGGAACGCCCATCGCCGCCAGGACATGCGAGGCGCGCACCTTGCCCGACGAGCAGGCCGCGCCGGCGCTGATCGCGATGCCCGCGAGATCCATCGCCATGACCAGGGTCGCGGCTTCGGCGCCGGGCAGCGCAAGGCAGGAGGTGTTGCAGAGGCGCGGCGCGCCGGCACCGAGGATGCGCGTCACGGGCGCCGCCCGGCACGCGGCCTCTTCCAGACGATCGCGCATCCGCGCGACTTCCCGTGCCGCGGAGAGGCCGGTCCGCGCGGCGCGCGCGGCGGCGCCGAAGGCGGCGATGGCGGCGACGTTCTCCGTGCCCGCACGACTGCCCTGCTCCTGCCCGCCGCCGCGCAGCTGCGCGGCGGGGCGCGGCCCTGCATGCACCACAAGCGCGCCGGCGCCCTGGGCGCCGCCGAGCTTGTGCGCCGAAATGGTCAGCAGATCGATCCCCTGCGCCGCCATGTCGAGGCCGATACGACCTGCCGCCTGCACCGCATCGCAATGGAGCAAGCCACCGCGGGCATGGACAAGCTCGGCGATGGCCGCGACCGGCTGGATGACGCCGGTCTCGTTGTTGGCGATCATCACGGACACCAGCATGGGACCACGCGCCGCGAGCATCGCGTCGAGCGCGTCGAGATCGACCACGCCGTCGTCGCCGACCGGGATCCGTGCCGCGTCGTCGCGCGCCGCGAGGACCGAGGCATGCTCGACGGCGGAAACGGCAACCGGCAATGCGCTGCCGCACAGCGCCAGCGCATTGGCCTCGGTGCCGCCGCTGGTGAAGACGACGCCATCTGAAGGCGCGCCGGCCAGCGCGGCGAGCTCGGCGCGCGCCTCCTCAACCAGCCGCCGGGCCGCCCGGCCGGCCGCGTGGACCGAAGACGGGTTGCCGATCACCGCAAGCGCGCCGAGCAGCGCGGCATGCGCCTGCGGGCGCAGCGGCGCCGTCGCGTTCCAGTCGAGATAGGCGACGGTCGTCATGGCGCGGTCGTGACCGGCCGCGTCAGGACGCGGCCGACGCGACGGGAGCGGGCGCGTGGGGTTCCGCCGGCGCATGTGCGATCAGCTGACTGGTGCCGAGGATGCGGCGGTCGATGACATCGGAGATCGTCACCGAGCTCAGATACAGGTGGATCTGGTTGCCCAGCTCCTCCCACAGATCATGGGTGAGACAACGGCTCTTGTTCTGGCGGCAGCCGGACGGGGATCCCGGCGCGCAGCGCGTCGCGCGGATCGGCTCGTCAACGGCCAGGATGATGTCCGAGACGCGCATTTCAGTCACGGGATGGGCCGGCAGATAACCGCCGCCCGGACCACGCACCGAGCGCACGAGCCCGCCGCGGCGCAGCTTCGCGAAGAGTTGCTCGAGATAGGACAGCGAGATCTCCTGCCGCTCGGCGATATCGGCGAGCGCCACGGGGTGGCCGTGGCTGTTCGTGGCGAGGTCGACCATCGCCATCACGGCGTATCGGCCCTTGGTGCTGAGTTTCACGGTCAATCTCCCTGCACTGTGCTCGGTCAAGGCGACCAGCCAGACCGGAGCGCGCACCAGTTCCGGCCGGCACCGCGCCGCCATCCCTCCGCGCTCGCCTCCCGAACCGTGCTGGGCGAAAAAGAAAACCCTTGCACGACAGGCACTTGCGAGAGCATATCGAACATCGCGACGCGACGTCCGGGTCGGCGTGGGAACCATGGCTGGAACGCAGCGGCCACGATCGTGACGAGATATAGTTCTCCTACAAACCCAGTCAAGAATGCACCCCTAGACCTGCATGAAATTTGGGGGCTTTGACTGATCGCCATTCTCGGGTATTGATGCGCGCTTTCCCTTTTGCCGGTTTCGCAAGACATGCCTGATGTGATCATCAACGGCGCCGAAGGCCGGCTCGAGGGCCGCTACACGCCAGCCAAGAGCGAACGCGCGCCCGTCGCGGTGCTCCTGCACCCGCACCCGCAATATGGCGGGACGATGCACAACAAGGTCGTCTTCACCCTCAACCAGTGCTTCCTGCAGGCTGGCTACGCGACGTTGCGTTTCAATTTCCGTGGCGTCGGACGCAGCCAGGGGTCCTTCGCGCGCGGCGAAGGCGAGTTGACCGATGCGGCCTCCGCGCTCGACTGGATTCAGGCCTACAACCCCAACGCCTCGGCGTGCTGGATCGCCGGGTTCTCCTTCGGCGCGTGGATCGGCATGCAGTTGCTGATGCGCCGTCCGGAGATCGACCGCTTCGTCGCGGTGGCGCCGCCGGCCAATGTCTATGATTTCGGGTTCCTCGCGCCCTGCCCCTCCTCCGGGCTGATCCTGCAGGGCGACAAGGACGAGATCGTCACCGAGGAATCGGTGCGCAAGCTGACCGAGAAACTCGGTCGCCAGCGCGACATCGTGATCGATTACCGCGTCATCAAGGACGCGAACCACTTCTTCACCGACAAGCTCGACCTGCTCGCGGCCGCGACGTCGGGCTATCTCGCCGAGGCAGGCAAGCCGGGCGCCGTCGCCCGCGTCACGGGCGCCAGGCCGAAGCGCTGACCGGCGCCTGCGCGCCGCCCCTGCCCCGTCCCCGCACCGCACTGTACCGGACCGGACCATGACCACCTATCGCTCGGACCTCCTGCGCGTCTTCCAGGAGCGCGGCTTCATCCATCAGGTCACCGATCCCGAGGGGCTCGACGCCCTCGCCGCCGCACGCCGTATCGTCGGCTATATCGGCTTCGACTGCACCGCGGATTCCCTCCATATCGGCAGCCTGGTGCAGATCATGATGCTGCGCTGGCTGCAGCGCACGGGGCAGCAGGTGATCGCGCTGATGGGCGGCGGTACGACCCGGGTCGGCGATCCGTCGGGCCGCGACGAATCGCGCAAGCTGCTCACCGACGCGACCATCGCCGAGAACCTCGCCGGGATCCGCGCCAATTTCGCGCCCTTCCTGGATTTCGCGGGCGGCGAGAAGCCGGCGCTGATGATCAACAACGCCGACTGGCTGGACGAGTTGCGCTACATCCCGTTCCTGCGCGACATCGGTCGGCATTTCTCGGTCAACCGCATGCTGACGATGGATTCGGTGCGCATGCGGCTGGATCGCGACCAGCCGCTCACCTTCCTCGAATTCAACTACATGCTCCTCCAGTCCTACGACTTCGTGGAACTGGCGAAGCGCCATGGCTGCAACCTGCAGATGGGCGGGTCGGACCAGTGGGGCAACATCGTCATGGGCGTCGAACTCGGGCGGCGCGTCGCCGATCTCGCGCTGTTCGGCGCGACGACGCCCCTGATCACGACCGCCTCGGGCCAGAAGATGGGCAAGACCGCGGCCGGGGCGATCTGGCTCGCGCCGCACCGTCTCGCGCCTTACGACTACTTCCAGTTCTGGCGCAACACGGAGGATGCCGACGTCGCACGGTTCCTCAAGCTGTTCACCGATCTGCCGCTCGACGAGATCGCCCGGCTCGCCGCGCTGCAGGGCGCGGAGATCAACGAGGCGAAGAAGGTCCTGGCTTTCGAGGCGACCCGGCTGCTGCATGGCGACGCCGCCGCGGCGAGCGCCGCCGACACCGCGCGGCGCGTCTTCGAACAGGGCACGGCCGGCGGCGACCTGCCCACGCTCGACAAGCCGCGCAGCGACCTCGCGGCGGGCCTGCCGCTGTTCAGGCTGGTCGTGGAGGCCGGGCTGGCGAAATCCAACGCGGAAGCCCGGCGCCTCATCGAGCAGGGCGGCATCCGCGTCAACGACCAGCCAGCCAGCGATCCCGGACGCGCGATCGGCCTCGCCGATCTCGGCCCAGACGCGGCGATCAAGCTGACGGCCGGCCGCAAGCGCCACGCCCTCGTCCGGCCGGCGTGACGCCGGCCAGCGGCGCCGCGCTCACCGCGCGGGCGGCGCGGCAGGCTCGGGGACGCCCCCGGGGACACCGCCCTCGAGGATGCCGAAGATGTTGCGCAGCACGCCGGGCGCCAGCGCCGAGAGCGGATTGATCGCCACGTCCGGCGCATCGCGCGGACCGCGGAGCGTGTAGCGGGCCGCGAAAAGCCCGGGACCGAACAGCACCTCGCCGATGATCGGGATCCGGCCGAACAGCGAGTTGAGCGCATTGGCGGGCACGATGGTGCCTTCGACGTCGATCCTGTCGCCGTCGAGATCCAGACGCCCGCGCGCCTGGATGCCGAGCGCCGGCCCGCTGGCGCGCAGATCGCGGATCGTCACGTCGCCGTCACGCAGCAATCCGCGCGCCTCGAGCCGGTCGAAGCCGATGCCGTCACCACGCAGCAGGTCGAGCAGGCCGGTGAGCAAGGCTGCCGAGAGGAAGCGCGCGACCGCAGGTTCATCCACCAGCCGGTAATCGAGGATCCGCGTCTCGACCGCGAGCGGCCGGTCCGGGAGGCCGACCTCGGTCGCGCCGCTGGCCTCCAGCGAGCCGCCGACGATCTTGTCCGTGATCCCGAGGCTGCGCAGCATCGCGCCGGCGTTGGCGCTGCGCGCCGTCAGACGCGCGAGGTCGCCGGTGCCGACGACATAGTCGATCTCGAACGGATCGCTGCGCCCGAACCGGTCCGCGCCCTTCGCGGCGAGCTGCGCGCGCTGCCAGCGCGCCGCGCGGGCACCGCGGAACACGACATCGGTCAGCGCCCTTTCGGGCGTGAGCCAGAGGGTAGCCAGCTCGGCGTCGATCTCCAGCCGCGGCCGGTCGGGCGCGGCGGTCTCGCCGGCGCCGGCGCCCGGCGCATCCTCCTCGAGCGCCGAGAGATCGGCAGACGCGCCACGCAGGCGCAGCCGCCACCCGCCATCGCGCATGCGGCTCGCCGCGAGGCGCAGATCGGTCCGCGCGAACCGCAGCCGGTCCAGTTCGACCTCCTGCACGATCCGACCATCGGGGCCGAACACGACGCGGCCCTCGGCATCGGCGTCGCCCGCGACGACGCGCAGCGCGCGGATGCGCTGGATGCGTCCGCGCTCGAGCAGGAAGTCGAGACGCGCGCTTCCGGGCACGCCGATGGCCTTGTCCCAGCCCAGCTCCGCGACCCGCAGATGCGCGGCATCGAGACCGGCCTCGAGACGCAGATCGGACTGCCCGCCGCGGCGCGCCACGAAATCGAGCGTCAGCGGCAACCGGCCCTCGACATGGGGACGCAGATCGAAGCCGAACGCCGCAAGCTCCTCGGCGGACAGCGTGCCGCTCGCCCGGATGCGCTCGCGCACGGGATTGGTGGACTGGAACGCGAGCGCGTAGTCGACCTCCGCCGGCGTCCGCCCCAGCACCAGCCGCCCGGTCGCGGCGAAGCCCTTCTCGTCGAACCGGCCGGAGATCTCGCCATCGCGCGCGTCCTGTCCGAGCGCGGCGCGGCGAAGCGCGAAGCCCCGCGCCTCCACGCTGCCGGAGACCGCCACCTGATCGACGCGCAACGCGTTGACCAAGGGAAAGGCGAAGCGCGCGCGGGTCAGCGCCTCGCCGCCGAAATCGGCGGGGTTCATGGCGACCGCCTTCATGAAGCCGAGCGGCGGCTGGTCGAGCAGCGCGAGCTGGTCGCGCACCGGACCGCGCACGGCCACCTGGATGTCGGCGCGCTCTTCGCGGGTGTCGAGCGCGGACAGGACGGTCCGCGAAGACTCGACGCGCAGGCCTCCCACCGCGCCGGACACGGTGTTGACCACGACACGGTCGAGGGCGAGCGTCGCCGAGCCGTCGACACCCGTCGCGCTCGGCATCGGCGCGAGATAGGCGACGGTAACGCCGCGGAACTGGACCTGGGCGTTCAACGACGTCGCGCGCGGCGGCGCGCCGTTTGCGGCGGCCAGCGCGAATTCGAAGCGCGCCTCGGGGACGACCCCGGCCGAAAGATTGCGCGTTACCCAGCCGCGCGCGTTCGGCGCCAGGGACAGCGGCCAATAGACGGGCAGGGAGTCGACGGGAATGTCGGCCAGCCTCGCCTCGGCGGCGACGGCCATGCTCCCCACGGCATCGCGGGTGATACGCGCGGTCAATTCACCGGTTCCACCGCCCGCGAAGCCCAACGCAAAGCGCTCGAGATCGAGCCGACGCGCGTGCGCGTCGTAGCGCAGCGCCGTGCGCAGCGAGGCGAGACGGGCGACGCCCGGAAACAGCTCGGCATCGGCGACGGCGCCATCGGCGCCGGACAGCGAGAGGGCGATGTCGAGCAGCGCGCCATCCGCGCCGAACCGGGCAGCTATCCGCCCATCGAGCGGCATGGCGAGCGCCGTGAGACGGCGCGCTTCGGGCAGGAGGTCACCGATCATGTCGGCCACCACGCCCGGCGCGACGCCCTCGACATCGACCGTCGCCGCGACGATGCCGGTCTCCGCTCCACGCACGAGACCGACCGCGAGCCGCACGGCATGGGGACCGCGCGTCACGGTCAGGGCAGCCTCGACACGCACGCCGTCGGCCCCGAAGCCCAGCCGCAGATCCGCATCCCGGGCCTCCCATTCGCTCCCGGAGGCGAGATCCGCGACGCGCAGCGACGCACGCGAGACGACGATCTCGGCGAGGCGCTCGGCCGGATCGGGAAGCGGCCCCGCGCCCCCCGCCGCGTCGTCAGGCGGGACGAGCGCCGCGAGCGGCAGCGCCTCGCCGCCGCCGAGCCCCACGACATGGATGGCGCCCGCGCGATCGCGCTCGATCCGCAGTTCTGGACCGTCCACCATCAGCGCGGTCGGCGCGATTCGTCCGCGCAACAGGGCGGCGCGGGAGAGCCGCGTCGTCGCCTCCGCGAAGCGCGCGATCGGGGTGCCGTCCGGTCCATCGATCCGCAGACCGGTCAGCTTCAGGTCGAGACCGCGCTGCCACCCGCGCCAGGCGAGCTCGGCGCCATCGACGCCGATGGCATAGCCGGGCAGCGCGCGCTCGACCGCCGGCGCGACATGAGGCAGCAGCGCGTCGAGCGCGACGGGCCCCTGGGCGAAGCGCCACGCCGCCAGCGCGACGCCCACGACCGACGCCATCGCAAGGACGACGAGGCCTTCCAGGACGACACGGGCGACGCGGTGAAACATGCCCCCAGTATACAACGGCCGGCCGCTTGACGGGCGCATGGACGTCGGCGCATGTGACGCCATGACGATGCCCTTTTCCGGTTTCGCGGCCGCGGCCTGGCCGCGCCCCGCCGACCCCGATGCCGTTCGCCGCGAACGCGAGACCCTCGCGGGGGAGATCGCCGGGCTGGAGGGAGCCGCCACGCATCTCGCGCGGATCGCCGACACGCCGGCGGGCGACGCGGCGCTCGCCGCGCTGTTCGGCAACAGTCCGTTCCTGACCCATTGCGTGCAGCGCGATCCGGTCTTCGCGGGCGACCTGCTCCGCGACGGGCCGGACGCCGCCCTCGCCGCGGTCTTCGCGGACCTCGACCGCGCGGCGCAGGACGCGCTCACGGGCGACGCGCTCGCCCGCTGCCTGCGGGTGGCGCGGCGGCGCGCGGCGCTGACCATCGCGGCGGCGGACATCGCGGGGTGCTGGACGCTGACCCGTGTGACCGCCGCGCTCTCCGATTTTGCCGACCGCACGATCGGCCTCGCGGTCGAGGACCAGCTGCGCGCCCTCGCCGCGAGCGGCGCCATCACGCTTCCCCATCCAGCGCAGCCCGCGCGCGACAGCGGCCTCGTGGTCCTCGGCATGGGCAAGCTTGGCGGCCGCGAGCTCAACTATTCCTCCGACGTCGACCTGATCGTGCTGTACGACACGGAGCGCGTGCGGACCGCCGATCCAGACGCGCTGCAGAAGAATTTCGTCCGGCTTGCGCGCGGCATGGTCCGGCTCCTCGAGGAGCGGACCGGCGACGGCTACGTGCTGCGCACCGATCTGCGCCTGCGCCCCGATCCGGGCGCGACGCCGCTGGCCATGTCGACCGACGCCGCCGAGTTCTATTACGAGACGCTGGGGCAGAACTGGGAGCGCGCCGCGATGATCAAGGCGCGGCCCGTCGCCGGCGACCTTGATGCCGGCGCGCGTTTCCTCGAGCGGCTGCGCCCCTTCGTCTGGCGCCGCCATCTCGATTTCGCCGCGGTCCAGGACATCCATTCGATCAAGCGGCAGATCCACGCCCATCGCGGCGGCCACGAAGTCGCCCTCGCCGGCCACAACATCAAGGTCGGACGCGGCGGCATCCGCGAGATCGAGTTCTTCGCCCAGACGCTGCAGCTGATCTGGGGCGGGCGCAATCCCGCGCTGCGGATCCGGGCGACCTGCCCCGCGCTGGCGGCCCTGGTCGCCGCGGGCCGGGCCGACGGCGCGGTCGTCGCCGACCTGACGGAATGCTACGAGATCCTGCGCCGGGTCGAGCACCGGCTGCAGATGATCGCCGACCAGCAGACCCAGACCCTGCCCGGCGACGAACCCGGCCTTGCCCATCTCGCCGCGTTCCTTGGCCATCGCGATCGCGACGCCTTCGCCGAACAGGTCCTGGCGACGCTTCGCCGCGTCGAGCGCCATTACGCCGGATTGTTCGAGGAGGCGCCCGATCTCGGCGAGCGCGGCGGCAATCTGGTCTTCACCGGCGCCGAGGACGATCCGGGCACGATCGAGACGCTGGCACGGCTCGGCTTCGCGGATCCGCCGGCGGTCACGCGGCAGGTCCGCGCCTGGCATCACGGACGCTATCGCTGCATGCGCAGTTCGCGCGCGCGCGAGCTGCTGACCGAGTTGATGCCGGCGCTGCTCGGCGCGCTCGGTCGCACGCCGGATCCGCAGGCGGCCTTCCTCAATTTCGACCGCTTCATGTCGCGGCTGCCCGCGGGCGTGCAGATCTTCTCGCTGTTCCACGCGAACCCGCATCTCCTCGGCTTCGTCGCCGAGATCATGGGTGGCGCCCCGCGCCTCGCCGACCAGCTGAGCACCCGCGCGGCACTGCTCGACCTGGTGCTCGCGGAGAGCTTCAACCGCGCGCCGCCGGATGCCGCCGCCTGCGCGGCGGAGCTCGGCGCCGCGCTGTCCCAGGCACGCGACTTCCAGGACGAGCTCGACATCGTCCGGCGCTGGCGCAGCGAGCGCGTCTTCCAGGTCGGCGTCCAGCAGCTGCGCCGCACGATCGACGCAGCGCGCGCGGGGGCGGCGCTCGCCGACATCGCGGACGCCACGCTCGTCGCCATGGCGCCGGCCGTCGAGCGCGAATTCCGGCGCCAGCACGGGCGCGTCGACGGCGGCGACTTCGCGATCGTCGCGCTCGGCAAGCTCGGTGGCCGCGAGATGACGGCGACCTCGGATCTCGACCTCATCCTGCTCTACGACGCCGACGAGGATGCGGTCTCGGACGGCGAGAAACAATTGCCGGCGCCGCAATATTTCCTTCGTCTCGCCACGCGGTTCGTCAACGCGGTCACCGCGATGACGCCGGAAGGTCAGCTCTACGAGATCGATACGCGGCTGCGTCCCTCGGGGACGAAGGGCCCGATCGCGACCAGCCTTGGCGGCTTCCGCCGCTACAACCTCGAGGACGCGTGGACCTGGGAGCACATGGCGCTGACCCGCGGCCGCGTCGTCATGGCGCCACCCGCGATGCGCGCACGCATCGAGGCGACGATCCGCGAGGTTCTGCTGCGGCCGCGCGACACCGCACGCATCATCGCCGACGTCGCCGACATGCGCGCGCGGATGCTGCGCGAGCGCGGACAACCCGCCCGGCTCGACGTGAAGAACCGGCGCGGCGGACTGATCGACGTCGAATTCGTCGTGCAGACGATGATCCTCGTCCACGGCGCCACCCATCCCGGCCTGCTGATCCCCTCGACCGCAGGCGCGCTGGAGGCGATCGCATCCGCCGGCCTGATCGGCGACGCCGACGCCGACGCGCTGCGGCGCGCGCTGCGCGTGACCAGCGCGATACAATCGGTGCTGCGGACCGCGATCGACGGGGCGATCGATCCCGGAGAACATCCGCCAGCCCTGCTCGCGGGGCTTGCGCGCGCGGCCGGGGCGCCTAGTTTCGCCGATCTCGAGAGCGAACTCGACGTGGCCTGCGCCGCGGCAAGAGCCGTTTTCGAGCGCCTGATCCCGTCGCCGCCCGCGAGCGGTCCGGCGGCCGTGCGACCCTGACACCCGATCGAGGAGACGACACGCGATGGCCCAGTTGAAAATCGGCGACAAGGCCCCGGATTTCGTCCTGCCCGGCGATGGCGGCACGGATGTGAAGCTCTCGGCCTTCAAGGGCCGCAAGGTGATCGTCTATTTCTACCCGAAGGACGACACGTCGGGTTGCACCAAGGAAGCCTGCGGATTCAACGAAGCGCTGCCCGATTTCGGACGGGTCGCAGCCGAGATCGTCGGCATCAGCCGCGACCCGGTCGCGAGCCACGACAAGTTCGTGCGCAAATACGGGCTTCGGTTCCGGCTCGGCGCCGATCTCGACGGCAAGGCCTGCGAGGCCTATGGCACGTGGGTCGAGAAGAGCATGTATGGGCGCACGTACATGGGCATCGAGCGCGCCACCTTCCTGATCGACGAGAAAGGGGTCGTGCGCGGCGTCTGGCGCAAGGTGAAGGTTCCCGGCCATGTCGAGGAGGTCCTTGCCGCAGCCAAGGCGCTCTGAGCCGTGACCGCGGCGGGTTCCGGCACCCATGCGGCGGCACGCGACCTCGCGCCCTACCGCGACGCCGAGGCCGCCTTCGCCGCGGTCGAGCGCATCTACGCCGCGGCCACGGCGGCAGTGCGCGACCGCTTCGACGCATTCGGGTCCGGCGATCGCGATGGCGCGTCGCCCGCGGCATTCTATCCCTATGTCGGCATCGACGTGCCGGCCGCCGCGCTGAATATCGACGCGCGCGTCGCCTATGGCGCCGCTCTCGATCCAGGCAGCTATGGCGGGACGCTGACCCGGCCTGACCTGTTCGCGGGCTACTATCGCGAGCAGTTCCGCCTCCTCCTCCAGCATCACGGCGTCGACCTGCTGGTCGGAACCAGTGATCGACGCGTTCCGCTGCCCTTCGTGGTGGAGCGCGCCGTCGCCGGCGTGACGGAGTCGGATGTCCGCGCGATGCAGCAGGTCTTTGCGCTGCCCGACCTGTCGGTGATCGACGACGGCATCGCCAACGGGACGCATCGCGCCGCGGCCGGCCATGCGCGGCCGCTCGCCCTGTTCCAGGCCGAGCGCGTGGACTATTCGCTCCAGCGGCTGCGCCACTACACCGCCACCGAACCGGGCGACATCCAGCGCTTCATCCTGCTCACCAACTACCAGCGCTATGTCGATTCGTTCCGCGCCCTCGCGCGCGAGAAGCTTGCCGATCCCGAAAGCGGCTATTCGACCTTCGTCGAGCCGGGCGGCGCGGTCACGCGCCTCGGGCCGGGCGGCGAGATCGAGATCGCGGGCAGCGTGCCGACGCATCTGCCGCAGATGCCGGCCTATCACCTGACCAGGCCGCAGGGCGACGGCATAACGCTCGTGAACATCGGCGTCGGTCCGTCCAACGCAAAGACGATCACCGACCACCTGGCCGTGCTGCGACCGCATTGCTGGCTCATGGTCGGGCATTGCGCCGGGTTGCGGCGCAGCCAGTTCCTCGGCGACTACGTGCTGGCGCACGCCTATGTGCGCGACGACCACGTGCTCGACCGCGACCTGCCCCCCGAGGTGAGCCTGCCGGCCATCGCCGAGGTGCAGATGGCGCTGCAGGCGGCGGTCGAGCAGGTCACCGGCCTCACGGGCGGCGACATGAAGACGCGGATGCGCACCGGCACGGTCTATACGACCGACGACCGGAACTGGGAGTTGCGCTACGCCGGATTGTTCGAGCGGCTCAACCAGACCCGCGCGATCGCCGTGGACATGGAATCCGCCACCATCGCCGCCAACGGTTTCCGGTTCCGCGTGCCCTACGGGACGCTGCTCTGCGTCTCCGACAAGCCGCTGCATGGCGAGATCAAGCTGCCGGGCATGGCGAGCCGCATGTACCGCGACCGCATCGACCAGCATCTGCTGGTCGGCATCCGCGCCCTGGAGCTGCTGCGCGCCGGCGGCATCGAGCGACTGCACTCGCGCAAGCTGCGCAGCTTCGACGAGCCGCCGTTCCGCTGAGACGCGGACGCGCTACTCGATGTCTTCGACCCGGGTCGGCGCGCCCTTGAGGCGGCTCATCAGCGAGGCGCGCAGGAACGGATCGATATCGCCGTCCAGGACGCTCTGCGTGTCGGAGGTCTGGTGTCCCGTGCGCAGATCCTTGACCATCTGATAGGGCTGCAGGACGTAGCTGCGGATCTGGTGCCCCCAGCCGATGTCGGTCTTCGCGGCATGAAGCGCCTGGGCCGCGGCCTCGCGCTTCTGCAGTTCGATCTCGTAGAGGCGTGCGCGCAGCATCTTCCAGGCGCGGTCACGGTTCTTGTGCTGCGAGCGCTCGGTCTGGCAGGCGACGGCGATGCCGGTCGGGATATGGGTGAGGCGCACCGCGCTCTCGGTCTTGTTGACGTGCTGACCGCCGGCCCCCGAGGCGCGATACACATCGACACGAACGTCGGCTTCGTTGATCTGGATGTCGATGGAATCATCGACCACCGGAAACACGCCGACCGCGGCGAAGGAGGTCTGCCGCCGGGCGTTCGAATCGAAAGGCGAGATCCGCACGAGGCGGTGGACGCCGCTCTCGGTCTTGAGCCAGCCATAGGCGTTGGTGCCGCTGACGCGCAGCGTCGCCGACTTGATCCCGGCTTCTTCGCCCGCCTGCTCCTCCTCGATCTCGACCTTGAAGCGATGATCCTCTGCCCAGCGCACGTAGAGGCGCTCGAGCATCTGCGCCCAGTCCTGGCTCTCGGTGCCGCCGGCGCCGGGCTTGATCTCGAGATAGGCGTCGTTGGCGTCGGCCTCGCCCGAGAGCAGCGCCTCGACGGCGCGCTGCTCGGCGACGCCGCGCAGGTCCTTGAGCGCGTCTTCGGCGGCGGCGAGTTCGCTCGCGTCGTTTTCCTCCGCCGCGAGTTCGATCAGGCCGACCGCGTCGTCGTAATCCTGCTTGAGCGTGCGGTAGAGGGTCAGTTGTCGATCAAGCGTCGAGCGCTCGCGCAAGACAACCTGCGCGGCTCGCGAGTCGTTCCAGAGCGCCGGGTCGTTGGCGCGGGCGTTCAGTTCGTCGAGGCGACGCAGCGAGGCATCGTAGTCAAAGATACCTCCTCAGCAGTTCGAGCGACTGCTTGATCTCGTCTGCCATCTGCTGGATTTCGGCGCGCATGGGTCGGGATGCCTCCTGGAGCGCGGGTTTATACAGGCTCGCGCGGCGCGCGCCAGCGTTCAGTAGATGCCGCTTGGCGAGGCCGTTCCCCCCGCGGCGGGCCCCGCCGAGGGGAGCGCGCGGCCGGGACCCGAGGGTCCGGGCGCTACGCGAACCGGGGCGCCGGCACCGGGGCCGGCCGCGGCCTCGCCGGACTCGTCGGGCTGCTGACCGGGCTTGAACGCCTCGAGCACCACACGGCCAGTCGTCGCCGGGCGGCCGGTGACCACATCGACCGTCGCGAAATACAGGTCGTCGGGGACGCGAAAGGGCAGCAGCGGCCGCCCGTGCAGCGCATGCGCCATGATCTCCTGGAAGATCGGCACCGCCGCAAGTCCACCGGTCTCGCGAGCGCCAAGTGTGCGCGGCGTGTCGAAGCCGATCCAGACGCCGACGACGAGATCGGCCGAGAAACCCACGAACCATGCGTCCACGGCGTCATTGGTCGTCCCGGTCTTGCCGGCGACGATGTGGCCGGGCACGCGGGCACGCGTCCCCGTGCCGCGATCGACCACGCCCTCCAGCATCGACACCATCTGGTATGCGCTTGCCGCGTCGGTCACCCGCGTGCGCGGATCCGGCAGGCGCGGCATCGACTGCTCGCCCCAGGCCTCCTCGCGGCATGCCGGGCAGTCGCGGCCGTCGCTGCGGAAGATCGTGCGCCCGTCGCGATCCTGGACCCTGTCGATCAGGGTCGGCGTGACGCGGTAACCGCCATTGGCGAACACGGCGTAGGCGGCGGTCATCCGCACCACGGTCGTCTCGATCGAACCGAGCGCCGCCGAGAGCACCGGCATCATGCGCTCGTTGATGCCGAAATCGCGCGCCATCCGGACCACCTTGCCGAGCCCGACATCCATCGCGAGGCGCACGGTCATCAGGTTGCGCGACTGTTCGACGCCGACGCGCATCGGCGTCGGGCCGTAGAACTGACCGGAATAGTTCCCCGGCTTCCAGAGTTCCGCGTCCGGCCCCTGGTCGATGACCAGCGGCGCGTCGAGGACGATCGCATTGGGCGGCGATCCCGCCTCGAGGGCCGCGAGATAGATCAACGGCTTGAACGAAGACCCGGGCTGGCGCTGTGCCTGCGTGGCGCGGTTGAACTGCGAAATCTCGAAGCTCCAGCCACCGACCATGGCGCGGATCCGGCCGGTGAAGGGATCGAGGGCCACCACGGCCCCGCCGACATCCGGTACCTGCCGAAGCCCGAAACGCCCGGGCGGCGCGGGCGCCGGCAAGGCTTCGACCAGGATCACGTCGCCGGGCCGGACGACATCGGCCGGATTGCGCGGCGGATTGCCGACGCGCTGATCATCCAGCGTGCGACGCGCCCACCGCATCTCGTCGAAGGGAACGACGCCGCGCGCGCCATCCGCAAAGCCGACATCGGCGCGATCGGCGGTGACCGCGAGGACGGCGGCGGTCCGCCAACCGGCGCTGCCTGGCACGCGGACCTGCCCCAGACGGCGCTCCCAGCCCGGCCCCAGGTCGATCTGCGCCGGCGCGCCGCGCCAACCATGGCGGCGGTCATAGTCGATCATGCCGCGCCGCAGCGCGGCCTCCGCGGCGCGCTGCAACTCGGGGTCGAGCGAGGTGCGGACCGACAGCCCGCCCTTGTAGAGCCGCTCCTCGCCGAACCGCGCCAGCACCTCGCGCCGGACATCCTCGGCGAAATAATCGGCGCGCGCGGTGTCCAGCGCCTCGACGCGGTTGCGTACCACCAGCGGCGCGGCGCGGGCCGCCGCGTGCTCGGCGGGCGTGATCTTGCCATCCTCGAGCATGCGGCCCAGCACCCAGTCGCGACGTTCGCGGGCGCGCTCCGGGTGGCGCTGCGGGTTGTAGTTGTTCGGGGCCTTCGGCAGGGCGGCCAGGAAGGCGATCTCGTGGAGTTCGAGTTCGTCCAGGGGTTTGCCGAAATACATCAGCGCGGCGGCCGCGACGCCATAGGCCTGGAAGCCGAGATAGATCTCGTTCACGTAGAGCTCGAGGATCCGCCGCTTCGGCAGGGTCTCCTCGATGCGCAGCGCCAGCAGCGCCTCCTTCACCTTGCGCTCGATCGACACCTCGTTCGAGAGCAGCAGGTTCTTGGCGACCTGCTGCGTGATGGTCGAGGCGCCGACCGGGCGTTTGCGTCCCCAGTTCTGCGCGTTGGTCGCCGCGGCGCGGATGATGTCCGGCACGCTCAGCCCGGGATGGGTCCAGAAGGTCTTGTCTTCGGCGGAGATGAACGCCTCCGCCAGCCGCGACGGTACCGCGTCGAGCGGCACGAAGATCCGCCGTTCGGTCGCGTATTCCGCGAAGACACGGCCATCGGCGGCATGGACCCTGGTCATGACCGGCGGATGGTAGCTGGCGAGCTGCTCGTAATCGGGCAGACCCAGGCTCATCTGGTAGACGAAAAGCCCGCCGCCGCCGACCGCGAGGATGCCGGCCGCGACGACGAAGGCGAACGTCCAGGCGAACACGTTGCCAAGCGCCGCGAGCACGGGATTGGGTCCCTTGCGCGCCCGTGCCGGCGCCGGCTTGCGCGGCGGACGCTGCGCCCGCGCCGGACGCTCCCGCGGCTCCACAGGCGGTACGGGCGCCTGCGGGTCGGCCTGCGGGTGCAGCGTCGGTTCTGAACGAGGGGTATTCACGGGTGGCCTTCTATCACGCGCCGCCGCGGCTGCCAGCGTCTCGGGGCGGGTCAGCGCGGCGGCGGAGGCAGCGAGAAGAACGCGTCGACGGCGCGCTGGACCCCGAGCGCGACGCGGCGGCGATGGGCCGACTGGCGCAGGAGCCGCTCGTCGTCGGCATTGGACAGGTAGCCCAGCTCCAGCAGGACGGCCGGAACATCGGGGGCCTTGAGCACGGCGAAGCCCGCGAAGCGATGCGGTCGCACGGGCAGCATGCGGATCTCGTGTCCCAGTTCGCGCACCAGCTGATGCGCGAGGTCGACGGAGCGGTTGAGGGTCTCGCGCTGGGCAAGGTCGATCAGGATGTTCGCCACCTCACGGCTCTCATGGCTGAGATCCATCCCGACGATGATATCGGCCTTGTTCTCGCGCACCGCGAGGGCGGCCGCCTCCGCATCGGAGGCCGTGTCCGACAACGTATAGACCGACGCGCCACGCGTATCCGTGCTGCCGATCGAATCGGCGTGGATGGACAAGAACAGATCCGCCTTCCAGGTCCGTGCGCGGGTGACGCGCTCGCGCAGCGGCAGGAAGCTGTCGTCCTCGCGCGTCAGATGGACGCGGTAGCGGCCGGTCGACTCGAGCTGGCGCCGGACTTCCTGCGCTACCGCGAGGGTGATGGTCTTTTCCGGTGTCCCGGAAACGCCGATGGCGCCCGGATCCTGCCCGCCATGGCCGGGGTCCAGAACCACCACACGGCGCCCGGAGCTCCGCGCGCCAGGCAGCGCGCGCGCAGCCGCCGCCACCGGCGGTGCTGCCGCCGCGAGTTCCTGGACCGGCGGCGCAGATTGTACGGGCGGCGGCGACTGGACCGGGTTGCCCTGTGGCTTCGCCGTCGGCTGGGACTGCGGCGCTGTCCGGACCTGCGACGACACCGCGGGCTCGGCCCGGGCGATCTGCGCCACGGGCCGTTCCGGCGGCGCCGGGCGCGGTTCGGCGACCCGCGGGGCGACAACGGGCGCCGGCGCGCGCGCGGGCTGCGGCGGCACGTACATGTCCTTTATCAGCTCGCTCGTGCGGCGCCAGGGCTGGGCATCGGCGACGAATGCCGCGCGTCCGACCGGCTCCAGGTCGATCAGCAGCCGCGCGATGCCGCGTGGCGCGGCGAGGTCATAACCGACCCGCCGCACCTGGACGGGCGCCGCCAGATCGACGACCAGCCGCGCCGCCTGTCCCTCGCCGCGGCCGAAACGCCATCCGCCGACGGCGCCCTGGGCCGGAACAGGCTGCGACAGGCTCCAGCGACCGGGACCAAGATCGATGACGAGGCGCATGGGTTCGTCGAGCGTGAAGACCCGCGGCGCGGCGCGGCGCTCGCTGTCGATCACGATCTGCAGGCCGGTCGAATCGGCCGTACGGACGTCGACGATACGCCCGGATTCGGCCGCGCGCGCCGGCGATGCGGCCGGCGCGTGCGCCAGCCACAGGAACATCGCGCCGAAAATGGCAAAGAATCGGAACAGGGGCATGGCGAGAACTGGATCCAGTCCCACAATACCCGATATTGCGGCGGCTTCATGGCGCGGAACGCGTCGCCGCCTTCCGGACGCGTCCCTGCGGCTTTTTCCCTCGTCCTGCGACGGGAGGGTTGTAGTCGGCGTCCGGCGCGGTTAACCTTCGGACCGCTCCCGCTTTCACGGTGGCCGACCGCGCCGATAGACGCGCGGACGGAACCGGTCGCTTCCTCGGAGAGGGGCTTCGCGGGCGCACCCGACGACACACGAACGATCCAATACGTGATTTTGACCGCTTCGGAATCCTCCCAAACGACGAGACAAGCCGCCCTTCCGGTGGCTGGACGGCAGCCGTGCGCCTCCGAGCGTACCGGCTCCGGGTCGTCTGGGCGGGAGCCAGCGGCTGTCGCCATCCGGCAAGGCGCCGGGAGAACGATTCCGAGCATCGCGCGCTGCGCGATTGACGTCCTCCATACCGGCGCTCCGCCACCCCTATTGCGGAGACGAACACCACATGGCCAAGAAAATGCTCATCGACGCGACCCACGCGGAAGAAACGCGGGTCGTGGTCCTCAGCGGCAACCGGCTTGACGAATACGATTTCGAGACATCGACCAAGAAGCAGATCAAGGGAAACATCTATCTCGCCAAGGTGACGCGCGTCGAGCCGTCGCTGCAGGCCTGCTTCGTCGAGTTCGGCGGCAATCGTCACGGCTTCCTCGCCTTCGGCGAGATCCATCCCGATTACTGGCAGATCCCGATCGCCGACCGCGAAGCGCTGCTTGCGGAGGAACGCCGCCTCGCCGAGCGCGAGGACAATGGCGACGACGACGAGGCCGAGCCGCCGCCGCGTCGGCGCTTCGAGGCCCGGGCGGAAACCTTCGCCGAGGCATCCGAGACATCGGAGTCTCAGGGCGAGGCATCGGCCGCCGGCGACCAGACCGCGATCGGCGTGACGCCGTCGGCATCGGAGGTCGAGCCACACGCCCCGTTCGCCTTGACGGGCGACGCGCCGGCCGCGCCCTCGCCGGCCGGTGAAGCCGCTCCGGGCGAAGCATCGACGGCCGCCCCCCTGACGGTCGATACCCCGCGCGTCGTCGCCCCCGAGCCGAGTTCCGCCGACGACGCGCCGGCCATGGCCGGTGAAGTCGGCGCGGATGTCGCCGCCGGTGGCGGCGCCGAGACGACGCGGGACGATCAGGACACTGCGGAGCATGAGCAGGCCCCTCCCCCGGTCAAGATCGAATCCGTCGGCGGCGACGACGCCGAGGACGAGGAAGAGGAAGAGACCCGGCGCCGCCGCTTCAAGCCGATGCGGCACTACAAGATCCAGGAAGTCATCAAGCGCCGCCAGGTGCTGCTCGTCCAGGTCGTGAAGGAAGAGCGCGGCACCAAGGGCGCGGCGCTGACGACCTATATCTCGCTGGCCGGGCGCTATTGCGTGCTGATGCCGAACACGACGCGCGGCGGCGGGATCTCGCGGCGGATCACCTCCCAGCAGGACCGCAAGCGCCTCAAGGACATCATGCGCGATCTGGATGTTCCGGACGGCATGGCGGTGATCCTGCGCACGGCAGGCATGGAGCGCGCGAAGCCGGAAATCCGGCGCGACTACGAATACCTGATGCGTCTCTGGGACGACGTACGCGAACTCACGCTCAATTCGCGCGCGCCCGCGCTGGTCTACGAGGAAGGCTCGCTGATCAAGCGTTCGATCCGCGACCTCTATTCGCGCGACATCGACGAGATCCAGGTCGAGGGCCGGCCGGGCTTCGACGCGGCACGCGCCTTCATGAAGATGCTGATGCCGGATCACGCCGAGAAGATCCGCCTCTACGATGACGCCCAGGTGCCGCTGTTCCAGCGCCATCAGGTCGAGGCGCAGCTCGACGAGATGCATGACAATACGGTGCGGCTGCGCTCGGGCGGCTACATCGTCCTGAACCAGACCGAGGCGCTGGTCGCGATCGACGTCAACTCGGGCCGGGCCACGCGCGAGCGCCATATCGAGGAGACGGCGCTCAAGACCAATCTGGAGGCCGCCGAGGAGGTGGCACGCCAGATCCGTCTGCGCGACCTCGCCGGACTGATCGTCATCGACTTCATCGATATGGAGGACAACCGTCATATCTCCCAGGTCGAGCGGCGCCTCAAGGAGGCGATGCGCAGCGATCGGGCGCGGATCCAGATCGGCCGCATCTCGCCTTTCGGCCTGCTGGAATTGTCGCGCCAGCGCCTGCGCCCGTCGCTGGCAGAGGTCTCGACCCAGAAATGCCCGCATTGCGGCGGCAGCGGCTTCATCCGTTCGACCGAATCCACGGCGCTGCGCGTCCTGCGCGGCATCGAGGAAGAAGGCATCAAGGCGCGCTCGGTCGCGCTCAAGGTGACCCTCCCGGCGAGCGTGGCCATCTACATGCTCAACCAGAAGCGCAGCGCGCTGGCGGCGATCGAGCAGCGCTACGGCATCGAGATCACCTTCGAGCCGGACGCCGCGATGGTGCCGCCGGAATACCGCATCGACCGGTTGAAGATCCGCGAGCGCGGCGAGACCGGCCCGGCGCCTGTACGCGCCGGCATCGATCACGCGCCCGAGGACATCGTCGAGGAGAGCGTTGCGGAACCGATCGAGGCCCTGCCCGTGCCGTCCGAACCCGCGCGCCGCTGGGAGCGTGACGAGGACGGCCAGGACGACGGCGAAGCCGGCTCCCAGGAGGCGGCCGGCGGCGAGGACGGTCGCGGTCGCGGGCGTCGGCGTCGGCGCCGGCGCGGCCGCGGTCGCGGTCGCGAGGACGGCATGCCGGGACAGGGTTTCGACGCGGGCCGACAGGCCGCGCCGGGCGACGGCGAGGCGGGTTCCGACGCCCTTCCGGCGGTCGGCGACACGGCAGCCATGCCCGCAGCAACGGCCGAACCGCTACAGGGCGGCGAAGGCGAAAATCTTGGCGCTGCGCCCGAGATGCCGGGACGCCCACCGCGCGACGGCGACACCGATGACGAAGGCGGACGCCGGCGGCGGCGCGGACGCAGAGGTGGCCGGCGCCGGCGTGGTGACGAGCAGGGGGGCGGCGAGCAGCTGGCCTTTGCCGGCGCCGCGGCCGATGCGCCTTCTCCTGCGCCTGCCGTTGCTCCGGTTCCGGTCGCCGATCCGGATGGCGATCTGAGGATGCGGGCCCGCGAACTCTACGCGCAGCCTGACCGGTTCGCGCCGGTCCCGGTCGCCACCGAGCCTGCGGCCCCCGCGGCCGATGTCCATGAGTGGCCATGGAACCGCCGCGACGAGCCGGCCGCGCCTCCGGCGCCGCCCCCCGCGGCTGCGCCCGCGGCGGTCGTGGAAACCGTCGTCGAGATCGTATCGGCGCCGGCGGCACCGCTCCCGCAAGCTCCGGCCCCCCAAGCTACGGCCCCCGAAGCTCCGGTGGCAGAAGCTCCGGCGGCCCCGGCTCCCATGACCGAAGCCCCGGCCGCCCCCGCCCCCGCCCTCGCCGCCGCGGCGGAGGCGCCGGCGGCTCCGGCCCAGGAAACACCGGTCCAGAAGCAGACCAGCGAAGCGCCGGTGGCCGAGCCGCAACCTGCGGTCGAGGTCGCACCGGAGCCCGAGCCGAAGGGTCCGCCGCGCCGCGGATGGTGGAAGCGCCTCACCAGCTGATCCCGGACGCGGCGACGCACCGGCTTCACGACGGGCGGCCCCTCGCGGGGTCGCCCGTTTCGCTTTCGGGGTATCAGACGCCGGCGCGCCAGCGCCGCAGCCGCTCGCAGGCGCGTGCCATGTCCTCGTGCGAGCCGGCGAAGGAAAAGCGGACATGGCGCGCGCCACGAGCCGGATCGAAATCAGTGCCGGGCGTGGCAGCGACACCGGCCTCGGCCAGCATGCGCTGACAGAACGCGACACTGTCGTTGGTCATATGGCCGACGTCGCAATAAAGATAGAACGCCCCGTCCGCAGGGGCGAAATCGACAAAGCCGGCCTTGGGCAATTCCGCCAGCAGCAGATCGCGATTGGCGCGGTAGGCCGCGACCCGGGCATCGAGTTCGGCGCCGCAGTCGAAGGCGGCCAGCGCCGCGTGCTGCGGCAGGCTCGGCGGCGAGATGAACAGGTTCTGCGCCAGCACCTCGACCGCGCGCAGCAGATCGGCTGGCACGACCATCCACCCCAGCCGCCAGCCGGTCATCGCGAAATACTTCGAGAAGCTGTTGATCACGATAGCGTCCGGCGTCCCGGCGAGGGTCGCGGCCGGATCGCCATAGGTGATGCCGTGATAGATCTCGTCCGAGACCAGCCTTACACCGGCCCCGGCGCACCAGCGGGCGAGACGCTCCAGTTCCGCGGCGCTCAGCATCGTGCCGGTGGGGTTGGCCGGGCTGGCGACGATCAAGCCGTCAAGCCGCCCGGCAGCTTCGAGCCGCGCGACGGTCGGCTGAAAGCGGTCGCGGGCATCGGTCGGCAGGCCGACGACATCGACCCCGAGCGCCGCCAGGATGTTCCGATAGGCCGGGTAGCCGGGATCGGCCAGCGCGACGCGCGCGCCAGCGTCGAAGGCCGCGAGAAAGGCGAGCACGAAGGCGCCGGACGAGCCGGTGGTGACGACGATCCGCTCCGCCGGCACGTCGATGCCATAGGCGTCACGGTAATGCGCGGCGATGCGCGCGCGCAGCGCCGGCAGGCCGAAGGCGTCGGTGTAGCCGAGCCGATCGCTGCGCAACGCCGCGGCCGCAGCGTCTAGGACAGGCTGCGGCGCGCCGCTTCCGGGCTGGCCGATCTCGAGATGCACCGTGCGGTCGGACGGGTCGCGTGCCGCCCGGTCGCGCGCGCTGGCCGCGCGCAGGACGTCCATCACCAGGAACGGCGCGATTTCGCTACGCCGCGACGGGCCGAGCGCCATGATGGCGCGGCTCAGCGCACGCCGCCGACGGCGAGACCGTCGCCGCGCGGATCGGTGCGCACGCGACACGCCGTCGGCTCGTCGACCAGCCCCGCCGGGCATGCGACGGCGTTCAGGCGGCCCAGCGGCGCAGGCGCCGAAACGGAACCGGCGGCCGTCGCCCCCGGCTCGGCCAGGACACGAAGCGCGCCATCGACGACGACACGGGGCTGCTCGATCAGGCGGTCGAGCGTCGCGCGCTCGACCACGGTGCCAAGGCCGGCCCCGACCGCCGCGACCGCGCCACCGATTCCGCCGCCGCCGCCGGCGAAGACGAACTGGGCGCTGTCCGCGCGCTGGCTCAACGACAGGACACCGCCGATCGACCGCGTCGCCATGACGACGCCGAGCGAGGCGGACGGACGCGCCTGCGCGCTTGCCAGGACGACGCCATTGGCGACACGGCCGGCCCCGAACACGTCGCCCGCCGTCACGGCGCAGGCGACCGCGCCGCCCTCCCGGTCCGCGGTCACGATGGTCGTCGTCGCGGAGGAGTCTGCGACCGCACGGCCCGCGGCACTGGGCGCCGGCACCGCTGCCGCCGCCATCAGCGCCTGGGCGCGGCGCGCCGAGACGGCCTCGCTCGACACACCGAAATCCTCGAGATCGAGCGCGCCCCAGCGCCCGGCATCGGCGAGTGCACGCAGTTGCGCATCGAGCAACAGATCGCCCCGCCGCTCGCGCGGCGTCTGCGCCCAGCGCGGCGCGAGCATCTGCCAGAGCTGGGCCTGCATGATCCCCGCCTGAGCCGGCGGCGGCAGGAACGAGACGCGCATGTCCTGAAGCGACACGCTCAGCGGTGCCCTGAATTGCGGCGCGGCAGCCGCGAGATCCGCGGCGGAGAACGCCCCGCCGGCAGCCTGCGCGGCGGCGGCGAAGCGCATGCCGGCCGAGCCCGCATGGAACTCGTTCGCGCCGCGGCTGCGGATAGTGCCGAGGATCTCGGCGAGGTCAGGCTGCGCGAGCCGGTCGCCTTCGCGCGGCAGCGCTCCGGCCGGCCGGAACAGCCGCGACAAGTCGGGGCTGGCCGAGATGCGACCCGCGTTCTCGGCGAGTTCGCGGGACTGGGCGCGCGAAATCTGGACGCCGAACCGCGCCATCGCCTCGCCGGGTGCCACGACCTGTTCCCAGCGCAGTCGCCCGTAGCGGCCCTGAAGGACAAAAAAGCCGCGCGCATTCATCGGCACCGGGCTGCCCGGCTGCGCCGACGGGCGGGTCATGAAATCGACCACCTCGACGCGCCCGAGAACCGGGTCGAAGACGAGGCAGGCACCGCCGCCGCCGAGCGTCGCCCGGCCCGGCAAGGTGACCGACAGCGCGAAATAGGCGGCGCTCGCGGCGTCGGCGGCGCTGCCGCCCGCGGCGAGGATGTCGCGCGCGACGAGCGCCGCGCGCGGTTCGTCGACGGCGGCGCCGCCGACGAAATCGGCCGCCGGGCCGCGCTGGTCACCGCCGCCCGAACACGCGGCCGCCATCGTCGCGACAAGAAGGGCGGCTATCGGCGTCCCTGGATTCCGGCGTCCCAGGCGACTAGCTTGCCATCGACGCCGCCACGACCCTCCGGCCGAAGAGCGAAGAGACGTGCTGCCAAGGACCTTGACGTCGGCGCACCCCGCGAGGCGGGGCGTTGAACTGCTTGAAGACATCCGTGACCTGTTCTCGCGGGCGCTGCTCGTCGCGACGGCTGTGCTGATCTGCGCCGGGTTGTTGTGCGCCGGCCCGGCCGGCGCGCAAAAGCGCAGCATCAGTTTCATCCGCGACGCGGAAATCGAAGCTACCATCCGGACCTTCGCCACGCCACTTTTCAACGCGGCCGGCCTCGACCCCGGGGCGATCGGCGTGCATCTGGTCAACGACCGCTCGCTGAACGCCTTCGTGGGCAATGGCCTGAACATGTACATCAACACCGGCCTGCTCATGCGCGCGGAGAATGCCGGCCAGGTGATCGGCGTGATCGCGCACGAGACCGGCCACATCCAGGGCGGTCATCTCGTCCAGATGCGCGAGCAGATCGACCAGGCGACGCTGCCGATGCTTCTCGAGATGCTGGCCACGATCGGCGCGGCGAGCGCCGGGTCGCGGGCGTCGAACCCGAACGACTGGGGCGGCATGCGCGGCGGCGGCGGACCGACCATGACGGAGCGCATGCTGCTGCGATACTCCCGCGGCATGGAGAATCAGGCGGACCAGGCCGGCATGATCCTGCTCGACCGGACCGGCCAGTCGTCGCGCGGACTGATGGAGTTCCTCGACATCCTCGGCGACCAGGAACTGCTCCAGATCGGACGCCAGGATCCCTATGTGCGGACGCACCCGATAACGCGCGAGCGTATCGAGTCCGTGCGCACGCATGTCGCGCGCTCGCGGTTCTCGGAGGCGCCCCTGCCGCCCGATTTCGAGGAGCGCCATGCCCGCATGCGCGCCAAGCTCATCGGCTTCCTCGAGCCGGCCCGGGTCGCCGCGGTCTACAAGGCCGCCGACCAGTCGCTCGCGGCGCGCTATGCCCGCGCCATCGCGGCCTACAAGCAGTTCGACTTCGTGGGCTCCGACGCACAGTTCGAAGCGCTCGTGCGCAGCCGTCCCAGGGACCCCTACATCATCGAGACACGGGCGCAGTTCCTGCTCGAGCAGGGCAAGCCGGAGGCGGCGCGCGATCTCTATGCCCAGGCAGTCGCCCTGGCGCCCGCCGAGCCGCTCATCGTCCAGGCCCTCGGCTGGTCGCAGTTGCAGACCGGCGCCGTGAAGGAGGCCATCGTGACGCTCGACCGCGCGCGCAGCCTGCGGGCGACCGATGCCGACACCTGGCGCCTCCTCGCCCAGGCCTATGGGCGGGACGGTCAGATCGGCCTCGCCGATTACGCCCAGGCCGAGCATTACAGCCTGATCGGCCGCCGGACCGAGGCCGCGCATTTCGCGGAGCGCGCGATGCGGGCGCTGCCCCAGAACTCGCCGGTCTGGCTGCGCGCCCAGGACATCCGCGAACTCGTGCGCCGGAGGCCCCAGTGAGACGCCGACCGTTCCTGGCTGCCTGCGCCGCCGCCGCCCTGCCGGCCTGTGCCGCCACTCAGCCGCCGCCGCCGCCCCTGATCCGCCTGCCGGGCGGCCCGTCCCTGGTCCTGTCGCCGACCGCTGATTTCGACCCCGCCCGCCTGCCCGCGGGCTGGTCGCGGCGTGGCGTGGCCGGCGCGGGCATGCGGACGGGGATGGAGGCCGGACGCCCCATCCTGTCCTTCGACGCACCTGGCGGCGACAGCCTCGCGCGTGCGCTGGACCAGCCGCTCTCCACCACGCCGCACCTCTCCTGGTGGTGGAAGCTGGAGCCCGACGCGTTTGCCGGCGGCCCCGGCGACGGGCTGCGGCGCGGCCTGCGCATCGTCGTCGGGTTCGATGGCGGCGGCCCGACGGACCTGATCCAACCGTCGCGCTGGATGCGCGACGACGCGGGGTTCCCGCCACATCACCGTCGGATCGAGATCACCTTGAGCGGCACCGGGGCGGCGCGGCCGGAACTCGCCCTCGTCGAGCTTGTCGCCGTCGCGGATGGCGGCGCCCCACGGGCCTTGCGCGCCGCGGCGCCGGGGCTGACAGGCGGCTGGATCGCCGAGCGCGCCGATCTGCGGTCGCTCTATCGCGACGCCTTTCCCGCGGACCGCCTCGGCGCGGTCCGGATCGTCTTCGTCGCGCTGGGCGCCCTGCCCGCGCGGCTTCCCGCCGACGCCCCGCACGGAATCGGCCATATCGTCGAGGTCCAGCTCTCCCCATGATTCGTTTCGCCAGCCTGGCCGCGCGCCTGCTCGCCCTGCTCTGCCTGTTCACGGCGATGCCGCCCGCGGCCATGGGCCAGGGCTTTTCGCCGCTCCAGCAGGACGCGATCCGGGAGATCGTGCGCAACTATCTCCTCGCCAATCCGGACATCATCGTCGAGGCCCTGAACATCCTCGAGGATCGCCAGAAGACCGAGGCCGCCGCGAGCCAGGCCGCGGCGCTCACCCAGCGCGTGTCGGAACTGCGCGACGATCCGCATACCCCGTCGCACGGGCCGGCCGACGCCGATGTCACGGTGGTCGAGTTCTTCGACTACCGCTGCCAGTACTGCAAGCAGGTCGCCGCTCCCCTCGCGGAACTGGCGCGGGGCGATGCGAGACTGCGCATCGTCTACAAGGAGCTGCCGATCCTCGCCCCCGACTCGCTGGTCGCGGCGCGCGCCGCCCTCGCGGCCCATCTCCAGGGCGCCTACCGGCCCTTCCATGCGGCGCTGATGGCCCGTCGCGGAGCCTATGACGACGCCGCGATCGCCGCGGTGGCGGGCGAGCTTGGCCTCGATCTGGCGCGGCTGAAGGTCGACATGAACCGACCGGAGATCGCGGCGCAGATCGAGCGCAACCGCGCTCTGGCCCGGGATCTCGGCATCCGCGGCACGCCGGCTTTCGTGATCGGCACCGAACTGGTCCCGGGCGCGATCGACCTCGAGACGATGCGCGGCCTCGTGGCCAAGGCACGGCGGCGCTGACCCGCGCCAATCCGCCCGCTCACGCCCGCCCGCTCACGCCCGGTCTCCGTCGCGCGCCGGCCAGTTCACCATCACGATCGCCGCAGTCACCAGGGCAAGGCCGAGGACGATCCGCGGATCGATCGTCTCGCCGAGGTAGAGGGCGGCCGCGATCGCCGCCGAAATCGGGTTGACGACGACCGTAACGGTGACCCGGGTCGGCGCGACGCGGCTCAGCGCCCAGGTCCAGGTCATGAAACCGAAACAGGTCGGTCCGGCCGCGAAATAGGCCACCGCCCACCATCCTTGCGCGCTCAGATCGGCAATGGCCGCGAGTTCGCCGCTCCACAGCCCCGCCAGGGCGAGCAGGACGCACCCGACACCGGTCGCCACGAGGCTTACGGTCACGATCGGATAGCGCGCCAGATAGGGGCCGACCATGACGCTGTTGAGGGCGGTCACGAAAGCGGCCGCGAAGAGAAACAGGTCGCCCTTCCAGGCCTCCGGCGACGCGGTGGCGGTGTCGCTCCACAGCGCGACGGCCACGCCGACGACGCCCAGGGCCATGCCCAGAAGCTTGCGCAGCGTGAACCGCTCACGCCCCAGCAGCACCGCCAGGATCAGCGTCTGGATCGGCATCGTCGACAGGACGATGGCGCCACGCGCCGCGCCGACATGCATGAACCCCGCGCTGAACAGCCAGCCGAACAGGCCGAATTGCAGCACGCCGACGGCGACGAGCGCGGGAAGGTCGCGCGGCTGGATCCGCGCGATCCGGCCGCGGGACAGCAGCAACCAGACGATCAGCACGCCCATGAGCCCGAGATAGCGCAACAGGCTGACGGCCGCCGGGCCGGCCTCGTCGGCGAGCAGACGCGCCGCGACGGCACCCGTGCCACCGAAGGCAGATCCGAGGGCGGCGGCGAGGACAGGAAGCTGGGCGGCGAGGTTCATGGGCAACCCCGACTAGACGCGCGCCACGGCACCGGCGCGAGGTCGGCTTGCGCATGGCGTAATGCGCGGCGCGCATGACCGCCGCCACCCGCCGGCCCGCGGCGCTCCAAGTCGCGCGGCGCGTCCGCCGGCATGCTATATACGATCGCGAATCGGACGTTCGTCGTCCGGGGCGCCGTGCTTGTCGGCCCCACGCCCCTGCCCCACAACCCTGGTCCCGATCCCATCGCCATGCCAAATCGCTTCGCACCCGATGCCGAGATGATCCGCAGCCTCGCGGCCGTGATCGCCGAGACCGGATTGACCGAGATCGAATATTCCGATGGCGACCGACGGATCCGCGTCGCCCGCATGCCCGGACCGCAGAACGTCGTGATGCACGCACCGCAGGCCGCCGCGCCCGCGCCGGCGGGCGGACCGGCCGCGGCGCCCGCGAGCGATGCGCCGCCCGCCAATGCGGTTGTCTCGCCCATGGTGGGAACGGTCTATCTCGCCGCCGAACCCGGCGCCGCGCCCTTCGCCAAGCCCGGCGACCGCGTCAACGAGGGTCAGACGCTGCTGATCATCGAGGCGATGAAGGTCATGAACCCCATCAAGAGCCCGCGTTCCGGCACGATCGGCCAGGTCCTCGTCAAGAACGCCGAACCGGTCGAATACGGCCAGCCGCTGATCGTCGTCGACTGAACCGCGGAGGGCGCGCAATCCCGATGTTCGAAAAGGTCCTCATCGCCAATCGCGGCGAGATCGCGTTGCGCATCCACCGCGCCTGCCGCGAGCTCGGCATCTCGACGGTGGCCGTGCATTCGACCGCCGACGCCGACGCGATGCATGTGCGGCTCGCCAACGAGAGCGTGTGCATCGGACCGCCGGCCGCGCGGGACAGCTATCTCAACATACCGGCGATCCTGACCGCGGCGACCATCACGGGCGCCGACGCGATCCATCCCGGCTACGGCTTCCTGTCGGAGAACGCCGATTTCGCGGCGATGGTCGAGGAGCACGGCCTCGTCTTCATCGGTCCCAAGCCGGAGCATATCCGGATGATGGGGGACAAGGTCGTCGCCAAGCGTACGGCCCGCGAACTCGGCATTCCGTGCGTACCCGGTTCGGACGGCCCGATCGGCGACGTCGCGGCGGCGATCGCGGCCGCCGAGGAGATCGGCTACCCGGTCCTGATCAAGGCCGCGGCCGGCGGCGGCGGGCGCGGCATGAAGGTCGCGACGGACCGATCGGTCCTCGAGGAGGCGTTCCGCACCGCGCGCGGAGAGGCCGAGGCGGCGTTCGGCGACGGGCGCGTCTACATGGAGAAATATCTCAGCCATCCGCGCCATATCGAGATCCAGGTGATCGGCGACAGCCACGGCAACGTCGTTCATCTCGGCGAGCGCGATTGCTCGCTGCAGCGCAAGCATCAGAAACTCGTCGAGGAGAGCCCCTCGCCGGCCCTCAACGCGAGCCAGCGGGAGGAGATCGGTGCCACCGTCTGCGCCGCGCTTCGCAAGCTCGGCTACCGCAACGCCGGCACGGTCGAGTTCCTCTACGAGGATGGCGCGTTCTACTTCATCGAGATGAATACGCGCCTCCAGGTGGAACACCCCGTGACCGAGATGATCACGGGCATCGATCTGGTGCGCGAACAGATCCGCATCGCCGCCGGCGGCGCCCTGTCCTTTTCGCAGGACGCGGTGCGTTTCGCGGGTCACGCGATCGAGTGCCGCGTCACTGCCGAATCGCCGACCGATTTCCGTCCCTCGCCAGGGCGCGTCACGGAATACCATCCGCCCGGCGGCCTTGGCGTGCGCGTCGATTCTGCCCTCTATGCCGGCTACAGCGTGCCGCCGCATTACGACAGCATGGTCGCCAAGCTGATCGTCCATGGCAGCAGCCGCAACGAGGCGCTCATGCGCCTGCGCCGATCGCTCGACGAGTTCGTGATCGGCGGTATCGATACGACGCTGCCGCTTCACCGGCGGATCCTCGGAACCGGCGATTTCGTCGACGGGAACTACGACATCCACTGGCTCGAGCGCTTCGTCGGCCTGAAGCGCTGACAGCGCATGTCCGGCGCATGCTGACGCCGCAGGATCTGATCGCCGCATATGCCGGCGGCGTCTTCCCGATGGCGGAGAGCGCGGACGCGAAGACGATCCGCTGGATCGAGCCGCGAGCGCGCGGGATCATTCCCCTGGACGGTTTCCATGTGCCGCGCTCGCTGCGCAAGACGGTCCGGCACGCCCCCTTCGAGATCGCGGTCGATCAGGATTTCGCGGCCGTGATGCGCGCCTGCGCAACGCCCGCGCCGGGGCGCGAGGAGACCTGGATCAACGCGGACATCCTGGCTGCCTATGAGGGGCTCCACCGGCTTGGCTTCGCCCATTCGGTCGAATGCCGCGTCGACGGGGCGCTTGTCGGCGGGCTTTATGGCGTCTCTCTCGGCGCCGCGTTCTTCGGCGAGAGCATGTTCTCGCGTGCCACCGACGCATCGAAAGTGGCGCTCGTGCATCTCGTCGCGCGACTGCGCCGCGGCGGCTACGCGCTTCTCGACGCGCAGTTCCTGACCGCGCATCTGGCGCGCTTCGGCGCGATCGAAATCCCGCGGCGGCGCTACCTTGCACTCCTCGCCGACGCCCTGGCGCGACCGCCGGGCCGCTTCTACCGCGAACTTCCCCTCGACGACGTGTTGCAGGCGACCAGCCAGACATCATAGACCGCGTGCTCGAGGGCCGATGCCGCCGGGGTCGACGCGAACATCCAGCCGGTGAACAGGCGTCGCAGCGTCCCGTCCTCGCCCCGCGCCTCGTTGACCTCGAGGAACGCCGCGCTGTCCGGCAGTTCGTCGTGCGGGCGGGCGCGGCAGGCGCGCAGCGTCACCGCCAGCGCCCCCGCGCGTTGAGTCTGGTCGACCTCGATGACCAGTTGCCGGACCCGGCCGGTGATCTTGTCGAGCGTCTGGACGATGGCCCCGAGATACGCGACAGGTTCGCTCTCGGCGGGTGGCGCGGGGGCCGGCGGCGGCATCACGACCGCAGGGGGATCCTCGCTGGCGGCACCGCCCACGGGGGGCGCAGGTGGCGGCGGCGGCGGCATCCAGGCCGCAGGGGCCTGCGCCCTGCCCAAATCCGCCCCGACGATTCCAGCCGAGAGAATGCCCGCCCAGATCATCAGCGCGCGACCGAGGGCGCGGGGCGCGCGACCGGACGGGCGCGTCACTTCGGAGCGGCCGGGGCGGCGTCCTTGTCGCCCTGACCGAACATGAACTTGCCCAGCAGCTGGACGAGATTGACGGGCGCCTGGGTGAACTTGATCTCGCCCCCCGGGGGGATGATCTTGTCCTCTCCGCCGGGAACGAGCGCGACGAAGGAACCGCCCAGCAACCCTTCGCTGGCCACCTGGGCGACCGTGTCGACAGGCAGCTTGACGGCGGGATCGATGTTCATCCGAACGACGGCAAGGAAGCGCTCGGTGTCGAGGCGCTGCTCCACGACCGTGCCGACCTTGATGCCCGATACCTTGACGTCGGCACCGCGCGCCAGACCGTCGACCCGGTCGAAGCGCGCCACGACCTCGTACCCACCAGTCGCCCGCATGCTCGTCGCGTTGTAGACGAACACCAGGAACACGCCGGCGATCACCAGGACCAGCGCGCCCATCAGCGTCTCGATCAGATTATGTCCCATCTGCGCGCTCCAGGGCCGCCATGTCCATCAACCGCCAAGTCCGTCAACCGCCAAGTCCGTCAACCGCTATGTCCGTCGACCATCATGCCGGTCAGGACGGTGTCCAGGGCTCGTAGTCGCCGGTGGCGGCGGCGCGGCGCCCGCCCTTGAAATCATGGCCGGGCGGCCGGTAGGCCTCTGCGGTGCCGGTGGCGTTCTGCTGGTGCGGCTTCTGCCACGCCCGAATGGCCGGACCGCCAGGAGGCGGCGGTTCCTTCACGCTGTGGTGCAGCCATCCGTGCCATTCGGCCGGAACGCGGCTGGCCTCCACTTCGCCGTTATAGACGACCCAGCGCTTCTCGCGCAGGCCGTCGGCGCGCGAGGCCCCGGTCTTGTCGCGATAATAGCGGTTGCCGGCGGCATCGCTGCCGACCTGCTGGCCGCGCAACCACGTATAGAGACGGGTCCCCAGGGTCATCTTCGTCGCCTTGACTCGGTCGGTTGGATCCGGAGGCGGTCGCGAGGGCGGCCGCGCGGCGGCGCGATGCGATTGCCGAAGCCCATCGACTCGCGTGTGCCATGGGCGGGTATATCGCACGGGGCCAGCGCCGCCGTCCACTCGCACCCTCGCGCCACGGCGCAGCCGCAGGCCGCCGCCATGGCATCAGGCCGGGCGACCCCGGCACCGCCTGCCTATCTCCTTGAACCAGCTAGATATAGGGGGTCGTATGCGAAGGTGACACAAAACTAGTTGCCGGCCGCAGCGGGTTCTGGTCAACATGTGGCCCTTCACCTCGACCGGCACACCGCATCTTGTAGCCAGGTTCGCGGCCACGGCACTTCCGACGATGTCGGCGCGCCGCGGCCGAAAGCGAATCGGCAGAGGGAGATGAGTCGGCAACGGGGAAGACGACCAGACAAAATTCACCAGACAGATTTTGAAAGAGCGGAGAGTTCGAGATGCGGATCGTCCGGCGCTTCACGACCCAGGGCCAAGACGCGTACGCCGCCGTCGCGTTCGCCACCACCAATTCGGAGATCCGCAATCCGGACGGCTCCGTGGTGTTCGAGGCCAGGGACATCGAGGTTCCGGCGCAGTGGTCGCAGGTCGCATGCGACGTCCTCGCGCAGAAATATTTCCGCAAGCGCGGCGTGCCCGCGAAGCGCAAGGCTGTCGCCGAGACGGATGTGCCGTCCTGGCTGTGGCGTCAGGTGCCCGATGACGAGGCGCTGGCGGGCGAGCCCGAGCAGCAGCGCTGGCGCGGCGAGCGCTCCGCGAAGGAAGTCTTCGACCGGCTCGCCGGGACCTGGACCTATTGGGGCTGGAAGGGCGGCTATTTCGACACCGAGGCCGACGCGCGCAGCTATTTCGACGAGATGCGCTACATGCTCGCGGCGCAGATCGCGGCACCGAACTCGCCGCAATGGTTCAACACCGGCCTGCATTGGGCCTATGGCATCGACGGGCCTGGCCAGGGCCACTACTACGTGGACCACCGCACGGGCGAACTGACGCGCTCGGCATCGTCCTACGAGCATCCGCAGCCGCATGCCTGCTTCATCCAGTCGGTCGCCGACGACCTCGTGAACGAGGGCGGGATCATGGATCTCTGGGTGCGCGAGGCACGGCTGTTCAAGTACGGCTCGGGTACCGGCTCGAACTTCTCCAGGCTGCGCGGCGAGGGCGAGCGGCTCTCCGGCGGCGGCCGTTCGTCGGGGCTGATGAGTTTCCTGAAGATCGGCGACCGCGCCGCCGGAGCCATCAAGTCGGGCGGCACGACGCGCCGCGCCGCCAAGATGGTCACCGTCGACATCGACCACCCGGACATCGAGAACTACATCAACTGGAAAGTCGTCGAAGAGCAGAAGGTCGCCGCGCTCGTCGCCGGATCCAAGCTCTGCAACAAGCATCTCAATGCGATCATGGCCGCGTGCCAGCGCGATGCGGGAGACGCCGGCTTCGATCCCAGGCAGAACCGCGCCCTGCGTCAGGCGATCTCCGCGGCGCGCAAGGCCATGATCTCCGAGAACTACGTCCAGCGCGTGATCGAGTTCGCGCGCCAGGGTTACGCCTCGATCGATTTTCCCGTCTACAACACCGACTGGGATTCCGAGGCGTATCTCACCGTCTCCGGTCAGAACTCCAACAACTCCGTGCGCGTGACGGACGACTTCCTCAAGGCGGTCGAAGCGGACGGCGAATGGACCCTGACGCGCCGCATCGACGGCAAGCTGCACAAGACCTTGCGCGCCCGCGACCTGTGGGAACAGATCGCACATGCCGCCTGGGCCTCGGCCGATCCGGGCCTGCAATACGACACCACGATCAACGAGTGGCACACCTGCCCGAATTCCGGCCGGATCAACGCGTCCAACCCGTGCTCGGAATACATGTTCCTCGACGACACGGCTTGCAATCTGGCCTCCGTGAACCTGCTCGCGCTGCGCGGCAAGGACGGGCGCTTTGACGTCGAAGCCTTCGAGCACGCGTGCCGGCTGTGGACCGTCACGCTCGAGGTGTCGGTGCTGATGGCGCAGTTCCCGTCGCGCGAGATCGCCCAGCTCTCCTACGAGTACCGCACGCTCGGCCTCGGCTTCGCGAATATCGGCGGCCTGCTCATGGCAATGGGTCTGTCCTACGACAGCGACCCGGGCCGCGCGATCTGCGCGACGATCTCCGCGATCATGACCGGTGTCTCCTACGCCACCTCGGCGCAGATGGCCGAAGAGCTCGGCGCCTTCCCGGGCTTCGCGAAGAACCGTGACGAGATGTTGCGCGTCATCCGCAACCACCGGCGCGCGGCGCATGGCGAAAGCGGCGGCTACGAAGGCCTGTCGATCAAGCCGGTTCCGATCCGCGCCGCGGATTGCCCGGACCAGGCCCTGGTTGCCGCGGCGCGGCGCGCCTGGGACGAGGCGCTGGCGCTCGGCGAGGCGCATGGATATCGCAACGCCCAGGCGACGGTGATCGCGCCCACCGGGACCATCGGCCTCGTGATGGACTGCGACACCACCGGCATCGAACCGGATTTCGCGCTGGTGAAGTTCAAGAAGCTCGCGGGTGGCGGCTACTTCAAGATCATCAACCGCGTCGTGCCGGACGCGCTGCGCACGCTCGGCTACGCGGAGGACCGCATCGAGGCGATCATCGGCTATGCCGTCGGCCATGGCACGCTCAAGGGTTCGCCCGCGATCGGCCATGACGCGCTGCGCGCGAAGGGCTTCGGCGAGGCGCAGCTGCAGCAGCTCGAATCCGCGCTCAAGAGCGCCTTCGACATCAAGTTCGCCTTCAACAAGTGGACGCTCGGCGAGGCCTTCCTGACCGAGGGCCTCGGCTTCACCAAGGCGCAGCTGGACGATGTCGGCTTCGACATCCTCGGCGCGCTCGGCTTCTCGAAATCCGACATCGAGGCCGCCAACACCTATTGCTGCGGATCGATGACGCTCGAGGGCGCACCGCACCTCAAGGCCGAACATCTTCCGGTCTTCGACTGCGCCAATCCCTGCGGACGCAACGGCAAGCGCTACCTGTCGGTGGAGAGCCATATCCGGATGATGGCGGCGTCGCAGCCCTTCATCTCCGGCGCCATCTCCAAGACCATCAACATGCCGAACTCGGCAACCGTGGAGGCCTGCAAGGACGCCTATCTCCTGTCCTGGCGCCTTGCCCTCAAGGCGAATGCGCTCTACCGCGACGGCTCGAAGCTGTCGCAGCCGCTGGCGGCCGTGTTTGGCGATGACGACGCCGCGGAAGTGGCCGAGGAGATCGCCTCTGCGCCCGCCGCGGTCAAGGCGACCACGGTCGTCGAGCGGGTCATCGAACGCATCGTCGAGAAGATCGCGGTCGCGGAACGCATGCGCCTGCCAAACCGCCGCAAGGGCTACACCCAGAAGGCGAATGTCGGCGGTCACAAGGTCTATCTGCGTACCGGCGAATACGAGGATGGCCGGATCGGCGAGATCTTCATCGACATGCACAAGGAGGGCGCCGCCTTCCGGTCGCTGATCAACAATTTCGCGATCGCCGTCTCGATCGGCCTGCAGTACGGCGTGCCGCTCGAGGAGTTCGTGGAGGCCTTCACCTTCACCCGCTTCGAGCCCAACGGCGTGGTCCAGGGCAACGACACGATCAAGAACGCGACCTCGATCCTCGACTACGTGTTCCGCGAACTCGCGATCAGCTATCTCGGCCGCGACGATCTCGCGCATGTGCACGCCGACGACCTCGCGCCGGACACCACCGGCAAGGGCCCGGGCGACTCGACCCTGCCCGCCACCGGCACCGCCGCGGCATCCTCCGCGCTCGACAGCCTGAAGCGCGTCGCCTCCACCGGCTTCGTGCGTCAGCGCTTCCGCGTGCTCGAGAACGGGTCGCGCAACGCGACCGCCCACGACACGCTGCAGGCCGGCGACACCGTTCTCGCAGATGCGCGCACGGACGAGGCCGGGACGACCGCGGAACGGCACCCGATCGGCTTCGCCATCGCGGCCGTCGAGGCGGCGCAGGCCGTGGCGATCGCCGCGCCGCCGGTGCGCGACGCGGCAAGCCGTATCCGCGAAGCCAGGATCCTCGGGTTCACCGGAGATTCCTGCGCCGAGTGCGGCTCGATGAAGATGGTCCGCAACGGAACATGCATGAAGTGCATCGATTGCGGCACGACGACGGGGTGCAGCTGACCACGGCGCGGCGTCGCGACCGATCCAGGGGCCTCGCCACCCGGCGAGGCCCTTTTTCTTTGCGCCCGCCGCATCCCGGCGGGCAAGCTCGCCGCCGCAACGACATGACCACCGCATGACCTGGCTCTGGATCCCGATCACCATCGCCGCCGCGCTGTCGCAGAACCTGCGCACGGCGCTGCAGAAGCATCTCAAGGGCCGGCTGTCGACCAACGGCGCCAACTACACGCGCTACGCCTTTGGACTGCCCTTCGCGCTCGGCTACGCGCTGCTGCTCCATCGCGGCGTCGGCCTGGACTGGCCGCGCCCCGACGCGACCTTCTTCGCGTGGGTCCTGCTGGGCGGTGTCAGCCAGATCCTCGCGACGTCGCTGCTGATCGAGGCGATGACGCGGCGCAATTTCGCCGCCGGGATCGCCTATTCGAAGACCGAGGTCGTGCAGGCGGCGCTGTTCGAGGCGGTGTTCCTCGGCCTTGCGCTCACCACCGGCGGCGTGGCGGCGATCGGGCTCGCGACCCTGGGGGTGATGCTGATCTCGCTGCGCCAGAGTGACGCCCCGTGGCGCGACGTGTTCACCGGATGGACCGATACCGCGGCCCTTCTCGGCCTCGCCTCGGGCGGGCTGTTCGCCATCTCGGCCGTCGCGTTCCGCGCCGCCTCCATCGGGCTCGGGCACGATTCCTTCCTCATGAGCGCCGGCTTCACGCTCGCCTGGGCGCAGGCCATCCAGACCGCGCTGCTGACGCTGTGGCTCGCGCTGCGCGAACCTGGACAGCTGCGCGCGGTGGCGCGCCATTGGCGCCTGGGGACGCTCGTGGGGCTGACCGGAACGCTGGGATCCATGGGATGGTTCACGGCCTTCACGATCCAGGTCGCCGCCTATGTCCGCACGCTCGGCCTGATCGAACTGGTTTTCACCTTCCTGATGGGACGCTTCGTCTTCGGCGAGCGCGCGTCGCGGTACGAGGTGCTCGGCGTCGCGGCGCTGGTGGCGGGCATCGTGCTGGTACTGCACAGCCATTGACCGCGGTGCCGCAGAGCGCCCCGTGCGCCCGCGACGAACATGTCAGGGCGTCCGTCGTCCCAGCCGGCGCATCGCCTCCAGGCTCTCGATCATGGCTGCGGCATCGGCACCGCGCAGCTTGACGATCCGCAACCCCGCGGGCGGCTCGAACAGGGCGGCATCCACCGGGCCGATGCGGACATCGCGGAAGTCGATGCGGGTCCGCCCGCGCCGGCCGCGTGTCTCGCCCTCCCCGTCGATCCGCGCGATCACGCCCTGATCACTGACCCAGACGCGACCGCTGAACCCGCTGCCCGACCCGGCGCTGCGCTCGACCCAGACGCGGGTCGTTTCCAGGCCATTCACGCGCTCCCTGCCCTCGCGGATCTGGATCACCCCGCCGCCGCCATTGCCGTCGAGCGCCTGCAGCGGAAGATCCAGCGCCGACAGGTCGGTCTCGATCGCCATGCCGAGATCAGGCAGCGCGAGCCAGCCGATATTGCGATCCAGGCGCATGATCAGGGTCTGCCCTCTGCCGCCCGCCCCGCCTTCGTGCCGCAGCGCGCGACCCGAGCGCCAGAGCCGGCCCCGCGGCGCGTCCTCGGCCGCGCCGAGAACCGAACTCGCAGTGTAGTCGACCTTCAGGGCGAAGATGTCGGCCTGGGAACCGGCAGCGGCCGGCGCGGCCGCGCGCGCAGCCACCAGCGGATCGGCAAGGGCCGACAGGAAAAGCGACGCGATCGCGGCGCGACGATGGATAGGCATGGGCCGAGCATCCAGAAAGGCGGTGGCGACACTGTGGCAGAACGCGACGCCCGCGGGCTATCTTCCACCTTGGAACGACAAGGAGACGACGCGATGGCTGGCCAGATCGATGCGCGACTTTCGGAACTCGGGATCGTGCTGCCGAATCCTGCGGCACCGGCCGCCAACTATGTGCCCTTCGTCCGCACCGGCAATCTCGTCTTCACCGCCGGTCAGGTGACCTTCGACGCCGCCGGCAAGCTGACCTTCGTCGGCAAGCTCGGTCGCGATTTCGGCATCGACGAGGGCTACCAGGCGGCACGGCTCTGCGCGATCAACGTCCTGGCGGCGCTGCGCCGCGCCTGCGACGGCGATCTCGACCGCGTGCAGCGCTGCGTCAAGATCGTCGGCTTCGTCAACGCGACGCCGGATTTCTCCGACCATCCGAAGGTGATCAACGGCGCCTCCGACCTCGTCGTCGCCGTGTTCGGCGACAAGGGGCGGCACGCCCGGTCGGCGATCGGCACGGGCTCCCTGCCGCTCGGCGTCGCCACGGAAGTCGAGGCGGTCTTCGAGATCGCCTGACCGCCGCGCCGGCATGGCCGCAGAGGACGCGACGCCCACTCTATCGGTCGTGGCGGGGATCGACCGGATCCCTGCCGCCGCGTGGGATCGCTGCGCGGGCACCGACAATCCCTTCGTCAGCCACGCCTTCCTGCTCGCCCTCGAGGATTCGGGTTCGGTCGGAGAACGCACCGGCTGGCGACCTTCCCATGCGATCCTGCGCGATTCCGCCGGAACGGTAGTCGGCTGCGCACCGCTCTACCTCAAGGGGCATTCCTACGGCGAATACGTCTTCGACCATGGCTGGGCGGAGGCGTATCAACGAGCCGGCGGTCGTTACTACCCGAAGCTGCAACTCGCGGTTCCCTTCTCGCCCGTGCCAGGACCACGACTGCTGCTCGCCTCGCCCGGCGACGACGCGCTGCGGCGCGTCTTCGCGCGCGGCCTCGTCGACCTCGCCCGCGAGACCGGCGTGTCCTCGCTGCACGCGACGTTCTGCGCGGCCGCCGACATCGCCGCCTTCCGAGACGCCGGCATGCTGGTCCGCACGGGTTTCCAGTTCCACTGGGAGAATCGCGGCTACGCCGATTTCGAAGCGTTCCTCGCCGCGCTCAATCACGGCAAGCGCAAGGCGATCCGCAAGGAACGCAGGGACGTCGCCGCCAGCGGAGTCGAACTCGTCACATTGACCGCCGATGCGATCGAGCCCGCCCACTGGGACGCATTCTTCGCCTTCTACGTCTCGACCTCGGACCGCAAATGGGGGCATCCCTATCTCACGCGCGCCTTCTTCGACCGGCTGCACGCGACCATGCGCGCGCGCGTCGTGCTGGTCCTCGCCCGCCATGGCGGCGAATGGGTCGCCGGCGCGCTGAACCTGCTGGGCGCGGACACGCTCTACGGCCGCAACTGGGGAGCGAACGCCGCGTTCAAGAATCTGCATTTCGAGGCCTGCTACTACCGGGCACTCGACTTCGCGATCGCGCATGGCCTGGCGCGGGTCGAAGCCGGGGCGCAGGGCGAGCACAAGCTGCAGCGCGGCTATCTGCCGGCGCGTATCTTCAGCGCGCACTGGCTGCGCGACCGCGGCTTCGCCGACGCGGTCGCGGACTTCCTCGAACGCGAGACCCCCGCGGTCGAGGAAACGATCGCCGCGCTCGCCGCGCACACGCCGTTCAAGGCCGCGGGCGTCTAGGCCAGGTCCAGGCGCAGAACCGTGCCGTCCGTCGAATCGATCGCGAGGTAGAGTCGTCCGTCGAGGCCCTGACGGACGTCACGGATGCGGTGCCCGAGACGGTTCAACACGCGCTCCTCCCGCACCACGCGCTCGCCGCTCACCTGAAGCCGCATGAGCGCCTGGCCAGTCAAGGCGCCCACGAACAGGTCGCCGCGCCAGCCCGGATAGGCCGTGCCGGTGCAAAAGGCCATGCCGGAGGGCGCGATCGAGGGCGTCCAGACCCACAGCGGATCTATCGCATCCGGCAGGCTGCGATGCGGCGAAATGGTCGCCCCGGAATAATCGACGCCATGAGTGGCCCGCGGCCAGCCGTAATCGCCACCCGCCACGAGCCGGTTGATCTCGTCGCCACCCCGCGGTCCATGCTCGTGCAGCCAGAGCGCGCCGCTTTGCGGATGGATCGCAAGTCCCTGCGGGTTGCGGTGCCCAAGCGTGAACACTTCGCCGCGCGCGCCCGGGCGGCCGCGGAAGGGATTGTCGGCAGGGATGGCGCCATCGTCATGCAACCGGATCGTCTTGCCCCGGGCATCGGCGGGATCAGGGGCGGCGTCGCGCGCGACGAGGCGATCGCCGAGCGTGGCGTGCAGCATGCCGTCGGGCGCGAAAGCGAGCCGGCAGCCGAAATGGAACCCGTTGGCGATGGGCGGTCCGGCATCGAAGATCGGCGTGAGATCGGCAAGTCGCGAACCCGGGCGGAGCGTCGCGCGTGCGATCCGGGTCAAGGCCCCGCCGGCGACGGGCGCGGCGTAGGACAGGTAGAGACTGGAGTTGGCGGCAAAATCCGGATGCAGGCAGACATCGAGCAGGCCGCCCTGCCCCTGCGCCCAAACCGGCGGCAGGCCGGCAACGCGCTCCGCCCGCCCGTCGCGGGCGATCAGCAGCAACCTGCCGACGCGCTCGGTGACCAGCATGCGACCATCGGGCAGGAACGCGATCGACCACGGCGATTCGAGGCCTGTGGCGACGGGCACGGGGCGCAGGCGCGCGGCGAGACCGACCGGCTGGGATCGCCCGGCCTGGGGGGTGCTGGCGGCGGCAGCAGCCATGCCGGCCAGCGCCGCCCGCCGTCCAAGCCGCGGCATCGCGCGCCTCTGGTGCGTCACTCGACCAGCGCGGTCTCGCTTGGCTTCGGCAGCGCGGGCGGCGGCACGACGGTGAAATCGAAGCTCAGCTTGCCGTTCTCGACCTTGACCCGGACGCTGCCGCCCTTCGCGAGACGTCCGAACAGCAATTCGTCGGCGAGCGGCTTCTTGATGTTCTCCTGGATCACACGCGCCAGAGGCCGCGCGCCGTAGAGCTCGTCATAGCCTTTTTCGGCGAGCCAAGTGCGGGCCTCGTCGGAGACGGAGATCGCGACCTGGCGGTCGGCAAGCTGACGCTCGAGTTCGAGCACGAACTTGTCGACGACGCGGTGGATGGTCTCCGGCTTGAGGCGGCTGAAGGCGACGATCGCGTCCAGACGGTTGCGGAATTCCGGCGTGAACATCCGGTTGATCGCGTCGACGTCCTCGCCGATCCGCGTCTCCTGGCCGAAACCGATCGCCGGCTTCGCCATGTCGGCGGCGCCGGCGTTCGTGGTCATGATCAGGATCACGTTCCGGAAATCGACCGTCTTGCCGTTATGGTCGGTCAGCTTCCCGTGATCCATGACCTGCAGCAGGATGTTGAAGAGGTCGGGATGCGCCTTCTCGATCTCGTCGAGCAGAAGCACGCAATGCGGATGCTGATCGATCGCGTCGGTCAGCAGCCCGCCCTGGTCGAAACCGACATAGCCAGGCGGTGCGCCGATCAGCCGCGAGACGGTGTGTCTCTCCATGTATTCGGACATGTCGAAACGCTTGAGTTCGACGCCCAGCGTCTTGGCGAGCTGACGCGCGACCTCGGTCTTGCCGACACCGGTCGGGCCGGAGAACAGATAGGAACCGATCGGCTTCTCCGCGTCGCGCAGCCCGGCGCGGGAGAGCTTGATCGCGGCGGCGAGCGCCTCGATCGCCGGATCCTGGCCGTAGACGACGCGCCTGAGTTCCGCCTCCAGCGTCTGCAGCGTCTCGCGATCGTCGGTCGAGACCGATTTCGGAGGGATGCGGGCGATCTTCGCCACCACCGCCTCGACGTCCTTCACCGCGATGACGCGCTTGCGCTTGCCCGGCGGCAGCAGCATCTGCGCCGCCCCGACCTCGTCGATCACGTCGATCGCCTTGTCCGGCAGCTTGCGATCGTTGATGTAGCGCGCGGAGAGCTCCACCGCGGCGCGCACCGCATCGCCCGTGTACCGGACATGGTGATGCGCTTCGTAATAGGGCTTGAGACCCTTGACGATGCGGATCGTGTCCTCGACCGACGGCTCGTTGACGTCGATCTTCTGGAACCGGCGCACAAGCGCGCGGTCCTTCTCGAAATGCGTGCGGTATTCCTTGTAGGTCGTCGACCCGATGCAGCGCAGACCACCAGAGGCGAGCGCCGGCTTGAGCAGGTTCGAGGCATCCATGGATCCGCCCGAGGTCGCGCCCGCGCCGATGACCGTATGGATCTCGTCGATGAAGAGGATCGCGTTGGGTTGCTGCTCGATTTCCGCGAGCACGGCCTTGAGCCGTTCCTCGAAATCGCCGCGATAGCGGGTTCCGGCGAGCAGCGTGCCCATGTCGAGCGAGTAGATCACCGCCTCGCGCAGCACCTCGGGCACCTCGCCCTTGACGATCTTGCGCGCCAGCCCCTCGGCGATCGCCGTCTTGCCGACGCCGGGATCGCCGACATAGAGCGGGTTGTTCTTGAAGCGGCGACAGAGGATCTGGATCGTCCGCTCGACCTCGGCGGCACGTCCGATCAGAGGGTCGATCTTGCCTTGGGAAGCCTTCTTGTTGAGGTTGACGCAATAGGCCGCGAGCGCATCCTGCTGGCGCTTTCCGCCGTTCTGCTTTTCCGCGCCGCGGTCGCCACCGCGTTCGCCGCCACGCTCGCCACCTGCGGCGGCATCGTCATCGGCGCCACGCACGCGGCGTGTCTCCTGCCGCCCGGGAACCTTGGCCACGCCGTGCGAGATGTAGTTGACCGCGTCGAGCCGCGACATGTCCTGCTCCTGCAGGAAATACACGGCGTGGCTCTCGCGCTCCGAGAACATGGCGACCAGGACGTTGGCGCCGCTGACTTCCTCGCGTCCCGAGGACTGGACATGGATCGCGGCGCGTTGAAGCACGCGCTGGAAGCCGGCCGTCGGCTTCGCCTCTCCGCCCCGGTTGGACACGAGACCGCGAAGTTCGGTGTCGAGATAGGTGCGCAGATCGGATTGCAGCTTGTCGATGTCGACGCCGCAGGCCTTGAGCACCGCGACGGCGTCTTCGTCCTCGCACAGCGCCATCAGCAGATGCTCGAGCGTCGCGTATTCGTGGCGGCGTTCGTTGGCCAGCGCCAGGGCGCGGTGCAAGGTCTGTTCGAGGTTCCGCGAGAGCATGCCGCTGAGGCTCCGTTCCGGGGACGCGCCCGCCGCGACGGCGGCGGCCCGCCCGTATGATGATCGAGACTAACAGAAGATGGGGCGTGCCCGACGATGGAAAAGGGCGATCCCCTGGGACGGCACGGTTCAGTCCTTCTCGAGGGTGCAGCGCAGCGGGTGCTGGTTGCGGCGGGCGAACTCCGTGACCTGGTTCACCTTGGTCTCCGCGACCTCGTAGGTGAACACGCCGCACACGCCGACGCCCCGCCGGTGGACGTGGAGCATGATCTGCGTCGCCTCCTCCCGGTTCTTCGAGAAGAAGCGTTCGAGGACATGCACGACGAACTCCATCGGCGTGTAGTCGTCGTTGAGCATCAGCACCTTGTACATGGACGGCTTGCGCGTCCGCGTCTGGGTCTGAAGCGCCCCGCCCGCATGGTCGCCATCGTCGCGGTCTGGATCGTCGTCGCTCATGGCCCGGTCTTGGAGGGATAAGGGGAGCGTGATGATATTGGACGGCGACGGCCGATGGAAAGGCCCGGACCGCCGATCGGGTCCTGCCCTCGAACGACGAAGGGCCCGGGCCGCTTTCGCGACCCGGGCCCTGTCAGCCGGTGACCGGAAACGTTCAGGCGGCGACGGGCTTGAACATCTTCTCGACGCTCACGTTCATGCGCGCGGCGATCGGCTCCATGGCATCGTTCGCCACCTTCACCACGGTCTCCGAGATCTTCGTGCTCTCGGCGACGAACTTGTCGAAATTGCCCTTGGCGAGGTCGGTCTGAAGATCGACGGCCTCACGCAGGCTCTTGACCCCGACGAGCGCCTTGGCGGCGCTGGCGGCGTTCTCCATCGACTCCTGGGCAAAGCCCATCCAGGCCTTGCCGATCACCTCGGCGCCCTTCGCCCAGATCTGCGAGGACGCGACCATCGCATCCCAGTTGTCCTTCTGGAGTTTCGAGATCTCCTCGAAGGACTTGTAGGCGGTCTGCTGGGCCTTCTCGATATGCTCGCGCGCGACAGAGCCGACGGCATCGAAAGAGGTCTGGTTCATGGTCGGGGTTCCTTTCGGGAAAGTGGGTTCGGTTTCGGGGGTCGGGATCGTGGTCGTCGTCGCTGCCTGGGGCGCCGGCTGCGGGACGGGCATGCGCGCCGTCTTTCGACCGGATCCGGGACGTCGCGCTGCCGTGTCTTTCGCGCTCATCCTGTTCGCTCCTCGCTGACTGATTGTGCGGTGCAACAAGGCCAATATAAGCGCCGCAATATTCCGGTCAACAGGAAATTTGTGCGCCGCACAAAATCACAGGAACCGTGGCACGCCCCACAATCGCCCGCCTCGCACGACCAGTTCGAAGGCGCCCGCGCGCGCCCGGCCGCGCTCGCTGGGCGACTCGCCATAGTCGAGCAGGCGCTGGGCCGGATCGACCCGCCGCGGCGGGTTCACGGGAACGCCGGTGGCGTCAGCCGCGAAGAGCAGGCGATCGAAGCCCAGGCTGGCGAAGGCCGGATCATCCCGCCTCCAGGCGTTGAGCGCCCAGACGCCATCGACGCAGGCCGTCACGAGCCAATAGAAATCGAACGACTGAAGGCGCAATCCATCGGCCGGCGGGCGCGCGAAGCCGGCCGCATCGAGGGCACCGGCGAGCGAACGGAATGCCTCGGGTTCAAGCCGGGTCTCGGACGAGTCGCTGCCGCCGCCGAACACATAGGTCTGGAGAATGCGCGGCGCGCCGCGGATCACGGTGCTGCGGATGGTCGCGGCCGGCGCCGTCCCCGGCGCGGCGGCGGTCACGTCGTAGAGGCGGACCTGCTCCTCCCAGACGGCGTTGTAGACGAACCGGTAGCGCGCAGGTGCGCCGGCGGTGCAGGCAGCCCGCAGATCCTCGCCGCCGGCGATCGCGTACCAGCCGATGTTGCGGCGCAGGGGATCGCTCGCCGGCCGCTCGCCGAGCGCACAACCGGACAGCGTCAGGATGACGACGGACAGGATCGCGAGGCGCATCGGATACTCCTCCCAAGAGAGGTGAAGGAACGCGGGGCAAATCTCTGGCGAATCGGAATTCGTTCTGGACAAGGACGAATCACCGACCCTAGTTTTCCACAGTCTGAAGCGGGTTTTGCGGCGATACCATGGTGTGTTTCGGGGTGGCAGCGACATGATGGCGAAGACCCCGGCCAGGTTGATGGTCGTGCTGGCATTGATCGCCGGGTTTCTGTGCGGTGACGACGCCTGGGGCGCCGCCAAGCCGCGCACGCCTGCGAAGCCTCGCTACGCCGCGATCGTGGTCGACGCCCAGTCCGGCGAGGTGCTGCACGCCGAGAATGCCGACGCGCAGCGCTACCCGGCATCGCTGACGAAGATGATGACCCTGTTCATGATCTTCGAGGCGATCGACCGGAAGAAGATCCGCTTCGACACCGAGTGGCGCGTGTCCGCCTTCGCCGCCGGCCAGAGCCCGACCAAGCTTGGGCTTCAGGCCGGGCGTACCATCGCCGTGCGCGATGTCGTGCTCGGGCTGATCACGAAATCCGCCAACGACGCGGCGGTGGTCGCCGCCGAAAATCTCGGCGGCACCGAACCCGCCTTCGCCGAATTGATGACGGAGCGTGCCCATCGCCTGGGCATGTCGCGCACCACCTTCCGCAATGCCTCCGGGCTGCCGCATCCAGGCCAGCAGACGACGGCGACTGACCTGGCGCGGCTTGCCCGCGCGATGATCAGGACCTTCCCGCACCACTACCATCTCTTCGCGACCACCCAATTCGCCTATGGCGGCATCACCCACCACAACCATAACCGCTTCATGAACTGGTACGATGGCGCGGATGGCCTGAAGACGGGCTACATCCACGCCTCGGGGTTCAATCTCGCGGCCTCGGCGCTGCGCCAGGACCGGCGGCTCGTCGGCGTCGTCATGGGGGGGCCATCCCCGGGCTGGCGCGACGACCGCATGGGCGAGATCCTGGATGCGGCCTTCGCCCGCCGTCCCAAGGACCGCAAGCCTGGCGCCCCCGTCCTCGAGGCCGAGCAGCGACCGGCGCGCAACGCGCCCGGAACCGAACTGGCGGCGCATGTCGATGGTACGGCTGCGGCCCAGGCGCGCAAGCCCATGTCGTCCGGCCAGGCAGCGCCCCACCGGTCGGGCTGGTCGATCCAGGTCGGCGCCTATGCCGAACTGGATCAGGCCCAGCGCGCCATCCAGCAGGCGCGCAAGCTCGCGCCCACACCGCTTCAGGCATCGGCGACCGACATCCAGAAGATCGGTGGCAAGGGGCGTGATGCGAATCTGCTCCGCGCCCGCCTGACGGGGCTTACGTCCAAAGCCGCGCGCGACGCCTGCGAGGCGCTGAAAAGTCGGCGCCAGGCGTGCCTTGTGGTCGGCCCGTCCGTCGCGCAGTCATCCTCCCCCCCAACGGTGGCGGCGCAACCATCCGCCGCCGCGGGGACCGCCCGCCCCGGAGGCTGATCAGCCGCCCGCTGCCTTGCGCTCGGCAATCAATTCGGTGACGAAGGCCTTCTTGTACTTCATGGCCCAGTGCGGGTAGCTCCAGCCGCTCATCTCGGGCTGCAGCGGGCTGTCGGTTCCCGGCGCGAACAGCAATGCCTCGCGCGGGCCATTCGACACGTAGGCGTTGATCCGCATCAATTGATAGAACGGCCCTTCATAGGCGACGAGCGCGCGCCGCGACAGCGTATCGAGACCACTCACGATGACGCCGTTCACATGTTCCCCCGGCTTCTGGATGACCACCGGATAACTGACGCCCTGCGTCGAGCGGCGCTCCCAGTCGAAGAGCACGGCGTCACGGACATGTGCCGCCAGAGAAGCCTCCCGACCAAGCACGATCGCCCGGACATCCGGGTCCATCAAGGTGCCGTAGAAGAAGAACCGCATCCGACCTACAACTCCTGTGGTGCGTCCACCCCGCTTGCCCTCAATTCTGCCACCAACGCGGCCTTGAGGCGAGAAAGTCCGGCCGTGTCGCGCGACTCGCAGCGCGCGACCAGAACGTCCTGGGTGTTCGAGGCGCGCAGCAGCCACCAGCCATCCGCCGTCGAGACGCGCGCGCCATCGACGTCGTTCACCGCCGCCCCGGCCGCGCGCAACCGCGCCCGCACCTCGTCGACGACAGCGAATTTCCGGGTCTCGTCGACCGGAAAGCGCAGTTCCGGCGTATTGACCGCCGCTGGAAGCGTGTCACGCATGGCCGCGAGGCTCTCCGGCGCGCGGGCGACGATCGACAGGATCCGGATCGCGGCGTAGAGCGCGTCGTCGAAGCCGTACCAGCGATCCGCGAAGAAGATATGGCCGGACATCTCCCCCGCCAGGGGTGCCGCGGTCTCGTGCATCTTCGCCTTGATGATCGAATGGCCTGTCCGCCACATCAGCGGCGTGCCGCCCAGCCGGGCGATCTCGTCGAACAGCGTCTGGCTGGCCTTCACGTCGGCGATGATCGTCGCGCCAGGACGCTCGGCCAGGATCTCGCGCGCGAACAGCGCCATCAGCTGGTCGCCCCACAAGATGCGGCCCTGTCCATCGACGACACCGATGCGGTCCGCGTCGCCGTCGAAGGCAACGCCGAGATCCGCTCCCTCGCGCGCGACGGCCTCCTGCAGCTGCACGAGATTCTTGGCCACGGTCGGATCCGGATGATGGGCCGGAAAGGTCCCGTCGATCCGCTCGTTGAGCAGGACGTGGCGTCCCGGAAGGCGGCGTGCCAGCCCCTGCATCACCTCGCCGCCGGCGCCATTCCCGGCATCCCAGACCACGGTCAGATCACGCCCGGGCCGATAGTCGCGCAGCAGACGCTCCAGATAGGCATCGCCGACCGCCGCCGTGGTCACATGCCCGGCTCCCGCCGCGAAATCGCCGGCGGCGCAGCGCGCGCCCATGCGGCGGATGTCGTCGCCCCAGAAACTCTTGCCGCCGATCAGCATCTTGAACCCGTTGTACTCGGACGGGTTGTGCGAGCCGGTGACCTGGATTCCGGCATCGACGTCGAGCGTATGGGCAGCGAAATAGAGCATCGGCGTCGGTCCGAGACCGACATCGACGACGTCGAGACCGGTGGCTGCCAGCCCGGCGATCAGCGCGGCCTGCAGCCGCGGCGAGTGGAGGCGGCCGTCACGGGCCACGGCCACGCGCTTGCCGCCGCGCTCGCGCACGGCCGTACCGAAGCCGAGCCCCACGGCACGCGCATCGGCTTCGGACAGGGTGCGATCGACGATCCCCCGGATGTCGTATTCGCGCAGGACAGACGGATCGAAACGATGGGACGGGCCGGTGGTCATGCGTACGCCCTCCTCAGGTGTCGCTGCCATGCGCCGTCACCGGCCGTCCGATGGACCGATAGTCCAGCCCCGCCGCGACCATGTCGGCCGGCGAATAGACATTGCGCAGGTCGACGACGATCGGGGTCTTGAGCAGCGCGCGGATGCGCGCCGGATCGAGCGCCCGGAACTCGTTCCACTCGGTCAGCAGGGCCATGGCGTCGGCGCCTTGCATCGCCTCTGTGGCGCTGGCGCAGAACTCGACACCGGGCAGGAGTTGGCGCGCCTCGCCGTGCATGCCCTCGGGATCGTAGGCCTTGACCCGGGCGCCGGCCGCCAGCAGCGGCGGCAGGATCGCGAGGCTTGGCGCGTCGCGCATGTCGTCGGTATTCGGCTTGAAGGTCAGGCCGAGCACCGCGATCGTCTTGCCCGCCACCGAACCGCCGCAGGCGTCGACGATGCGCGCGGCCATCGCCGTCTTGCGCTTGTCGTTGATGTCGACCACGGTCTCGACGATGCGCAGTGGGCTGCCATGGTCCTGGGCCGTCTTGACGAGCGCCAGCGTGTCCTTGGGGAAGCAGGACCCGCCATAGCCGGGTCCGGGATGAAGGAATTTGCGGCCGATGCGCCCGTCGAGGCCGATCCCCTTGGCGACGTCGTGCACGTCCGCCCCCACCTTCTCGCAGAGATCAGCCATCTCGTTGATGAAGGTGATCTTGGTCGCAAGGAAGGTATTGGCGGCGTATTTGATGAGCTCGCTCGTCTCGAGCGAGGTGAAGACGATCGGCGTCTCGATCAGGTAGAGCGGCCGGTAGAGTTCCCGCATGACCGCGCGGGCGCGATCGCTCTCCGTACCGATGACCACACGGTCGGGACGCATGAAATCCGAGATCGCGGCCCCCTCGCGGAGGAATTCCGGGTTCGACACGACGTCGAACTGAGCCTGCGGCGCCACGGCCCGGATCCGACGCGCGACCTCGCGGCCAGTGCCGACAGGCACCGTCGATTTCGTGACCACGACCGCGTAGCCGGTCAGCGCGCGCCCGATCTCCTCGGCCGCAGCGTAGACATAGGACAGGTCCGCATGCCCATCGCCCCGCCGCGAGGGCGTCCCCACGGCGATGAACACCGCATCGGCTCCCGGCACGGCGCGCGCGAGGTCGGTCGTGAAGGTCAGCCGCCCAGCCGCCTTGTTCTTGGCGACCAGCTGGTCGAGCCCAGGCTCGAAGATCGGGATCTCGCCGCGCTCCAGCCGTTCGATCTTGCCGACATCCTTGTCGACGCAGGTCACGTCGACCCCGAATTCGGAAAAACAGGCCCCGGTCACGAGCCCGACATAGCCGGTGCCGATCATCGTCACGCGCATGCTCAAGACCTTCCTGCCGGTGTGCCGGTTTGCGTGGTGGCGTCAGACATAGGACTGCATCGCGGCGCGGGCTGCCGCGCCGATGTCGGGGCGGGCGAGCGCGAAGGCCAGATTGGCCTCGAAGAAGCCGACCTTGTCGCCGCAATCGAAGCGCGTGCCCGTGAAGCGCAGCCCATGGAACGGCGCGGCGCCGATCATCGCCGCCAGGGCGTCGGTCAACTGGATCTCGCCGCCGGCACCGCGCGTGCCCTTGTCGAGGTGACGGAAGACGCTGGGCTCGAGCACGTACCGGCCGATCACGGCGCAGGTCGACGGCGCCTTGTCCGGCGTCGGCTTCTCGACGAGCCCCTTCACCTGGACCAGCTTGCCGTCGTCCCGCCCCGGATCGACGATGCCATACCGCTTGGTGTGCTCGCGCGGGACATCCATGACGGCGATCATGTTGCCGCGGACCTCGGGATAGGCGTCCACCATCTGGGCAAGACAGGACCGGTCCGCGAGGATCAGATCATCGGCCAGCAGCACCGCGAAGGGCTCGTCGCCGACGAGGTCGCGCGCGCACCACACGGCGTGCCCCAGCCCCATCGGCGCCATCTGCCGCGTATAGGCGACGCGGCCGGGCTTGGGCAGCCAGCGGCGCAATTCCTCGAGCTCCGCGGTCTTGCCGCGCTCCTCGAGCGTCTTTTCGAGTTCGAAGGAATGGTCGAAATGATCCTCGATCGCGGTCTTGCCGCGGCCGGTGACGAAGATGAATTCCTCGATCCCGGCGGCCTGGGCCTCCTCGACCGCGTATTGGATCAGCGGCTTGTCGACGACCGGCAGCATCTCCTTCGGCATGGCCTTTGTGGCCGGCAGGAAGCGCGTGCCGAGACCTCCGACGGGGAAGATCGCCTTGCGGATGCGAACGGACATGACAGGGTTCCGATATGTGGCGGATGGACGAACCCGCTCTGGGCTCCGCACTCAACGATCCGTGGCGACGGGTTGTTCCGCGCGGCGGGCAGCTTTTGCCATAGCGCGCGGCGGCGCGGCAAGCGCCCGGCCAGGACCATCGGGACTAGCCCAGGAGCGTGTCCTTCGCCTCGTTGATCCGTGCGGCGAGATAGGCGGACCCGCCCTGGTCCGGATGGTTGCGCTTCATCAGCTCGCGCCAGGCGCGAACGATCTCCTCGCGCGGGGCATCCGGCGCGACCCCCAGGATGCGGCCCGCCTCGGCGCGGTCCATCGCCCCCGCCCCCGTGGCGGCGCGCGCCTGCTGCTCTCCCCCGGGGGACGCCTCGCCGGCATCTCCGCCCTGCCGCCAGGCGGGGTGCAGGGCATCGAGATACGTCTCCAGCAGAGCGGCCGAATCGCCGTCGGCGATGCGCAATTCAGCGAGCAGATCGAGCAACTGGACCGGCGCCAGTTCGCCCAGGCGCCGCCCCTTGAAGACACCGGCAAGGACAAGCCCGTCCATCGCCCCGGTCTCATGATCCAGATGCATCCGCAGCCACGCGGTCTCGACATCGGATCCCTGCCCGGCCGCCGGCGGAACGCCGGCGCCATGGCGTTGCCACCAGCGGCGAAGGACAGGCAAGAGGGGCAGGAGGAGGTAGAGCGTCTGGACGGCGCGTCCGGTCGCCAGCAGCCACAGCGCCGCGAGCCCGCCGCCGCCGATGGCGGCCCAGCGCAGACCTGCGGCGACATGCCGCGCCGAGGCATTGGTGAACCAACGCCCCGCGGCGAGCAGCAGCAGCAGGATCCCGAGGCCGAGCAGAAGGTAGAAGAGCCCCATCACGCGCCCCGCGGCTTGCCGATCTGGGCGGCAAGCAGCGCCACCGGGCCGCCACGCCGCCGGGAAAAATCCTCGAGCGCCACGCGGCCACCGGCCGCGAAGGTGGCGACCGCCGCCAGGAGATCGCGCAGGGTCTGCGCGCTTGCCCCGTCGAAGGGCGCGAAGGCACCGCCGCTGAGCCGGGCGATCCGCTCGAAACCGGCCCGGGCCACCTCGTCACGGCCCTCGAGGAACATGAAGCACGGCAGACCGAGCAGACCCAGCGCGCCCGCACGCTGGGCGAGGCGGTCAAGGCCCTCCTCCACCGCGTCGCCGACGAAGACCAGGGCCGCCACCTTGCGCTGTCGCGTCTGCGCGGCGGCATGATCGAGGACGCGCTCGATCTGCGTCTCCCCGGCAGCGCAGGCCACGCCGCGCATCGCGTCGAGAAGCGTCTGCGAGCGCGCGGCGAAGGGCGTCGCCTGGAAATCTCCGAGACCGCTGTACCAGGCGAGCTGGATCTCGAGATCGCCGACCTCGCGCGCCGCCTGGAACATGTCGGCCTGCAACGCGCGCGCGCGTTCCCACATCGGTTCACGCGACGCCGTGGCGTCCAGCGCGAAGATCAGACGGCCCGGGCCAGATCCGGCCCGCAGCGCCGGCACGCGGCGCGCCGCCTCCAGGAAAGCGGCGACCTGCGACGAGACGGTCCGGGCGGGTGGCTTCGTCATGACCCTAGACCTAGGGAACCACGGGCAGCGGCGCCAGGGAGAAAACGCGTCCGGGGAGGCCTGCTCGCGCGAACCGCAGCCGTCTGCGGGTTTGCGCCGCCCGACAGCATCTTCCAAGATCGGGGCCTCGCATTCGACGGGAGGCATGCCTGCTTACCGAGGCCAGCGACCATGACGCGCTCGCCGCCGCGTTCGCGTGGCGGATCCCCGAGCGTTACAACATCGGCCACGATGTCGCCGATCGCCAGCGCGCCGACGCGGACGCGCTGATCGTCGTCGGCGACGACGGGACGGCGGAACGGCGCAGCTTCGGCTGGGTCGCACGCGCCTCCAACCGGCTCGCGAACGTCTTCCACGCCGCAGGCCTACGACGCGGCGACCGCGTGGCCATCCTGCTCGGCCAGGCGCCGGAAACGGCGCTTGCCCATGTCGCCGCGTACAAGCTCGGGGCCATCGCGGTCCCGCTCTTCGTGCTGTTCGGCGAAGAGGCCCTCGCCTATCGGCTCGCCGACTCGGGCGCGCGGCTGATCGTCACCGACCTCGCCAACTGGCCCAAGGTCGCGGCGCTGCGCGAGCGCCTGCCGGCGCTGCACGCCGCGATCGTCGTCGACGGTCGCGGCGTCGACGGCACGCTCGATTTCGCGAACTCCTGCGCGGCGGCGCGCGACAGCTTCCCGGTCGCGGACACGATGGCCGAGGATCCGGCGATCATCATCTACACCTCGGGCACCACCGGTCCGCCGAAAGGCGCGCTGCATGCGCATCGGGTGCTGCTCGGCCACCTGCCCGGGGTCGAACTGCCGCAGCGCTTCTTTCCGAAGCCGGGCGACGTCTTCTGGACGCCTGCGGACTGGGCCTGGATCGGCGGATTGTTCGACGTGCTGCTGCCCGCATGGCATCACGGCGTCCCCGTGGTGGCGCGGCGCAGCGCAAAATTCGATCCGCTCGAGGCCCATGCACTGATGGCGCGCCATGGCGTGCGCAACGTCTTCCTGCCGCCGACTGCGCTCAAGCTGATGCGCCAGGCCGGCGCGGCGGCGGCCGCCGCGGTCCGGCTACGATCCATCGGATCGGGTGGCGAGACGCTTGGCGCCGAGTTGCTCGACTGGGGACGAGCCGCCTTCGGCCTCACGATCAACGAGTTCTATGGCCAGACGGAATGCAATCTGGTCGTCGCCAACAATGCCGACATCATGCCCGTGCGCCCGGGATCCATGGGCCGTGCCGTCCCCGGCCATCGCGTCGCGATCATCGACGAGGCGGGCACGGTGCTGCCCGACGGCGCCACCGGGGAGATCGCGGTCAGCCGCCCGGACCCCGTGATGTTCCTCGGCTACTGGAACAACCCGGAGGCGACCGCCGGAAAATTCGCCGGTCCGTGGCTGCGGACGGGGGATATCGGGCGCCGCGATGGCGACGGCTATCTCTGGTACCAGGGCCGCGCCGACGACGTGATCACCTCCGCCGGGTACCGGATCGGTCCCGCCGAGATCGAGGATTGCCTGCTCCGCCACCCTGCCGTGGCGATGGCCGCGGCGATCGGCGTCCCCGACCCGATCCGCACCGAGATCGTCAAGGCCTTCATCGTGCTCAAACCCGGCACCGCCGGGCATGACGAGCTTGCGCGCGCCATCCAGGACCATGTCCGCACGCGCCTCGCCGCCCATGAATATCCACGTATCGTGGAGTTCGTCGACGCCCTGCCCTTGACAGCTACCGGTAAGGTGATGCGGCGCGTATTGCGCGACCGCGACGCCGAAGCCCGCATGAAAGGAGCCAAGCCATGAACATCCTCGAGATCCCACCGGGCGAGGATCCGCCCTGGGACATCAACGTCGTGATCGAGATCCCGCAAGGCGGCGTGCCGGTGAAATACGAACTCGACAAGCGATCCGGCGCGCTGCGCGTCGACCGTTTCCTGCACACGGCGATGTACTACCCCGGCAATTACGGCTTCATCCCGGGCACGAAATCCGGCGACGGAGATCCCTGCGACGTGATCGTCGTGGGCCAGGTCCCGGTCGTGCCGGGCGCGATCGTACGCTCGCGGCCGATCGGTGCGCTGCTGATGAAGGACGAGGCCGGCCAGGACGAGAAGATCATCGCCGTCCCGGTCGACAAGCTCCACCCCTTCTACCGCGCGGTGAAGTCCTTCCGCGACCTGCCCGAGATCCTGTGCGAGCAGATCGCCCATTTCTTCCAGCACTACAAGGATCTGGAGAAGGGCAAATGGGTGACGCTGGTGCGCTGGGCGGATCCCGCCGAGGCGGCGGAGCTGATCCGCGAGGCGATCATCCGCGAGGGCGGCGTGCCCCCGCCACCGGTGAAAATGCCCGCCGCGAAACGATCCGCCGCGAAGGCGCCGCGCGCCAAGCGCGATCAGGCTCGCCGCAAGAGATAGCACCCGCCGATCACCGGACGGTGCAGTTCGGTGCGCAGCGTGACCTCGGCCTCGCTCAGCAGCGCGAGGCCGGCGGCCGCGCCAGCCGCGCGGACAAAGACGTCGGAATGCGCGTAGCGGCCGCTCGCGCCGAGCACATGCCCATCGCCGTCGCAACGCTCGACCGTGAACGCGAAGAGGCCGCCGGGCTTGAGCGCGGCGGAGACGGCAGCGAAGGCCGGAGCGAGCTCGCCGAAATAGCAGAAGACGTCGCAGGCGACGGCGAGCGTGTACTGGTTGCGACGCGAAGCGAGGAAGCGGCCGATCTCGTCCTCGAACAACGCGTCGTAGCCGCCGCGCGCGCGCGCCTTGTCGAGCATGCGCGGCGACAGGTCGACACCCTCGAGCCGCTTCGTGAGCGGGCGCAGCAGCGGCGCCGCGAGGCCGGTTCCGCAGCCCAGATCGATCGTCGCCGCCGTGATCCGCCCGTCGCCCAGCGCCGTGCGCACAACGTCGGCGACGTGCTGCGGCGCCCGGTACTCGAGCCAGTTCGCGAGGGTGGCGTCGAAATTCTCGGCGAAGGAATCGAATTCCTGCCGGACGTAGTCGTCCGACGCGCGTGCCGGGCTCTGCGCGCCCGACAGCGCCGCGATCATGTGGCGCAGGTCCGCGCGTGCGGGTGCGAGACGCTGCAGATGGCGGTACACGCCCAGCAGTTCCGATGTGCGCTCGAGCGTCTTCAGGCAATGGGCCTTCGCCTCGAGCAGGGCGACATCGTCCGGCGCGGCGCGCAGCGCGGCGTCGAGACCGCGCAGCTTGTCCTCCTGCTTCTCGCGCTCGCGCAGGCGATTGAGCCGCACCGCGGCCGGATCGACCGGCGCCGCGAGGAGCTTCTCGATCGCGTCGAAATCGACATCCGTCGCGGCACGGATGCCCATATGGTCCATGATCACCTCGCCCACGGCCGGGGCTCGGGATGGCGCGCGGCGCGGAGGCGGTTGGCGGGTCTTCTTCATCGCGCTGCAGTCTAACCGGCGAGCCGGGGTTTCCAAGCCTTCCGCGTGCGCCTCTTTCCGGTTAAAAACCGAAGATCCGGAAGCGAGGACATCATGGACCCAAGAGCCGTCCGCACCGCCGACGACGCCCGTACGATCGTGCGCGAGCGCAACCTTTCCCACGTCAAGGTCGGCGTCCATGATGTCGACGGGATCCTGCGCGGCAAGTACCTGCACCGCGACAAGTTCTTCTCCGCCCTCGATGGCGGATTCGGCTTCTGCGATGTCGTGCTCGGCTGGGACTCGAACGACCAACTCTACGACAACGTGACCTACACGGGCTGGCACACGGCCTATCCGGACGCTGCCGTGCGCATCGTGCCCGAGACATGCCGCGACCTGCCCTCCGAGCCCGGCGGGCTGTTCTTCCTGTGCGAGTTCGCGCCGCCCGCCGAGGCGATCTGTCCGCGTGGCACGCTGCGCCGTGTGCTCGACCGCGCCGCCAACCTGGGCTTCGACGTCAAGGCGGGGTTCGAGTACGAGTTCTTCGTCTTCGAGGAAACCCCGCACAGCATCCGCGAGAAGGGCTACCGCAATCTCAAGCCGATCAGCCCGGGCTTCTTCGGCTACTCGGTCCTGCGCAACTCCGTGCATGCCGAGTGGTATCGCGACTTGCTGGAGAAATGCGAGGCGATGGACATGGGCCTCGAGGGACTGCACACCGAGACCGGTGCCGGCGTGCTCGAGGCCGCGCTGCGCGTCGACGACGCGCTCGGCGCCACCGACAAGGCCGCGCTGTTCAAGACTTTCGTGAAGGTCTTCGCGCAGCAGCGCGGCTGGCTCGCGACCTTCATGGCGAAATGGTCGAAGGACTGGCCGGGCTGCGGCGGACATGTCCACATGTCGCTTTGGGATCGTGCGCGCGGCGTCTCCGCCTTCCACGACGACGCGGGCGAGCACCGCATGTCGCGCACGATGCGCCAGTTCGTCGCCGGTCAGCAGGCGCTGATGCCCGAAATGCTGGCCATGGTGGCGCCGACGGTGAATTCCTACCGCCGCCTGATCCCCGGCTTCTGGGCCCCGACCCAGGCGGCCTGGGGGGTCGAGAACCGGACGACCGCGCTGCGCGTCATTCCGGGATCCGCGAAATCGACGCGCGTCGAGTATCGCGTCGCCGCGGCCGACGGGAACCCGTATCTCGCCCTCGCGGCGGCGATCGGCTCGGGTCTGTGGGGCATCGAGAACGACCTCGACCCCGGGGCGCCGATCCGGGGCAACGCCTACGAGGTCAAGCGCCCCGCGAAGCTGCAATTGCCGCGCACGCTCACCGAGGCTGCCGGCCGGCTCCACGGATCCAAGGCCGCGCGGTCGATCTTCGGCGACGCCTTCGTCGACCATTACGCCGCGACGCGCGAATGGGAGGAACGCGAGTTCCGCAAGCACATCAGCGATTGGGAACTCGACCGCTATTTCGAGATCAT
>CAYSUY010000005.1:0-21355 GCA_964434345.1 uncultured Acetobacteraceae bacterium
CCTGCCGGCGGCACCGCGCTCGCGGTCGCCGGCGGCGCAGCGCCCAACGTGGCCAGTCAGATCGACCTCGACAGCATCGACGGACGCATGGGCGCGTCCTCCATGAAGAAGATCGGCGAGATCGTCGACAAGCACCCTGACGAAACCGTGGCGATCCTGCGTAACTGGATCTATCAGGAGGCTGGCTGACCATGGCCGCCAAGGTTCGCGAAGACATCCGCTCGATGAGCGGAATCGAGCGCGCGGCCGCCTTGCTGCTGGCGCTCGGCGAAGAGCACAGCGCCCGCGTGTTCGCGCTGCTCGCCGACGAGGAGATCAAGGAACTCACCGCGGCGATGGCGTCGCTGGGCGCCGTGAGCCCGCATGTCCTCGACAAGATCTGCATCGAGTTCGCAGAGCAGATCTCGTCCACAGGCGCGCTGATCGGCACCTTCGACACGACCGAGCGCATGCTGAGCAAGGCGATGCCCTCGGACCGTGTCGCCCAGATCATGGACGAGATCCGCGGTCCCGCGGGCCGCACCATGTGGGACAAGCTCGGCAACGTGAACGAGGGCGTCCTCGCGAACTACCTGAAGAACGAGTACCCGCAGACCGTCGCCGTGGTCCTGACCAAGGTCCGGCCCGACCATGCCGCGCGGGTCCTCACCCAGTTGCCGGAGGCCTTCGCGATGGAGGTCGTCATGCGCATGCTCCGCATGGAGACGGTCCAGAAGGAGATCCTCGAGGACGTCGAGAAGACCCTGCGTACCGAGTTCATGAGCAACCTGGCGCGCACGAGCCGCGTCGATCCCCACGACGTGATGTCCGAGATCTTCAACAATTTCGACCGCAATACCGAGTCGCGCTTCATGTCGGCGCTCGAGGAACGGAACAAGGACTCGGCCGAGAAGATCCGGTCGCTGATGTTCACCTTCGACGATCTCGGCCGTCTCGATCCGGGTGGCGTCCAGACGCTCCTGCGCGGCGTCGACAAGACCAAGCTCGCGGTCGCCCTGAAGGGCTCGACCGAATCGATGCGCGAGCTGTTCTTCGCGAACATGTCCGAGCGGGCAAGCAAACTGCTCAAGGAGGACATGGCGAGCATGGGACCGGTCCGCCTCAAGGACGTCGACGAAAGCCAGATGTACATGGTCACGATCGCCAAGGAGCTCGCCAACAAGGGCGAAATCCTGCTCGCCGACAAAAAGGGCGGCGACGACGAGCTGATCTATTGAGATGACGATGCCCGATCCCGCGAAATTCCTCTTCCAGACCCGCTTCGAGGCCGGCGCCCGCGCCGCGCCGCCGCCGCGCAACAATTTCACGGCGGCCGAGGTCGAAGCCGCGCGCAAGGCCGGCGAGCAGGCGGGGCATGCCGCAGGCAAGGCAAAGGCGATGGCCGAGATAGAAGCCCGCGCCGCGGCGACGCTCGACCGGATCGCCGCGGGCATGGCCGGCACGCTGGAGCAGATCAACGCGCGCCACGACGAGCAGACCCGCGAGACCCTGGCGACGACGGTCGAGATCCTGCGCAGGCTCTTCCCGACCCTGGCCACGAGGCACGAGGTCGCCGAGATCGAGGCGCTCCTCGCCCAATGCGTCGCACTGATGCCCGATGAACCCCGCCTCGTCGTCCGTATCCCCGAAGATCTCGATGGACAGATCCGTCCGCGTTTCGAACGGACGATCGAGCGGACAGGCTTCGCCGGGCAGGTCTCCCTGATCGCCGATCCGGCGCTGTCTGACGGCCAATCGCGCATCGAATGGTCGGAAGGCGGCGTCAGTCGCGACACCGGCCGTCTCTGGGCCGAGGTCGACGCCGTGATCGCGCGCTACATCGACCCGGATTCCACCGCAGACGCCACCTGATCCCTCTTCCCGATCAACAATCCCTCCGACGGAGACACACATGGCAGCCGACAACGATCTCTCGCTCGACGAACTCGACGCCGGCGGCATGGACGCGAGCGGCGAGAAACTGGCCCGCGGCGCACGCGACCTCGAGGCCGTCTACGATGTGCCTGTCCAGGTTTCGGCCGTCCTTGGCCGCGCGACCATGCAGGTCAGCCAGTTGCTGCGCCTCGGACGTGGCGCCGTCGTCGAACTCGATCGCAAGGTCGGCGAGGCGATCGACATCTACGTCAACAACCGCCTGATCGCGCGCGGCGAAGTCGTCGTCGTCGACGAGCATCTCGGCGTGACGATGACCGAAATCATCAAGGCGGACCGCGCCTGAGGGCGCGGTCAGAATCCGGAGCACTCGCATGCGTCTTCTCATCGTCGGCACGCTCGGCGGCCAGGTCTCGGCGGCCGCCAAGATCGCCATCTCCCGCGGCGCAAAGGTCGCGCAGGTCGACGATATCGCGACCGGCATGAACGCGCTGCGCAGCGGCAGAAGCGCCGACCTGATCATGGTCGACGTCAACCTCGACATCGGCGCCCTGATCCTCGCGCTGAAGGCGGAGCGCATCCACGTGCCCGTCGTCGCCTGCGGGATCGGCGCCGACGCGGCGGCCGCCGTGCGCGCGATCAAGGCCGGCGCGAAAGAATACCTGCCGCTGCCCCCGAACGCGGAACTCATCGCGGCCGTGCTCGCGGCGGTGACCGAGGAATCGAGTTCCATCCTGTTCAACAATCCGGCGATGCGCGAGACGCTGCGGCTCGCCGAACAGGTCGCCGCGACCGATGCCAGCGTGCTGATCTGCGGCGAATCCGGAACCGGCAAGGAGCTGTTCGCGCGCTACCTTCACAAGCGCAGCAAGCGCGCGGACCGGATCATGGTCTCCGTGAACTGCGCGGCGATCCCCGAGAACCTCCTGGAGAGCGAGTTGTTCGGGCATGAAAAGGGCGCCTTCACGGGCGCCGTTGCGCGCCGCATCGGCAAGTTCGAAGAAGCCAATGGCGGGACGCTGCTGCTCGACGAGATCAGCGAGATGGACGTGCGGCTGCAGGCGAAGCTGCTGCGCGCGATCCAGGAGCGGGTCATCGATCGCGTCGGCGGCAACCAGCCGATCAAGGTCGATATCCGGGTCCTCGCGACCACCAACCGCGACCTCGAGGCCGAGGTGCGCGGCGGCCGGTTCCGTGAAGACCTTTTCTACCGCCTCAACGTGATGACCCTGCGCCTCCCGGCGCTGCGCGACCGTCCCGACGACATTCCGATGCTGGCCGACCATTTCGTGCGGAAGTACTCCGACGCGAACGGCATCGCACTGCGCCCGATGAGCGACGAGGCCCTGTCCAAGCTGCGCGCCCATCAATGGCTGGGCAATGTCCGCGAACTCGAGAACACGATGCACCGCGCGGTGCTGCTCGCCTCCGGCGACGCGATCGGCGCGGAGGCGATCATCCTGTCCGGGGCCACCCGCGCCGAGATCCGCCCGAGCCCGAGCGCCGAGCCGGTGCCCGCCGCCACGGTGGCCGGGGTCGCGACCACCGGTCCCGAGACGGTGCGCGGTCTCGTCGGACGGACGGTCGCCGACGTCGAGCGCGACCTGATCATCGACACGTTGAGCCACTGCCTCGGCAATCGCACCCATGCCGCGAACATCCTCGGGATCTCGATCCGCACGCTGCGCAACAAGCTGAAGCAGTACAGCGACGATGGCCTGCGCATCCCTCCGCCGCGCGACGGCGACCGCGTCCCGGCCTGACGCAGCGGACTGAACAGGCTCCGGAGCGACGATGGCCGACCAGGCGTTCAATGGCGGGGGATTGGATCCCAATGCGACGCTGCGGCGGATAGGAGCCGCGCTGCGCAGCGGCGACATCGCGCTCGCCCTGGGCGTCGTCGGCATCCTGATGGTTCTGCTGCTGCCGGTGCCGAAATGGCTTCTCGATGCCGGACTGGCACTGTCGATCACGCTGTCGGTCCTGATCCTGATGACGTCGCTGTTCATCCACAGGCCCCTCGACTTCAACTCCTTCCCGACCGTCCTGCTGATATCGACGATGCTGCGCCTGTCGCTCAATCTGGCGACCACGCGCATCATCCTTACCCATGGCCATGAGGGCACCCATGCCGCCGGCAACGTCATCGAGGCCTTCGGGCATCTCCTGACAGGCGGCAATTTCGTCATCGGGATCATCGTGTTCGCGATCCTGCTGATCGTGAACTTCGTGGTCATCACCAAAGGCTCGGGGCGTATCGCCGAAGTCTCCGCGCGGTTCAGCCTCGACGCGATGCCCGGCAAGCAGATGGCGATCGACGCCGATCTTTCCGCTGGGCTGATCGACGAGAAGGAAGCGCGGCGCCGCCGCAAGGAGCTCGAGGACGAGAGCGCCTTCTTCGGTGCCATGGATGGCGCCGCGAAATTCGTCCGCGGCGACGCGATCGCCGGCTTGCTGATCACCTTCATCAACGTGATCGCCGGAATCGTGATCGGCATGACGCAGCACAAGCTCGGCTTCAGCCAGGCGATGCACACCTACTCGGTGCTGACCGTCGGCGACGGGCTCGTGACGCAGATCCCGGCGCTGATCGTGTCGACCGCCTCGGGCCTGCTCGTCTCCAAGGCGGGCGTCGACGGCGCGGTCGACAAAGCGATGTTCGGTCAGCTCGGCGGCTATCCGACCGCGCTCGGCCTGTCCTCGCTGCTGACATTCCTCATGTCGCTGCTGCCGGGCATCCCGATGATCCCGTTCCTGACGCTCTCGGCGATCACCGGCTACCTCGCGTTCAAGATCAGCGAAAAGCGCTCGCAGGAACAATTGCAGGCCGAGGCGGATGCAGCGGTCCCTGCCGCGACACCGGAGGAGCCGATCTCCACGGCGCTGCAGATGGACATCCTGCGGCTGGAACTCGGCTACGCGCTTTTGACGCTGATCAGCAACGACAAGGGCAGGCTGACGGAGCAGATCCGCGCGCTACGCCGCCAGCTCGCCGCCGACATGGGCTTCGTGATGCCGTCCGTGCGGATCCAGGACAACATGCAGCTCGCCGCGAACTCCTACGTCATCCGCGTGAAAGAGATCGCGTCCGGTCGCGGCGAATTGCGGACGAACTCCCTGCTGGTCATGGATCCGCGCGGCGACACGATCGCGCTGCCCGGCGAAACCACGAAGGAGCCCACCTTTGGTCTGCCTGCGGTGTGGGTCGACGAATCCCTGCGTGAGGATGCGCTGTTCAAGGGCTATACCGTCGTCGATCCGGCGACAGTGATCACCACCCACCTCACCGAGATCATCAAGGACAACATGTCCGAGATGCTCTCCTACTCCGAGACCCAGAAGCTGCTGGACGAGGTTGGCCGCGACCATCAGAAGCTGGTCGCCGACATCGTACCGTCGCAGATCACCGTCGGTGCCCTGCAGCGCGTGCTCCAGAACCTGCTTGCCGAGCGGATCTCGATCCGCGACATGCCCCAGATCCTCGAGGGCGTCGCGGAAGCCTGCCAGAGCACACGCAGCACGACCCAGATCACGGAGCATGTGCGCATGCGCCTCGCACGCCAGCTCTGCGAACAGAACACCACCGAGCAGGGTTTCATCCCGCTGGTGACCCTCAGCCCCGAATGGGAGCAGAGCTTCGCGGAGTCGCTGATCGGCCAGGGCGACGACAGGCAGCTGTCGATGGCCCCGTCGAAGCTGCAGGAATTCATCGGCAAGGTGCGCCAGGTCTTCGAGCGGCATGCGATGCTCGGCGAGACGCCGGTGCTGCTGACATCGCCCCTCGCCCGCCCCTTCGTACGGTCGATCGTCGAACGGTTCCGCCCGACCACGTCGGTGATGTCGCAGAACGAGATCCACCCGAAGGCGCGCATCCGCACCGTCGGACAGATCTGAGGCACGGACGATGCGCATGCGCACCTTCGTGGCGCCGACCCTCGCGGAAGCGATGGAAAATCTGCGCGCGGAGCTCGGCGAGGACGCCTTCGTGATCGCGACCGACGAGCCCGAGGGCGGCCCGGTCCGCATCGTGGCCGCGGCATCGGACGGATTCGACGAACCGCCATCTCCGGCGACGGCGGACGCCGGGCCGGCTGAGCTCCCCCAGCCCGCGCGCCAGACCTCGGCGCTCGCCACGCTCCTGCAGCGCCATGGCGTTCCCGAGCGGCTCGCCGCGATCCTGCGCCGTGGCGAGATCGAATCCGACCCGCTGGCCGAGAACCTGCGTCCCGCGCTCGCGTCCCATTTCGACTACGCGCCGCTTCAGCCGGCGCGCATGGCGCAGCCTCTGCTGCTCGCCGGACCACCGGGATGCGGCAAGACATCGACCATCGCCAAGATCGCGGCCCTGCTGCGCGCCGCCGATCGCAGGGTCCACCTGATCACCACGGACACCCTGCGCGCGGCGGGCGTCGAGCAGATCCAGCGCTATGCACAGGCCCTTGGCTGCGACGTCACCGTCGCTGCCTCGACCTCCGAACTCGGTGTGGCGATGCGGGATGGACCGGATGATCAGCCTGGCACGCTCCGGCTGATCGACACGCCCGGCCTCGATCTCGTCCGGCGCGAAGACCGCCAGAACCTCCTCGACTGGTGCGAGGCTGCGGAGACGACGCCCGTGCTCGTTCTGCCGGGTGGTCACGACGCAGAGGAGTCCGCGGAGGCCGCGCGCGCCTTCGCGGCGCTTGGCGGCACCGGCATGATCGCGACGCGGCTCGATGCCGCGCGCCGCCTCGGAAACATCCTCGCGGCGGCCCATGGCGGCAGCCTCGCGCTGATCGGCGCGGGTGTATCGCCGCGGATCTCGGGGGGGCTTGTCCCGCTCGACGCGGGGCTGCTCGCGCGCTTCCTGCTGGAGGATTCCCGCGCGGTCGCGACGAGCCTGTGTGCGCCCGCGCCCCCGGCCGTGGCGCGGGGCGCTAGCCCTGCCCCCGCCGGTGCATCTCCAGGCTGAGTTCGTCGAGCGCGATGGCCTCGCGCCGGGCGGCTTCCTGCGCCGCGCGCGCCTCGTAGCGCTCGAGGACGATTTCGTAGCGCTTCAGTTCCGCGAAGAGTTCGGCGAGCTGTGCGCGTCGATCCGCCAGTTCTGCCTCGGCCTCGGCGGTCGCGCGCGCGATGTCGGCGCGGCGCATGATGACGCTGGCGGCGTAGCCCCCGGCATAGGCGTAAAGGCCGACCTCGTCGCCGGCCGCGCGGCGTTGCTCGGCGATCACCTCGGCCTCGAAGCGCGCAGCCTCGTCGCGGCGCAGGGCGACCAGCCCCTCGAAAGCGACAATCTCGCGCCGCATGGCGTCGACGCGCCATCGCTGCGCGCGTATGAGGGTGTCGAGCCCCTTCATGGCGTCATGCCGCCGGCGGTTCCATGCCGAGAATGTCGGCAAGTTGCATGTAGCATTCGTTCAGCGCGGCCGGTTCGGTCTTGAGCTGGCCAAGGAACTCGTCCAGCGCGGGCTGGAAATGGATCGCCTCGTCGATCCGCGCGTCGCTGCCCTGGCGATAGGCGCCCAGACGGATCAGTTCGGCCATGTCCTCGTATTGCGCGATGAGGCGTCGCGCCCGGGCGACCACCGCGTTCTCGGCGGCCGAGTTGCAGCCCGGCATCGTACGCGAGATCGACTTCAGGATGTTGATCGCCGGATAGCGACCGCGCTCGGCAATCGCACGGTCGAGCACCACGTGACCATCGAGGATGCCACGCACGGCATCGGCGATCGGCTCGTTGTGATCGTCGCCATCCACGAGAACCGTGAACAGGCCGGTGATCGACCCCGCGCCCGTCCCTGGCCCGGCGCGCTCGAGAACCTTCGGCAGTTCGGCGAAGACCGAGGGCGTATAACCCTTGCTCGCCGGCGGTTCGCCGGCAGACAAACCGATCTCGCGCTGCGCCATCGCGAAGCGCGTCACGGAATCCATGAGGCACAGCACGTCGCTGTCCCGGTCGCGGAAATACTCGGCGATCGCCATCGTCAAATAGGCCGCCTGGCGGCGCATCAACGGCGGTTCGTCCGATGTCGCGACGACCACGACCGACCGCGCCAGGCCGTCCGGCCCGAGATCGTCCTCGAGGAATTCCTGCACCTCGCGACCGCGCTCGCCGACGAGCCCGATCACGCAGACGTCGGAACTTGTATAGCGCGCCATCATCGACAGCAGCGTCGACTTGCCGACGCCGGAGCCGGCGAAGATCCCCATGCGCTGGCCGCGGCAGCATGTGGTGAATGTATTGATCGCGCGCACGCCGAGATCGACCTTGCCGCGTACCCGCTGGCGCGCATGCGCGGCGGGCGGTGCGCCCTTGATCGGGCGTGCCTCGGCGCCCTGCCGCAGCGGCCCCTTGCCGTCGAGGGGTTCGCCCAGGGCGTTGACGACGCGGCCCAGCCAGCCGGGCGACGGATAGACGACAGGATCGGCATCGACCATCTCGACCCGGCATCCGATCCCGATGCCGTCGAGCGGCCCGAAGGGCAGCGCGACGGCGCGGCTGCCGCGAAAGCCGACCACCTCGCACAGCAATTGGCTCCCTGACCGGGCGGTCACCACGCAGCGGCTGCCCACCGAAAGAACCTGGGCAATGCCTCCGATCTCGATCATCAGTCCCATGACGGCGCTGACGCGGCCGAAATAGCGCTGCGGCGCGAGGCGACGGATCGTCAGGCTGGGCGCGAGCATGGTCATGCGGATGGACCTTCCCGTGGAGACGCGGCGCCTGGACGGCCCCGCCGGGACCAAGCGTGCACGCACATGGTAAACGAACCCTCAACCGGGGGCGCCGGCCGCGCGAACAGGCTTTCGCAAGGATTGACGGGGATTCGTCTTTCGTTAACGATTGTAAGGGTACGGTTAGGTTAATGCGATCTTGCGTGGGAAGACCCGGGAGTCCGAGAATGAGAGTCCTGCTCGTTGAAGACGATTCCGCCATCTCGAAGAGCATCGAGTTGATGCTGCGATCCGAGGGGTTCGTGTGCGACACGACCGATCTCGGCGAGGATGGGCTCGAGATCGGCAAGATCTATGATTACGACATCATCATTCTCGATCTGATGCTGCCCGATATCGACGGCTACGAGGTGTTGCGCCGGCTGCGCGCGGCCCGCGTCAAGACCCCGATCCTCATCCTCTCCGGGCTGTCGGAACTCGACAACAAACTCAAGGGCCTGGGTTTCGGGGCCGACGACTACATCACCAAGCCGTTCGACAAGCGCGAATTGGTGGCGCGAATCAACGCGATCGTGCGCCGCGCAAAAGGCCACTCGCAGTCGATCATCCGGACCGGTCGTCTGACGATCAATCTCGACACGCGCACCGTCGAGTCCAACGGTGCTCCGATCCATCTCACCGGCAAGGAATACGGGATCCTGGAATTGCTCTCGCTGCGCAAGGGCACGACCCTGACGAAGGAGATGTTCCTCAATCATCTCTACGGCGGGATCGACGAACCGGAACTCAAGATCATCGACGTGTTCATCTGCAAGCTGCGCAAGAAACTGTCCACGGCCTGCGAGGGCGAGAACTACATCGAGACCGTCTGGGGCCGCGGCTACGTCCTTCGCGACCCGGCGACCGGCAAGGTTCGCGGCGAGAAGGAAGCGGTCGCCTGACAACCGCGCCGGGCTCAGCCCGGCAGGACGAAGGTTCCCGGAACATCGGCGAGCGGCCGCAACCCGGCGTCCGGAGCCATGCTCGCCTCGTCCAGGCCGAGGCAGATATGACCGCCCGGCGCGATCTGCCCGACGATCCGCTTCAGCATGTCCAGGCGTCGTTCCTGCGCGCAGGATCGCAGGACGTAGCGGCACAGAACAAGATCACACTGGCCGGGCGCCCCCGCCTCCGCGAGCAGATTGTGTTCCTTGAACGCGACCGCGCGGCGCAAAGGTTCGGCAGCGACCCAGCGTTCCTGCTGGCGGCGAAAATTCTCGACCATCAGTCGCGCGGGCAGTCCGATCTGTATCTCGAAATGCGAGTAGGATCCGGCGAGCGCGCGCGCGATGGCCTGACGCGAGACATCGGTCGCGACAATCTCGACTTGCCAGCCGTCGAGGCCGAGGACCGGGCTGCGCGCCAGCATGGCGAGCGAATACGCTTCCTGTCCGGTCGAGACGCCGGCACACCAGATCCGCAGACGTCGTTCTGATCCGCGCGCCGCCATCAGCGCCGGAAAGACGCGGTCGCGCAGTCCGGCGAAGACGACCGGATCGCGAAAGAACGCCGTTTCGCAGGTCATCATCGCGTCGGCGACGTCGACCGGAAGATCGCTCGTCTTGCCGCTGCGCAGTTCGCCGACCAGCGCATCGAGATCGCTCATCGCGAATTTCCGCGCCACGGGGAACAGCCGACCCTCGACCAGATGCATCTGGTCACGGCCAAGCGCAAAGCCCGTCCGCTCCTGCAACCAGGCGGCGAGATAATCGAAGTTGTCCGGACGCATCTAGGCGAACCTCGCCGTCGTCGCGCCGTGGCCGATTCCCAGCAGAGCAAGCTTCGTCCGCAGGATCTGCCCGTCGAAGGGTCTCATCACGAACTCGTCCGCGCCCGCGTCCAGGAACTGCCTGACGCGCTCCGAATCGGCCTCCCCCGCACACAGGACGATGCGCACCGCCTCGCCACCCGGCGCGGCGCGCAGGGCGCGCAGCACGTCTGCTCCGTTCATCCCTGGCATCTCCCAGCCGAGCAGGACGAGGTCAGGCATGGCCTGCATGCAGGCCGCAATGGCCTGCTGTGCGTCCGGGGCCTCGTCGACCGCAAGCCCCATGCCCTCGAGCACCCGGCGGGCCACCATCCGCACGACTTTCGAATCGTCCACGACGAGACAGGCCAACATGCCGAACGCTCCCGCCAACGCCGTGATCAGTTCCGGCTACGCTTGGAACCCTAGATCAGGTGGGACCACAAGTCGACAGCGCGACATTCAACTCGCCTGCCGCCCCAGTCCGGCTGCCGCTCCGACGCGGGCCAGCAGGGCGGCGCTGTCCGATCTGTCGATGACGGCCGAGGCCCAGGCCGGGACAGGAGCCAGCGCCCCGCCCTCCGCGACCAACGCTAGGATGGGGGCGGAGGGCTGGTCGCCATCGGAACCAAGGGCGCCGACGAGGGCGCCGATATCCAGCCCGGGGGTCTGCGGATCGACCAGGACGAGATCGAAGCCGCGCCCCTCCGCACGCAGGGCGGCGATGCCGGCGCAGTCCGATGCCGTGCTCACCGTATAGCCCGCAGCCGTGAGCAGCGGTTCCACGAGATCGCGAAACCCGCCGCTGTCGTCGACGAGCAGAAGCCTGGGCGCGCGTTCCGCCTCGCCATCATCGGCTGGCGCGCCGACGGGGGCCTCCGGGATCCGGATCGAAAAACTCGTCCCCTGCCCTGGCTCGGTGCGCAGATCGATGGACCCGCCAAGCGCTTCCACGACGGCGCGCACGACATCGAGGCCGATGCCCCGACCCGACACGTCCGTCACCCGATCCGCGGTCGACAACCCGCCCCTGAAGACGAAGCGCGCGACGTCCCCCCGCGCCATGCGAGCCGCTTCTCCGGCTGGCACGAGGCCGGCCTCGACCGCCCGCGCGCGGATCCGCTCCAGCGGGAGGCCGCGACCATCGTCCGAGAGGTCGATCACGAGATACCCATCGCGCCGCATCGCGCGGATCGATATCCGGCCCGCCTCCGGCTTTCCGGCGGCGCGACGCTCCGCCGCCGTCTCGAGACCATGATCGGCGGCATTGCGCACCATATGGATCATGGGATCCTTGAGCAGTTCGGCGGTGCGGCGCGCGATCTCGAGTTCCGCACCGACGAGCGACAGATCGATCCGTTTTCCCAGTTCCTGGCCGAGGTCGCGCACCAGCCGATGCAGGCCGATCCAGGCATTGCCGAGGGGTGCCATGCGCAACCGCGCGATGCGCTCGGCGAGCACGGCGATCGCGGCGTCCAGGCGCTTGAGGCCAGGGTGGAAGGCTGCGACGGCGGCCACGTCGCCGCGCGCACGCCGCAGGGCCTCGATCGCGGTTTGAAGACCGTCGATCTGGTCGAGAGGGATACGCACCGACCGCAATTCGGGCGTGCTCGCGCCTGGCGCGTCGGCGCGCGACCGGCGCGCGACCGCATCACCCTCCTCGAGATCGGGCTCGACGCCGCGCGCGGCGGTGGCGCTGACCAGCATGCGCATCCGGTCGATATGCTCCGCGACCAGGCCGATCGCGGCAGGTGTCACGGGGATCGTACCGTCGCGCAGCCTTTCCAGAACATTCTCGGCGGCATGCGCCGCCCGACCGAGCCGGGTCAGGCCGAGGAACCCGCAGGTCCCCTTGATCGTGTGGAACACGCGAAAGATGCCGACCAGCAGGTCGAGCCGCTCAGGCTCCGCCTCGAGCCGCGCGATCGCCTCGTCCAGGGCGGCGAGGTTCTCGGCGCTGTCGTCCAGGAAATCCCTGAGCAGCTTGTCCATATCGGCGCGTGTCCCGGCGAGTTCTGGCGATCCGCGCCCCGCGCGTCAGGCGCGCGCCGGAAGCCGCAACGCGAAACCGACGGCCCCGTCCGCTTCCTGGACCGCAAGCGTCGCGGCGGCCAGCGCGCAGAGGATGGACGCCAGCCATGCCGGGACCGCACGCGGCGAGGGCGGCGGCGCATCACTCGCCGCCAGCGCCGGTGCGGTCAGGATCGCGCGCTGCTCGTCGACGATCCGCGCCTGCGTGCCCTCGGCACGGATCGTGACCGCCAGTCCGCCATCCGGCGCGGGAAGCGCGTCGACGGATACGGTGCCGCCACGCGGCAGACAATCCGCGGCGACGAGCAGAAGATTGAGGAGGAGCCGCACGGTCCTGCGATCCGCGCGCGTCTCGAGGGCGCTTCCGGGGACAGGCCACGCGATCCGGACCTTTCCGTCGGTGAAGAAATCCATCGCGAGGGCACGTGCGCCTTCGAGAGGCTGCCCGCCCGAAACCGTGTTGCCGGCGCCGAACGCGCTCCTGAAGAATTGCAGCCGGCGGCTCGCCCCGCGCGCGGAATCGGCGATCAGCGCGATCACTTCGGGATCGCCGCTCATGCCCCCTTCGGAGAGCAGTTCCACGCCGTTGGAGATCGCGCCGACCGGCCCGACCAGATCGTGGCAGATCCGCGCCGAGAAAATCTCCAAGGTCTCGATCAGCCGCGCCTGGTCCATGATCTCCGTGCCCCTGGTTCCATCCGGGCGGTCCGCACCGCCTTGATTTCGACTGTTTTTAAGCCGTCAGACCGGCGTACGCGCAAGCATTTCCTCGGCGGCGGCCAAGTCCTCGGGGCGATTGACATTGAAGAACGGGTCGAAATCCGCGTCCGCGAACGCGACGGCGGCGCAACCGTGGCGGCCGGTCCAGGCATCCACCTTCCGGACATCCTCGACCCGCAGCGCGTGTTCCAGATCGCCGGCAAGGCTCACGGGCCACAAGCCGAAGACCGGGTGGGTCCGCCCATGTGACATGGCGCAGGCCAGGGACGTTCCGGCGGCTCCGGCACCCGCGACCAGTCGCGCGACGAGGTCGGCCGGAAAGAACGGGGCATCGGAGGCGACCGAGACCATGAAACGCGCCTCGGGACGGTTGCTCCCGATCCAGAGCAGGCCGGCAAGGATCCCGGCCAGCGGCCCCGCGAACCCGTCGACGGTATCCGCGGTCACCGGCACGCCGAAGGATGCGAAGCGCGCCGGGTCGCCGTTTGCGTTCACGACCAGCGCGCCGACCTGCGGGCGGAGCCGCTCCAGGATACGCGCCAGGATGGGGCGTCCACCAAGGGGTCGCAGGCACTTGTCGCCGCCGCCCATCCGCCGCGACAGCCCACCCGCGAGCACGAGCCCGATGACCGTCGGATCAGCCATCGGTGTCCGCTCCCTTGCGCCCCGCCCGCCGGTCCTCGGTCACGACATCGCGCGCGGCCATGTCGCGCTGCACGCGATCCGGCCCGGACAGGACGAGGAAGCGCGCGCCCTTCGCCCGTCCGATCAGGGTGAGCCCGGCCTGGCGCGCCAGTTCGACGCCCCAGGCCGTGAAGCCGGACCGGGAGACAAGGATCGGGATCCCCATCTGGACGCATTTGATGACCATCTCGGAGGTCAGACGACCGGTCGTGTAGAAGATCTTGTCCGCGCCGCCGAGCCGATTGGCGAACATGAAGCCGGCAATCTTGTCGATCGCATTGTGCCGCCCGACATCTTCCATGTACGCGAGGACGCGGTCTTCCTGGCAGAGGGCGCAGCCATGGATCGCGCCGGCTTCGAGGTAGAGCGACGGCGCGGTGTTGATCTTCCTCAGCAGGCGATAGAGCCAGGACGTTCGGAGGACCGCATCGGCCGGAAGCGCGACGCTGTCGAAGCGCTCCATCAGATCGCCAAACGCGGTGCCCTGGGCGCATCCGGAGGTCAGCGTCTTCTTGCGCAGCTTTTCTTCGAAATTCGTCCGGGCGCGGGTCCGCACCACGACGGTCCCGGTCTCCTCGTCATGGTCGACCCCGGCCAGTTCGTCGTCGGCGCGCAGCATGTTCTGGTTCAGCAGATAGCCGACCGCCAGCCAGCCGGGATGATCGCCGATCGTCATCATGGTGACGATCTCCTGACCGTTGAGATACAGCGTCAATGGGCGCTCGACGACGATCGATGCCTCGACGGGGGCGCCGTCCTGGTCCCAGCCGGCGACGCGGCGCGTGAGGCGTGGATCCGCCGGATCGGGTTTGACCGTGAACTCTTCCATCCTGGGCACTATGTCGCTCGCAGCGCCGCGCCGGCAAGGCCGGCCCGCCAGAGCCCATGCAACGGGTGCCACGAAAGCGCTGGCGGAGAGGTGACTTCCGCGAGCGCGCAGCCTAGATTTTCACGCATGACCATGGACCGCACGCACACCCCGCTCGTCGATCCCTTCGCGCGCCGGATCACCTATCTGCGCGTCTCCGTCACCGATCGCTGCGATTTCCGCTGCGTCTACTGCATGGCGGAGGACATGACCTTCCTGCCGAAGGCGGAGGTCCTGACGCTCGAGGAACTGGACCGGCTCTGTTCGGCCTTCGTGCGGCTCGGCGTGCGCAAGCTGCGCCTCACCGGGGGCGAACCGCTGGTCCGGCGGAACATCATGAGCCTCTTCCGCGGGCTCGGGCGCCACGTCGCCAGCGGCGCGCTGGAGGAGCTCACGGTCACGACCAACGGCAGCCAGCTCGCTAAATACGCCGACGAACTCGTGGCCTCCGGGGTGCGCCGGATCAACGTGTCGCTCGACACGCTCGACGCCGAAAAATTCACGGCCATCACGCGCTGGGGACGTCTGGAGCAGGTGCTTGGCGGCATCGCGACAGCCAAGCGCGCCGGGCTGCGGATCAAGATCAACGCGGTCGCGCTCAAGAACTTCAACGAAGACGAATTCGACCGGCTGGTGTCGTGGTGCGGCGAGGAAGGCCACGACCTCACCTTCATCGAGGTGATGCCGATGGGGGACATCGGCTCCGAGAACCGCCTCGACCAATATCTCCCGCTGAGCCTCGTGCGAGCCCAGCTTGGTCAACGCTGGACCCTCGAGGAGACCGACTATCGGACCGGCGGCCCCGCGCGCTACTTCACCGTTCGGGAGACCGGACAGCGCCTCGGCTTCATCACGCCGCTCACCCATAATTTCTGCGAGAGCTGCAACCGGGTGCGGCTGACCTGTACCGGAACGCTCTTCATGTGCCTCGGCCAGGACGACGCGGCGGATCTGCGCCAGGCTCTGCGCGAGTCGGAGGCCGATGACGCGCTCGACGCCGCCATCCGGGCAGCCATCGACCGCAAGCCCAAGGGCCACGACTTCGTCATCGACCGACGCCACCAGGGTCCTGCCGTGCAGCGCCATATGAGCGTCACCGGCGGGTGAGCCCCGTCGAGCGACCCGTCGGGCCAGCGGCGGCCCGGCGCGATGCGATGTTCCTCTGGAGCCTGTCGTTCGCGCAGCTCGTCTCATGGGGCATCCTGTTCTACAGCATCGCCGTCTTCGTCGTGCCGATGCGCGATGAACTTGGCTGGTCGCCGACCACGCTCAGCACGGGCATCACCATCGGGCTCGTCGTATCCGGCCTTTTCGCTCCCTGGGTCGGCACCCAGATCGATCGCGGGCGGGCCTGGCCCGTCATGGCCGGCGGCTCCCTGCTCGGCAGCGCGGCCGTCGCCGCCTGGGCGTTCGTGGAGACGCCGCTCGCCTTCTGGGCGATCTCGGTCGCGATGGGACTGGCGATGTCCTGCACGCTCTACGAGCCGGGCTTCGCCGTCCTGACCCGCTCCATGGGGGAACGCGCGCCCAAGGCCATCCTCAAGATGACCCTGGTAGGCGGGCTCGCGAGCACGGCCTTCATCCCCCTCGCCCACGTCCTGGTCGAGGCGATCGGCTGGCGACAGGCCGTACTGGTCCTGGCGGCGACCAACCTGGTCCTGGCGGCGGGGATACATGCCGTGATGCTGGCCCCATCACGGATGCCCCGGACCGAGATGCCCGCGCGCCGGACCACTGCCGATTCCTCGACGCGGGCCGCCATCGCCGATCGGCGGTTCTGGGCGCTGCTCGTGGCGTTCTCGGCCTACAACATCGCTTTCACCGCGATGACCTTCCATTTCCTCCCGCTGATGGAAGAGCGCGGTGTCGGCCGCGACACCGGCGTCCTCCTGTTCACCCTGATCGGGCCGCTCCAGGTCGGCGGGCGGTTGCTCCTGTTCACGCGGGGGGGCGATATCGACGCACGCGGCGTCGGCCGTGCGGTCTTCCTCGTTTCGGTACCGTTGTTCCTGCTCGCCGCCTTTGCGGGAGCGCGGCTGGAACTCCTGGCCCTGTTCGTCGCCGTCTATGGGATCGTCAACGGGATCAGCACGGTGATCCGCGGGACCATCGTGCGGGACATCTTCGGCGCCCGGAACTACGGGGCGATCTCGGGCAGCCTCACCCTGCCGACCACCCTCGCCCGAGCGGCGGGGCCGGCGATCGGCGCCATGCTCTGGTCCGCCGGGGGAAGCTACACGACCATGCTGGTCGCGCTCGCCGCGATCGGTGCCGTGGGGGCGACGACCTACTGGACGGCGACGCGCGAAGCGGGCGCGTCGTGACCCGTCGCGCGCTATACTCGCGCCCGTGATGTCCATGCCATCGATCGCGATCTGCGCCGCAGATACCGATGCCGCACGCGATGCCGAAGCCCGGTTGCGCGCGCGCTACCCCACTGTCGAACCCGAGTGCGCCGAAGCGATCGTCGCGCTCGGCGGCGACGGATTCATGCTCCAGACGTTGCATCGCTTCATGGGGCTTGGCCGCCCGGTCTTCGGCATGAACCGCGGCAGCGTCGGCTTCCTGCTCAACGAGTATGCCGAGGATGGTCTGCCGGAACGTGTCGCGCGCGCCGCGCCGGTGGTGCTGCATCCGCTGCGGATGCAGGCGACGACGCTGGACGGCCAGATCCATTCGGCGATCGCCATCAACGAGGTCGCGCTCATCCGCCAGCAACGGCAGACAGCCAAGATCCGGATCACCGTGGATGGCATCTTGCGCCTCGCCGAATTGTCGTGCGACGGCGTCCTGGTCGCCACACCGGCCGGCAGCACGGCCTACAACCTCTCGGCCCATGGCCAGATCATTCCCCTGCGCGCCGGATTGCTCGCCCTGACGCCCATCAGCGCCTTCCGGCCCCGGCGCTGGCGCGGCGCGCTGCTGTCCCGAGAGGCACGGGTCGGCTTCGATGTCCTGGAAGCCGACAAGCGTCCTGTCAGCGCGACGGCCGACAACACGGAGGTCCGCGACGTCGTCCATGTCGAGGTCGCCGAGGCCCCCGATATCGGCTTCACGCTGCTGTTCGATCCCGAGCAGAACCTCGAGGAGCGGATCCTCAAGGAACAGTTCGCGCCCTGATCGGATCAGGCAGCCGGTGCGTCGTTGAGATGGCACGCCGCGCGGCGGCCGGGCGCGATCTCGCGCAGCACCGGCGCCTCGCGCGCGCATCGCGCCGTCGCGTGCGGACAACGCGGATGGAAATGGCAGCCGGAGGGAGGATCGAGCGGCGACGGGATCTCGCCCTTGACCGGCGCGAACTGGCGGCGCCGCGTGTCGAGGCGCGGGATCTCCGCGAGCAGGGCCACCGTGTAGGGATGGTTCGGTCGCTCGAACAATTCCTCTGTCGGCCCCTCTTCCACGACACGACCGAGATACATGATGACGACGCGGTCGGAGAGATGCCGCACGACACCGAGATCGTGGCTGATGAAGAGGTAGGTCAGCGACAGCGCCGCGCGCAGTTCGATGAAGAGGTTGAGGATCTGCGCCTGGATCGAGACGTCGAGCGCGGCCACGGCCTCGTCGCAGACCACGAATTCCGGCCGCACCGCGAGCGCCCGCGCGATGCCGATACGCTGGCGCTGACCGCCCGAGAATTGATGCGGATAGCGGCGCTTGTAGGCGGGATCGAGGCCGACGCGGCGCATCGTGTCGTCGACATGGGCATCGATGTCCGCGCGCGGGACGAGCCCGTGATAGACCGGCGCCTCGCCGACGATGTCGCGCACGCGCATGCGCGGATTGAGCGACGCGAACGGGTCCTGGAAGATCATCTGCACGGCGAGCGCGGCCGCCGTCGCCTCGCGTCCCGACAGCGCGGCGACGTCACGGCCGCGATAGAGGACCTGCCCCTCCGACGGATCCATGATCCCCGCGACCATGCGGCCAAGCGTCGACTTGCCGCATCCGGACTCCCCGACCAGACCCACCACCTCGCCATCGCGGATGGAGAGGTCGACCTTGTCGACCGCGTGGACCACCTCCTCGCGCAAGCCGGCGCCGAGCGCCCTGGCGATCCGGGCCGCCGCATCGAAAGGCTTCGAAAACCGCTTCGACACGCCACGCACGTCGATGATCGGGGGCGCGGTCACGGCGTGGCTCCGGACAGGGGATGGACGCAGCGGGCCTGACGCCCGCCGGCGAAATCATGCAGCGGCGGGTCCTCGGCGCAGGCGCCGTCGGCATATGCACAGCGCGGCCGGAAGCTGCATCCGGTCGGCAGCGCCAGCAGCGACGGCATCACGCCCGGGATCTGCTGCAGGGGTCTGCCGCGCTGGTTGCGGCTGGGCACCGAGCCGATCAGCCCGGCTGTATAGGGATGCGCGGGACGGTCGAGGACATCGTCGACGCCACCGCGCTCGACGATCCGGCCCGCGTACATGACGCAGACCTCGTCGGCCAGGGACGCCACGACGGACAGGTCATGCGTGATCCAGACCAGCGCCGTCCCGGTCTCGCGCGCCAGTCGCTGCATCTCGAACAGGATCTGTCCCTGGATCGTGACGTCCAGGGCCGTGGTCGGCTCGTCCGCGATGATCAGTTCCACCCGGTTGAGCAGGGCGATGGCGATCGCCACACGCTGGCGCATGCCGCCCGAGAACTGGTGCGGATAGGCAGAGAGCCGCTCGTCAGGGCTCGGGATTCCGACCTGGCCGAGCGCGTCGCGCGCGCGCCGCCGCGCCTCCTCGCGTCCCACACGCTCATGGGCCTGGACCGCCTCGATCATCTGCGTGTCGATCCGCAGGACCGGGTTCAGCGTCATCATCGGATCCTGGAAGATCATCGCGACGCGACGCCCACGGATATGGCGCATCTCGTCGTCGGCGAGCGTCGCCAGGTCGCGGCCACCGAAGAGGATGCGACCCGACACGACGCGCCCTGGCGGATCGATCAGCCCCATGATCGAGAAGCCGGTCACGGACTTGCCCGATCCGGATTCGCCTACCAGGCCCATGATCCGCCCCGGCGCGACCGAGAAGGACACGCCATCGACGGCTTTCACGATGCCGGCCCGGGTATGGAACCACGTCCGGAGATCCTCGACGACCAGGGTCGGCTCGGCCATCGTCGTCGTCCTATTTCTGCAGCCGCGGGTTGAGGACGTCGCGCAGCTGGTCGCCGACCAGATTGATCGAGACGATCGTCGTCAGCAACGCCACGCCCGGAAAGAAGCTGATCCAGTACTTTCCGGAGAGAAGATACTCGAAGCCGTTGGCGATCAGCAGCCCGAGCGACGGCTCGGTGATCGGCAGTCCGATGCCGAGAAAGGACAGCGTCGCCTCCAGCGCGATCGCGTGCGCGACCTGCACCGTGACCACGACGATCAGCGGTGGCATGCAATTCGGCAGGATATGGCCGAACACGATGCGCCGATGGCCGAGACCGAGGCAGCGCGCAGCCTCGACATATTCCTTGCGTCGCTCGACCAGGGCCGCGCCGCGCACGGTGCGCGCGTAATAGGGCCATTGCACGCAGATCAGCGCGACGACGATCTTCCAGGTCCCCTGCCCCAGGGCAGCGAGCAGGATCAGCGCCACCAGGATCGAGGGAAAGGAGAGCTGGATATCGACGATCCGCATGATGAGCGTCTCGATCCGCCCCCCGAAATAGGCCGCCACGAGGCCGGCCGCGGCGCCGAGCGCGAGTGCGCCGACTGCGCTCATCGCGCCGACGCCGAGCGACGTCCGCAGCCCATGGAAGATCGCCGACAGCATGTCGCGGCCCTGGTCGTCGGATCCGAGCCAGAAGGTGAACCCGCCCATCGACATGGTCATGGGCGGCTGCCGGCCATCCATGATGTCGAGTTGGTTGAGGTCGTAGGGATTCTGCGGCGACAGCAACGGCGCGAAGAGCGCAGCGCCGAGCACGATCGCGAACATAGCGAGGCCGAGCAGCGCGATGCGGCTCTCGGCGAAGTCGCGGCAGAACCGGCGCAGCGGCGTCTCGACCGCCGGGGCGGAATGGGATTGGGTCGTGCCGGCCATGTCAGTTCCGCGCCTCGGACAGCCGTACCCGCGGATCGAGCACGGAATACAGAATGTCCACCACCAGATTGATGATCACGAACATGAGCACGATGATGCAGAGATAAGCCACGATCACGGGCCGGTCGAGGCGCTGGATCGAATCGATGATCAGCTTGCCCATGCCCGGCCAGGCGAAGATCGATTCGGTGACGACGGCGAAGGCGATCGTCGACCCGAGCTCGAGACCGACCACGGTGACCACGGGGATCATGATGTTCTTGAAGACATGGACCATCACCACGCGGCGCATCGCCAAGCCCTTGGCGCGGGCGAAGCGCACATAGTCCATCAGCATGTTCTCGCGCATGCCGGCGCTCGCCAGCCGGATGATCAGCGAAATCTTGAAGAGCGCGAGATTGAGCGCAGGCATCGCGAGATGACGCAACCCGTCGACGGTGAAGACGCTGGACGTCACCCCGAACCAGGTCGCCGTCTCGCCGCGACCGGTCGAGGGCAGCCACCCGAGGTCGACGGCGAAGATCATGATCAGCATCAGACCGACCCAGAACGTCGGCAAGGAAAAGCCCAGGATCGACCCCGCCATGATCGCCTTCGCACCGATCGAATGCGGGCGGTATCCGGCATACATGCCGAGCGGCAGGCCGACCACGATGCCGCGCGCGAGCGCAGATAGCGCGAGTTCGAGCGACGCCGGCATGCGCTGCAGGATCA